>JAEWPN010000197.1 GCA_023399455.1 Bacillota bacterium
TTTCATCCTCAAAAGGCTCCGACTTAAAATAAAGCATGATGCCGGAATCGATTTCGATGATTTCATATTTTTCCGGGATAGCAGCATTATAGCTGAAAGGGACCTCAATACCGGCAGCAGTGGAGGCAGTACCTTCCTTTATCAGGGAATCCGGCAGCTCTATAATAGCGGCGTTATCCATTTTCTCGGGAATGCTGTTCATGGTTCCCTCCCAATCGCAGCCATTCTCCTCGCAGAAGGACCAATAATCATGAGCATTGGCAGAGCGTAAAATAATTAACCTTCTTTTTGGTTTTTCAACCGGTGTGACTGTGCAAACCATAGTTTCCTTATCCATTTCCAATCTCTCCTTATGATTAAGATAGGTATGATATGCCCATACGGGATACTGGACGAACAAAGGGATAGCTCTCGGTGATTTCCGATACTCGGCGGGGCCGATCTGAAAGCTTTTTTTAAAGGCTCTTGTGTAACCCTCATGTGTCTCGTAATTGCTATCCAGTGCGATGTCTATAATGTTTTTTTCGGTTTTCAGGAGCTTTTTCGTACTCGAAGTGAGCATTGTTCTTCGTACATATTCGTTCGGCGTCATATGCAGCAGCTCGCAAAAAAGCCGCTTAGCGTGCCTTTGCGAATATCCGGTGTGTTCATACATCGCTTCCAGACTAAAATTTGTTTCCGCGATGTTTTTCTTTATATAGTCCTGCATCGCCTGAACTATTTCAATTTTATCATCCTGATTCATATCCTTACCTTCATGAATATTTTATAATAATTTCAGATTATTCTCTTGACTTAAAAGGACAAAAACTCATATGTACGAAAAGTATATCATTGTCTTATAGTCAAAGCAATCATCTATATTATCTTATATTTTAGCCTTTGGAAAAATTATAATAATTCCTACTCGGTTAATAGGAGATTGACAAATGAGCCAATTTTTTTTATTATATAATTCATAAAACATATTATTATAGTATGAAATAAAAGATTAAGAAAAGGGGACTAGCATGAGAATATCATCTAAAGGCCGCTATGCATTGGCTGCTGTGACGAATATGGCGCAGCGCTATGACAGCGGAGAATATGCAACGGTAATTAACATTTCAAAGGAGCTCGGTATATCGAAGATATATCTGGAGCAGGTTTTCTCTCTTTTAAAACGGGGAGGAGTGGTTACATCGACGAAGGGGGCGCAGGGAGGCTATCTGCTTTCGCGCAAGCCGGGGCAGATAACGGTATACGAGGTGCTGACTTCGGTAGAGGATTCCTTATTTGAAAGAACGCAGGAGACTGTAGCAGAGACGGCTATGGATATTGAGAGCGCTCTTAGAATAAAGGTGTTCGATACACTGGATAGGACGATAAGCGGGACCTTGCATGGGATTACCCTTTTAGACCTTGTGAATGAAGCCGAAAGGCATAAAGGCGAACATGAAATTATGTTTTATATCTAAACCATATCCCCACAGATTTCTGGACTTTGGAAGGAGTATATTTATGAAAATGACAATTGATAAAGAAAGACTCGTTAAGGAATTTACCCGGCTGGTATCCATAGACAGTCCTTCCCTGTTGGAAAGGGAGATGGGCGATTATTTGAAAAATAAGCTGGAGGAGCTGGGTTTTGACGTGGCGGAGGACGACGCAGGCAGTAAGCTGGGCGGAAACTGCGGCAATATATACGGTTTTTTGGAGGGCAGAGAAGAATTGGAGCCGCTTCTTTTCTGTGTCCATATGGATACGGTGGAGCCTTCCAGGGGAAAACAGGCAGTTTTAGGCGCTGACGGTGTAATCCGGAGTAAGGGAGACACTGTATTGGGGGCAGATGATTTTGCGGGAATTGCAGCGATTTTAGAAGCCTTGTACACGATAAAGGAAAAGCGGCTGGAGCATCGGCCCATCGAAGTGTTGTTTACGGTCGCAGAGGAAATTTACTGCAAGGGTGCCAAGGTGTTTGATTACAGTAAAATTAAATCCAAAGAAGCATATGTGCTCGACCTGACGGGAGCCGTGGGAGGGGCTGCTTATCAGGCACCTTCTATCCTTTCCCTGAATATAGAGGTTAACGGAAAAGCATCTCATGCGGGATTTGCACCCCATATGGGCATTCATGCAATACAGGCGGCAGCCGATGCCATAGCCAGGCTGAAGCTGGGGCACATCGACGATATTACCACACTTAATATAGGAGTGATACAAGGCGGACTCGCCACCAATATTGTTCCGGCATTGTGTGTGGTCGGCGGAGAGATACGCAGCTATTCCCATAAGAAGGCAATGGAAGCGGCGCAGGAAGTAAAAAAGCGATTTGAAAAATCGGCGGAAGCTTTTAAGGCTACGGTAAAGTTCGAAGTGATTACCAATTGCCAAGCGTATGAAACGCCCAAGGAGCATTCCGTGGTCCGCAGGTTTGAAGAGGCATGCCGGACCTTACACATGCCGTCCTCTCTCCAGCAGACGTTCGGCGGCAGTGATAACAATGCGATGTCAGAGCATGGTATTACGGGAATCGTGCTTGCCTGCGCCATGAACCAGTGTCACTCCTGCGAGGAGTATACTACAGTGGAGGAGCTTGTAAAAATTGCGGAATTGACGAGAGTACTTATGACGAGCGAGGTGAATGCGGGATGAAGAATCCTTTGAACTACCAGATTACGGAATATGACTGCGGTCCGACTACTTTAATAAATGCGATGAGCTTTTTGTTCCGGCGTGAGCAGATTCCGCCCGATATTATCAAACATATCATGCTTTTTTGTCTGGATGCCTATAACGAAAAGGGAGAATTCGGGAAAAACGGAACCTCGCGCATGGCGATGATGTTCATATGCGATTGGCTTAACCAGTTTGGAAAGGTGAAAAAGGTTCCGGTGCAGAGCGAATATCTTACGGGGGAAGACGTCTCTGTCGGGGAAAACAGCAGGATTATATCGGCGTTGCAGCAGGGCGGCGCAGTAGTGGCCCGGGTTATGTACGGCTGCTGGCATTATGTGCTGCTGACGGGAATCGATGAAAAAAGAGTCTGCCTGTTCGATCCTTATTATAGGAAAAAGCCGTTTAAGCAAGAGGAAATTGAGTTGATTACGGATATGCCCTACAGTTTTAACCGCCGTGTACCCTATGGTATGATGAACGATGCGGGCAAGGGTCCCTATGCGCTTGGGCCGAAAGAAACCCGCGAGGCGGTCATTATTTTTAATAAAGATACGCAGAAAACGCCGGCGAGAACTATCGAATACTTCATATAGTAGTGTAACCTTACAGCAGAGTATGGGAGGTGGAAGGATGGTAAAGCGTGAAGAGGTTATTGCATTTTGCAGTAAATTAGAAGATGTATATGAGGACTATCCGTTTCACGATCCTAATTGGACGGTGATGCGGCATAAGAAAAATCAAAAGGTATTTGCCTGGATATATGAAAAGGATGGCCATATATGGGTTAATGTAAAATGTAATGAGGAATGGCGGGATTTCTGGCGGGATGCGTTTAATTCGGTGGTGCCGGGCTATCATTTAAACAAGAAGTATTGGAACTCCATTATTTTGGATGGAACGGTACCGGATAAAGACATAGAAAGAATGATTGAGGAAAGCTATGAACTTACAGATTTTCGGAACAAATAAATGTTACCATCGTTTGACAAGGTCTTACGCGCCCTGAACCATGAAATTTGCTTGATTTTCTGCGTTGTCCTCAATCGGCGTACGTCCAGTACGCCTCGATCGTCCGCCTTGAAAATCAGGCAAATTTCTATGGTCAGGGTCGAAGAGTCGGAAAGGGACAAATTTTCGTCCCTGCAAGGCACTTGACCGACGCGTACTGGGCGTACGCGGAGCGAAAGTAACGCGGCAGGAACAAAAATTTGCCCTTATCCGACCGTGTGTGACCTTGTCAAACGATGGTACGACACGAAGAAGGCGCAAAGGTATTTCAAGGAACGCGGTGTGAAGTTCCAGTTCATTGATTTGAATGAAAAAGGTATGAGCAGAGGGGAATTCGTTAGTGTGAAGCAGGCGGTCGGCGGACTGGAAGCCATGCTGAACGAAAACTGCAAGGATAAGGATGTGCTCGCTCTGATAAAATATATTGCGGAAGAAGACAAAGAAGGAAAAGTGCTTGAAAATCAGCAGGTACTTTTAACGCCCATCGTAAGAAATGGCAAAATGGCCACAGTAGGATATAAGCCGGAGGTATGGAAGGGCTGGGAATAGATTGTAAGGAAACCTTGTTAATCATGGATGAGAATTCATAGGTTAACAAGGCTTCTTTTTATTCTAAAATCAGGGTGTCAAAAGGTTCTTTTTGCGAACGTCTTTGGGCATATTGTCTCTAATATTTTAAAAAAGGACCTCTTGACACCCTGATCATCCTAAAAAGAATCCATGTGAAAAGGGTAAGGAAATTGCCGGATAAAACATACTAAACATATATGAAATAATAAAAATTGTATAAATATAAGCGTATTAATCAACTATAATTTAGATGAAATGACAAAATTGAGAAAAACAATATATCTTTTATTGACAAATAAAAATCAAAAACATATAATACCAATAAGTTTACTAGGAAATAGTTGGGATTCCGGAAGGGAGAAATAATTATGCAAAACAGAACAGTTGCAGTTAACAGAATCATACGTACCTCTATAGGAATGCAGTGTTGCTGTATTTCTTGTTGTGTTATGCAAAAATATAATTTCTCCGGGGGATAAAATGGTTATATCATCTTGCGAATGCTATTAAGGCAGTCAGGATTATATGATCCTGGCTGCCTTTTTATATGATAGGAACACTTTGCTGCTTTAATGTGAGAAAATATTGCTTCTTATGATATAAAAAGCCCTTCGGGCAACAATGCGCAGCTACGCGCGCGGAACAAAAGCTGTGCTGCCAAAGTATTTGGCCGCGAGATTGTGCGGAGCACATTTTTGTTCTGTAATAAAGAAAGGAGTGTACGACATGCTTGCCGTGTCAGAGGGCTAAGCGGTACAACAGACATAATATTATGGAGGACTATATCGAAATTAAAGATTTACATAAAACTTACCCTACACATGACGGACCGCTGGAGGTTTTGAGAGGGGTAGATCTTTCCATAAGGAAAGGAGAAATATTCGGGACCATAGGCTTCAGCGGAGCGGGAAAGTCCACACTGGCGCGGTGTATTAACAGGCTGGAGACGCCCGATAAGGGAGAGATTCTAATAGACGGCGTCGATATCCTAAAGCTGTCAAAACAGGAGCTGCTCAAAGAACGGCGTAAAATCGGCATGATCTTTCAAACCTTTAACCTGTTTGAGGCAAAGACGGTATATAGAAATATTTCATATCCATTGGAAATCAGCGGTGTTTCCAGGGAAGAGATCAAACGACGCGTTTTAGATACGGCGGAACTCGTAGGGTTGTCGGATAAATTATCCGCCTATCCGGGGGGACTTTCAGGAGGACAAAAGCAAAGGGTAGGAATTGCCAGAGCCTTGGTAAACGATCCGCACCTGCTGCTGAGCGATGAAGCAACATCGGCCCTCGATCCGCAGACCACGCTTCAGATACTGGAATTGCTTAAGGAGATCAACAAGGCGACAGGAATTACGATTTTGATGATTACCCATGAGCTGGATGCTATCAAATATACATGTGAGCGGATGGCGGTTCTTGAAGACGGACTTATTATAGAGTCTGGCTCGGTAAATGAAATATTCCATAATCCCCACAGCCGTACCGGAGAGCTTTTTGCAAAGGTATTTCTCGAATTTCAAAAAGCGGATAGCCTTATGAACGGAGAGGGAATATAGAGGAACCTGCAAAAAATCATCCTAAAAATAGAAATAGAAAAGGAGTGGCAGCATGAGTTTATTGGATACGCCTCTTTGGGAGGTAATAAAAGGTTCGTTTGCGCCGGAGGTATGGGAACGGATAACACCATCCATTTTTGAAACACTTTACATGACGGTACTTTCTTCAGCTATCATGCTTGTCTTGGGATTGCTTTTGGGGATTATGCTGACAGTTACGAATCCCAACGGCTTAGTACCAATGACTAGCCTTTATACCGGTTCGGGCTGGCTGATCAACTGCCTTCGCTCTTTGCCGCAGATGATCATGATCATATTAATGATACCCGTTGCCCGCCTGTTTTTCGGCAAATCCTATGGAACCAATGCCTGCATTATAGCTATAGCAGCAAGCTGTATTCCCATGTATGCCCGCATCGTAGAAAGCAGCCTGCTGGAAATCTCCAAAGGAAAAGTAGAAGCTGCCAAATCTATCGGAAGTACAAATCTGCAGATTATCTTCCGGATACTGCTTCCCGAAACTGTTCCTTCCCTTATCCGGGGCTTTACAGTAGCGGTAATAGGAGTAATATCCATGACAGCTTTGGCCGGAATGTTCGGTGCGGGAGGAATAGGAGATATCGCTGTTCGCTTCGGTTACCAACGCTTCCAGCATGATGTACTCTTTGCCGCGGTATACATATTGATTATTCTCGTCCAGCTCGTGCAGTTTCTGGGAGATTTTACTTCAAGAAGAATATTGAAAAAGAGGAATTTATTGTAACTTAACAATCAAACACATAAAAAGGAGAAAACAACATGAAAAAATCAACTCTATTACCCTTACTAACCACAGCAATTCTTTCGTTAGGAGTTCTTACAGGCTGCGGAGCACAAGCAGATAAAACGGCACAGACAGAAGCTCCTGTCACGGAAAGCACGGCTGCCGAAAGCACGGCTCAGGCAGAATCCACCGAGGACACAGCCGCATCCGAAACCGCCGATGACGCTGCCGGGACAGATGAAACTGTAACGATTACAGGCATTGCAGATCTTGTACCTCATTCGGAGATTATCGAATATGTAACGCCTAAACTTGCGGAGCAAGGTATCATCGTTGAGCTCGTAGCTACATCAGCAGACGCTACAACTAATGAGAAAACGGCAAAGGGAGAAGTCGACTTTAACTACTTCCAGCACTATCCGTATTTGGAGGAGTGGAACACGACCAACGGTTTTGATTTAGTCAATGCGGGGGATATTCATGTGGAGCCCATCACGGCATATTCGGATAAGTATACGAGTACAGAAGAAATTCCCGATGATGCGGTCGTTGCAATTCCTAACGACGGAACTAATGAATACCGTGCCCTGCGTATTTTGGAGCAGAATGGTTTTATCAAGCTCGATGAGGAAACCGCTACTACATTAAGCGCCTCCCTGACTGATATCGAGGAATACATTCGCCCTCTGGAAATCGTCGAGCTGGATTCCGCTCAAATTATACCAACCAAAGCGGACTATGACTTTTTTATTACCAATACCAATAAAGCTTTAGAAGCAAAAATAACCTCCACGAAGCTGTTTTCTGAAGGCAGCGACAGCCCCTATGCAAATATTATCGCGGTAAGGGCGGAGGATAAGGATAACCCGGCGATTATTGCACTTGTAAAAGAACTTCAGTCGGAAGACACGAGAAAGTTCATAGAAGAAAAATATGAAGGAGCTGTAATACCTGCCACCCTTAAATAGGAAAATAAACAGATAAAAAAGGAGGCAAAATTTTGAAGAATTATGAATATATCGAATCCGCCCTGGTTCACGGCGGGATATATGGAGATGAGCGCACCGGCGCAGTAAACACTCCGGTATATCAGACATCCACCTATATGCAGGACGGATTGGGTAAAAACAGAGGATATGAATATTCCCGCACGGGCAATCCTACCAGAGAGGCGCTGGAATCTCTTATCGCTGAGCTGGAAGGCGCAAGAGCAGGCTTTGCTTTCGCCTCCGGCATGGCGGCTACCACCGCAGTGCTCAGTCTTTTTCAAAGCGGCGATAAGATAGTGATATCCAGCAATGTCTACGGGGGTACCTTCCGCGTACTCGATAAAATATTTCAACGGTTCGGCTTTCAGTATGCCATTGCGGACACCACCGATCTGGATGCGTTTGAGGAAGCGCTTACCCCTGAGGTAAAAGCTGTCTTAATCGAAAGCCCGGCCAATCCTCTTCTGACAGTAACGGATATTTCCGCCATAGCCAAAATAGCAAAAAGAAAAGGAGCGCTGCTCATCGTAGACAATACCTTTATGACGCCGTACCTTCAGCGCCCCTTAGAGCATGGAGCGGATATTGTCCTCCATTCGGCAACAAAGTATCTGGGAGGGCACAGCGATTTGATCGCAGGCCTGGCCGTAGTTAAGACAAAAGAGCTGGCTGAACGGCTCCACTTCGTACAAAACGCCACGGGCGGAGTGTTACAGCCCTTTGATTCCTTCCTGTTAATTCGAAGCATCAAGACTTTGAGCGTCCGAATGGACCGTCATGTGAGAAATGCCGTAGAACTGGCGAGGTTCTTAAGAGAGCATAAGGCGGTAAAGGCGGTATATTACCCGGGGCTTCCCGATGCACAGGGCTATGAGATCAACAAGAGGCAGGCCAAAAGCGGTGGAGCCATGATTTCCTTCGAGCTTCATGAGGACTATGATATCCGTAAATTTTTTGAAGAGCTGAAAATCATCGCACTGGCGGAAAGTCTGGGCGGTGTAGAGTCCCTTGTCTGCCATCCGGCAAGCATGACCCACGCTTCGATTCCAAAGGAAATCAGGGAAAAGGTTGGGATAACGGACGGCCTTATCCGGCTTTCCGTAGGCATTGAAAATGTCAAGGACTTAAGCCGGGATTTACAAGTCGCCATAGTGAGGGCAAAATTATGAGTTTATACCACTCCATGCAGGAATTGATCGGTCATACTCCGCTAGTCGGATTGAAGAATCTGGGATTTCCCGACGAGTTTCAGGTTTATGCGAAACTGGAGCTTTATAATCCCGCAGGAAGCGTTAAGGACAGAATCGGAAAATATATGATCGAGGACGCCAGAAAGCGGAATGTACTTAAGCCCGGCGATACGATTATCGAGGCTACTGCCGGAAATACCGGAATCGGCATCGCATTTGCAGCTCTCAATCAGGGCTACCGGCTGATTTTTACCGTTCCGGAAAAGTTTTCACAGGAAAAACAGACCTTGTTACGGGCGCTGGGAGCGGAGATTATAAATACGCCGTTGGATGATGGAATGGCAGGAGCCATTAAACGGGCGGATGAGCTTCGCGCAGAGATTCCGAATTCGGTAACCCTTGAGCAATTTAAGAACGCAAGCAATCCTCAGGCTCACTATGAAACTACCGGACCGGAGATTTATGCGGATTTGGACGGAGATATCGATTATGTCATTGCAGGTGCGGGAAGCGGAGGCACCTTTTCGGGAATCCTGAAATACCTAAAGGAACGCAACCCCGGAGTAAAAGGCGTACTGGCGGATCCTGAAGGGTCTACGATTGGAGGAGGCGAGCACGCGAATTATGAGATCGAGGGAATCGGCAATGATTTTATCGCCGATACGATGGATATGAGCCTTGTGGATAAAGTAATTAAAATAAACGACGCCGAGGCCTTTGCGGAGGTTAAGAATATAGCCAGATACGAAGGTATTTTTGCCGGCTCCTCATCAGGAGCGGCGCTGGCGGCAGCAAGAAAGCTGGCGAAAGAAGTGCCCTCCGGAAAAATCGTTGTAATCTTTCCGGACAGAGGAGACCGATATTTCGGCAAGCATATTTATGATTAGTATAAAGTCCGCAGGCTATGAGAAAGGAACGATTATTATGAGGAACAGATTAGTATTTGGAATTCTAACTATTGTAATTGGCCTTCTTATCGCATTGGGACCACAGACTATTTTTCCGGTTTGCGGAGTACATGAACATTCTGAAGAGACGATGAAATGCTTTTGGACCGCACGGGCTGAGCTCGGGGCAGGTATTTTGATTTCACTATCAGGCCTTTTTGCTGCTTTGACAGACAGTGTCCGGATACGGCTCGGCTTAACTGCTGCAGTTTTACTTAACGGGATTCTGGCGCTATTGTTACCTACGGTTCTAATAGGTGTATGCGGCAGCACCCGTATGACCTGCCGTGCGCTGTCGTTGCCTGCACTTTCCGTTTTGAGCGGGCTTCTCATAGCGATAGCCATAATCAATGGGGTTTACCTGAATCGTATGAATAAGAAAGGGACAAAAGATCATGAAAAGCAAACCGCTGACGACGATAAGGCTGTCCATTCATAATCTGCAAAGAAATCCCTTTCGAACAGCCTGTCTCATTTTTATCGTAATGCTTCTTTCATTTACC
The DNA here is from genome assembly GCA_023399455.1 of Bacillota bacterium. Lineage (GTDB taxonomy): Bacteria > Bacillota > Clostridia > Lachnospirales > Lachnospiraceae > Kineothrix > Kineothrix sedimenti. The sequence continues at coordinate 10,190 of JAEWPN010000197.1, forward strand.
ACCTTCGGAGGCTCCCTGATGTCTCAGAGCCTAAGAAATGGGCTGGGAAGCTTAAAGGAGCGTCTGGGAGCTGATCTGGCAGTAGTTCCGCTGGATCATGAAGCGGATTATGAAGGAATCCTCTTGTCAGGAGAGCCGGAAAAATTTTATTTCGATCAATCGATAGAAGAGCAGATAGAAAAAGTTGAAGGAATCGATAAGGTTTCCTCACAATTTTTTATTTCGACCCTTGCGGCGGCATGCTGCTCCGTACCCGTTCAGGTGATAGGCTTCGATCCCGATACGGACTTTGTTATACAGCCGTGGATTGCCAAGGTATACCGGGAGCAAATAGGAGACGGACAGATCATTGCGGGCAGCGATATTGTTTTGAATGATACAGGAACCCTGCAATTTTTTGACGACACCTATCAGGTCGTGGCTCAGCTTGAAAAGACCTCAACCGGTATGGATTATTCGGTATATGCCAATATGAATACCATAAAAATGCTGGTTGCAGGGGCAAGAGCCGCAGGTATGAATCTAAGTGTGGATGTTTATGGTACGGATGTGGACCGCTCGGTTTCTACCGTACTTGTAAAAATAAAAGAGGGTTACGACGCAGATGAAGTTACCACGAATATACGCCGGCAGATTTCGGGAATCAGCATAGTGAAATCGCAAAATGTATTTGCCTCCACTGCAAATAACATGGATGTTCTTCTGACCTTTATCCATGCGATTACCCTTCTGCTCTGGCTGTTAGCGGTATTTCTTCTGGCAGCGATGTTCCTGGCAATAACAAATGGAAGGAAAAAAGAGCTGGCTCTCTTACGGTCGGTGGGGGCGACGAGAGGAAAAATATGCGGGATTGTGCTTATGGAGGCTTTTAGCATAAGCGTAATGGGAGGATTGCTTGGAACGGCCGCCGCCGTTCTCATCCTGTTTCCGTTCAGTACTTATACGAGAGAAAGGCTGGGGCTGCCATATTTGCTCCCGAATACGGCCATAACGCTTCGCCTGTTAGGAATGAGCCTTCTTCTGTCTTTTGCCGCGGGACCGCTTGCGGCGGCATATGCGGCGGTAAAAGGAAGCCGGACAGAGGTATACGCCTCCATTAGGGAAGACGGGTAGCTGAATAAGAAAGGAGGGACTGTTGGTATGGCATTAGAGGTAAAATCGCTTACAAAAGAGTATACGAGAGGCCGGAAAATATTTCGGGCGGTAAATCGTGTAAGCTTTACCGTTTGTCGGGGAGATTTCGTCAATATTGTCGGCCGCTCCGGCAGCGGGAAAAGTACCCTGGTCAACATGCTGGCCTGCCTGCTGACCCCTACCGAGGGAAGCATAGAGATAGATGGGTTGAATGTAGGGGATCTGCAAGACAAAGCGGCCAGTGCTTACCGGAATTCGAAAATAGGATACATATCTCAGGGACAGAGCACGTTGGCGAGCCTTAATGTGCTGGATAACGTAAGAGTACCCTTCTATTTGTCCAAAAGAGAGGGGAGCCCGGAAAAGGAAGCTCGTTTTCTGTTGGAACGGACGGGAATTTCTCATCTGGCGGATACCTATCCCAAGCATCTCTCAGGAGGGGAAGTAAAGCGAATTGCAATAGCAAGAGCGCTGATCAACCAGCCGGACTATGTGATCGCCGATGAACCGACCAGCGATCTGGATGTACGCACTGCTGCAGAAATCATGAAGCTGTTTAAAGAGATTGCGGAAACAGGAACGGCAGTTGTAATGGTAACTCATGATCTGGAGGCTTTAGAATATGGGAACCGCACCTTTGTCATGGAAGAGGGAAGGCTGACTGAGCGCACGATAGATGGCAGCTTGGTTGGATAAGAGGAGGAGAAGACATGAGTTTTGAATTCGATACATTGAAGGTTCAGGCGGGATATGAAGCATCACAGCATAACAATGCGGTATCCGTACCGATTTATCAGACTGCGGCTTTTACGCTTGGAGACAGTTACCGTGCCGACCGGTTATTTTCTTTTTCGGAGGAGGATCCTATCTACACGAGGCTTTCCAATCCGACGGTGGATGTCTTGGAGAAACGCATAGCGGCGCTGCATGGTGCGGCAGGGGCGATCGCACTCGCCTCCGGAATGGCCGCCGTCTCCTATACGCTTTTAAATGTGGCAGGAAAGGGAGGGCACATTTTAACAACAGCCCGGCTTTACGGAGGAACCGTTGACAGCTTCGGACATCTGCTGCCGGATCTGGGAATACAAATCGACATTGTGGAAAACCCCGATGATACGGAGGAATTCCGCAAAAAGCTGACGCCGGATACGAAGGCGATTTTCATTGAAAGTCTGACCAATCCCTTTGCGACGATTCCAGATTTTGAAGTGATAGCGCAAATAGCTCATTCTCACAAAATTCCACTAATAGTAGATAATACCCTCGCAACGCCTTATTTGTTCAATCCTTTTACTTATGGAGCGGACATAGTAGTTTATTCAGC
>JAEWPN010000215.1 GCA_023399455.1 Bacillota bacterium
TATCATGATAATATAAAACAATAATAAATATGATTTTACTGGAGGGGAGTATTATTATGCCTGTTACTATAAAGCAAATAGCAGAGTTGGCAAATGTATCCAGAGGTACTGTTGATAAGGTTCTTAATGATAGACCGGGAGTAAAAAATGAAACCAGAAAGAAGGTTCTGGAAATAGCAGAAGGATTAAATTACCAGCCTAACTTTATCGGCAAAGCACTTGTGCAAAGTAAAGATCCTATAAAGATAGGAATTATCCTTACACCAGAATACAATCCCTTCATTCAGGAAATGCTGCTGGGCGTAAAAAATGCTCAGGAAGAATATAAAGCTTTTGGAATCGAAGTGAATATAAAAATGCCCATTTCCCTGGAACCCGCCGAGCAGATAAGTATACTGACCGAATTAGAAAATGATCGTGTTTCAGGTATTGCCGTATTTCCAATAGACGATGACAGGGTTCGCACGAAAATCAATCAGTTGATTGACAGCGGTATCGCAGTAATAACCTTTAATTCAAAGCTTCAGGGAACTAACGATATGTGCTTTATCGGACAGGACCACAAAAAGGGGGGACGTACGGTTGCCGGTCTTATGAGCAAGTTATTGCCCGAGGGTGGTGAAGTCGGCATTATTATCAGTTCTTATAATCTTTCTTGCCACAAAGACCGCCTGCAAGGGTTTATGGACAAAATAAATCTCAATTCGTTTCCGATTCACATATTAGATATTCGGGAAAACCAAGATCGTAAGGATGAGGCATTCAAAATTACACTCGAATACTTTAAAAAAGTGCCCGATCTTAAAGGTATATATATTACAGGCGGTGGTGTGTCCGGAGTCGGAAATGCTCTTCGTATTTTGGAAAAAACAGATCAAGTAGCGCTAATATGCCATGACCTTGTGCCGGAAACCTTAAAATTGCTGGAAGATGGTACCGTAGATTTTGCATTGGGGCAGAGTCCGGAATTTCAAGGGTACCAGCTGGTTAAACTCCTCTTCGACTATTTAATCAAAAAAGTACGGCCATCTGCTACATATATAGAGGTTCCTATCACTATTTCAACGCAGGATTCTTTGTAATTGGAAAACTGCCCGGATTTTAAATATCCGGGCAGTTTTTTATTCTAAATTTTTTATAATATTTTCCAGATGAAGCCCATAGCGGCCGGCAATATCCTTGGCATAGCTCAGACCATCCGGTGTAGTTCGGGAAATTTTATAGCTTCTGCTTCCATCCCTTTCGCTGTCCATCTGTGCCACGAGATTATCTATCTTTCCTTTATTTTGAGGATGACCGTTATAAATATCAATTTGCTGAGTCAAATCATGAATATGTGTAACAAACATACCGCCGCAGCCGATGGCTCCGATTCCGGTAAGCACCTCGGAGGCGATGTATCCGGCCTCCAAGCCGCTGGTGCTGGAAAAGGTTTCATCCATGAGCAGCATATCTGTGTCCGTCAATTCTTCCATAATAGCTCCCAATCGGGAGCACTCGCTCTCCAGCCTTCCCTTCCCATAATTGTTCTCGTCGGAGGATGGAAAGTGCGTGTATATCCCTGAGACAGGACTCATGAGCGCACTTTCTGACGGAACAAACAGCCCCAGCTGAAACAGTGCCTGTGCCATGCCGATTGAATAGGCAAAAATAGATTTGCCGCCGTGATTGGGCCCCGTCACCAAATAAAAGCGTCCCTTTTCATCAAACGCAAAGGAATTGGAAACGATTCTTTGCTCGATGGATTTTCTCGCCAGAGCCGGGTTGTACACATTTTCCAGATCACATTTTTTAGCCTGCATAGGAGCAATTTGCGGCCGACACATAGGCAGACCCAATTCTTTCATAGAAAGGATAAATCCCACACCCGCCGTCAGAAACCGTATATCGTCCAAAAGCGAAACGAAAAAGGAAGTGCTGCTCCTGTAATACTTTTGAATAAGCGGCTCAAAGCTATGTAAGGATTTGTAGAAAATTGTGTTCAACGCGGACTTTACCCCATAGTTAATCGATTTCAGTTCTTCCTTTGTCAGACCTTTCGGCAACGGATATAAAGGTGCCATCAAGGAGAAGCTGTCCTGCGGATTTTTCTTAAGCAGCTTTTCTATAATGGTTCCTTCGTGATAGAGCGTACTTTCCACAGAAAGCAACCCGGCATCCTTTACCCGAAGAGTCTCATCCAGATTTATTCCAACTGAAATGCTTTTAATCGTTCCGAGCCTTACTTCCATCCCGGAAAGCTCAGCGCACAGGCTTTTATAGTCATCGCTTTCCTTAATGCTTTCTATCTGTTCCTTGAAAAACCGCATTCCTTCGGATTCCGGCGACAGACCCTTTAGCCCGCCGGCGAATAATTCCACGATTTCTTCATACATCTCCAGATACCGGATAACACCCAGTGACGCTTCCACCGTAAAGTCACTGCTCATAGTACATGACACGTCGTGGATATTACGGATTAAATTGATCGCCCTGCAAAAGACCTCATATAAATAGGGATTGCCGATTATGTCGTTCACAATGGCAAGGCGATAGAATAATACTTCCGTGTCCGTCGTAAAGTAATCTTCCAATGAAAGCTTCTGCAGCCCCAGATAACTTTCATTGATCAAAACGATCATCGTATCGATTTGAAGAGTGTGGATAAAATCAAAGTTTTTCATGGTGTTATGGGAGTTTTTCTCATAACCCGGGGGATATAGCAAACGAAAATTACTCTGCATCTTTATTCTCCTCTACCATCTGCTCAATAACTCCATTCAGAATTATATTTATTACTTGTTGTTTCATTTCATCGTCTTCACCCTGTAAGCCGGTCCATACACCATATAACGCACTAAATACTGTCGAAACTATCTTTGTACTATATGCAAATGGAATTCCACGCCGTACAAGGACATAAACAGCATCCATATTCTGTGCTGTGAACTCTGCTAATCTCTGTGCAGATACCTTTCTCGATATCATTTCAATATTTGCAGAATTTATCTGACATAAGATTGGATATTCCAGCATAAGCTCATACATTTTTAAAAAAACCTGCTTTACCCGTTCTCTGGCAGAATACGCTTTATTTTCATCCAGCATCTTTTCCAGGTTAGTAAAGACATCCGCTTGAGCCTTTTGAACGATGTCCAGATAAAGGTATTCCTTCCCCTCATAAAATTTATAGAAGGAAGCCTTGGCAATATTAGCCGCCGCCGCCAAATCATCGATGGTCACTTTCTTTAACCCGTATGCTGTAAATAAACGTTCCCCTTCCGTTAAAAGCTTTTGCTTGATCTTCTCTCTTTCGGTATCGCTAAAGCGCGGCATTTATCGTCCTCCCTTGTATTATTTGAAATCGCTTTCTTTTATTTTAAGGTGAATAATCTGGCTACGTTTTCTCGTAGAAGGCAGGATGTTTAACATCCGCAAAATCCATGGCTGGCGTTTCTTTAGCAAGCTCCCAATGCTCCACGACTTTACTAATTCGATATGAGAGTCCAGCTTTTCTAAATCTTTTGCCTTGTCTATCCCCCATAGGAACTTGCTGCTGATTCCCTTATTTATGAAAAAGGGGTGCACTACATCAAAAAATATATCTGCCCCGGGAAAGGCCTCCGCTATCTTCCGGAGAATTTTTTGTACATCTTTTTCCTCAAAATACATGAGCAGACCTTCCGCTATGACTATTACCGCATCGTCTTCCTCTATTTTAATCTCATCAGTCCAGCTTTCATCCAAAACAGACTTCGCAATAAAATGAAGATGACTTTCACCGGTAAACTGCTTCCTAAGTTCTATCGTCTCCGGCAAGTCCAAGTCGTACCATTCCACCCCTTTACGGGAAATTCTATCATATCTTGTATCCAGTCCTGCCCCTAAATTTACGATAACAGCTTTTGAAGCACAGGACAATATTTTAGAGGTTTCCTCATCTATAGTCTTTGTACGGGCTAAAATCCCCAGAGTGGATATACTTCCGCCGCTCACTATGAGATTCGCCGTATCCGCTCTCTTCAGGAATTCCACCGCCTTATCATCACGAATCACACCGTCCACTCGCAATGTTTCGTCAGCCCGAGCCGCCAATGGTATAAATAATGTCTCTGAAATTTCAGGTATTTTTAGTTTTTCATTCTGCATTTAAACCACCGCTTTCATTAAATCTAAATCTGACTTGCTTGAATCCGATCAACAGCAAGCGTCCCCCTTTGAGTTAATTTTCTTCATGTCATTTTTTATATGAACCAAATAATCATTTTAGTATTTATAGTATATAATATACTTTTTCCGCTGTCAATTAAAATGATCTTGAAGCCACGCCCTTCCGCAACCGGAGATTAGTGCGAAAAGTACGGAGATTAGAATGGAACAATTAAAAAAGCCTATGAAAATATCAGGCCGATATATCCATAGACTTGAATCGATATAAAAGTTTTATCGTCAAAACTTTACCATAAATCTTTGTCATACTATATTTCAATAAAAGTAGTAGCATTGGAAACTTTAATCTTCGTATCCAATTCTTTCAGCAGGACATCTTTCTTCTCCGAAAGATCGGCAATCTTCTTTTGGATTCCCAAGGGGTCCACCAATTCCGTGGTGTTTTCCTTGACATAGACTTCTACCACCTCCAACGGTCTTTCATCCTTCTCCTTACTTTCCCTTCCAAGAATACTTAATCGCATATCTTCCGCCGCATCCTGTAATTTCTCATTCTTATTTTCAATAAACTGAATTCTCAAATGGTATTCCTCAAGCATCTTCT
>JAEWPN010000005.1 GCA_023399455.1 Bacillota bacterium
AATAACGGAGGATTAAATTATGAATGCTTTGGAAATAACAAATTTAACGAAAGAATACAAGGACTTTAAGCTGGATAATGTCAGTCTGAAGCTGCCGTCCGGATGCATCATGGGACTTATTGGAGAAAATGGCGCAGGAAAAAGCACGATGATTAAGCTGATCATGGACGCGATAAAACGTGACAGCGGGGAGATAATCATACTCGGTAAGGAGAACCGGTCCGATGATTTTAAGCTGACCAAAGAGGATATCGGCATCGTACTGGACAATATCGGATTCCCGGAAATCATAACGGCGAAGCAATTGAACGCCATTATGAAAATGACTTATCAGAATTGGGAGGAAGAGGCCTATTTTCGCTATATTGAGCGTTTTTCCCTTCCCGAAAAAAAGCCTATCAAGGACTACTCCAGGGGAATGAAGATGAAACTGGCGATAGCAGCCGCGATGTCTCATCGTGCGAGGCTTCTGATCCTGGATGAAGCGACCAGCGGACTGGACCCGATCGTAAGGGATGAAATCCTCGATATTTTCCTTGAATTTACGAGAAAAGAAGAGCATTCCATTCTGATCTCTTCGCATATTGTCAGCGACCTCGAGAAGCTGTGTGATTATATTGCCTTTCTTCATAAGGGAAAGCTTATATTCTGCGAGGAAAAGGACCGCCTTCTGGAAACTTATGTAATGCTGCACTGCAAAAAGACTGAACTGAATGAGCTGCAATTGTCAGCGGTAAAAGGTAAAAGAGAAAATAGCTACGGGATCGACGCGCTGGTGGAGCGTAAAAAGGTGCCGAGGGGAATGAACGTAGAAAATGCGTCGATTGAAGATATTATTTTATTTATGGTAAAAGGAGCGGATAAACAATGAAAGGATTACTGTTAAAGGACTTTTATATGATATGGAAGCAGGCGAAGATCATGCTGATCCTCGTAATAGCCTATATTATCATCGGTGTGATAAGTGACAACTCATTTTTGACAGTATTCGCGGTCATATTTATGGCAATGCTGCCGATTACCGCACTGGGACTCGACGAGAGGAGCAACTGGACCAACTATGCGGCTATGCTTCCCTTTTCCAAACAGGATATTGTTATGAGCAAATACGTATTCGGACTGGCAGGGGTAGGGCTGGCGGTTATACTGTATGCTGTCCTGAGCGTACTGACTAATATGGTCAAAGGCGAAGGGGCACAGATTGATTCCATTTTGCGGATGATTGTACCTTTGCTTTCCATTTCATTCATTTTTATAGGGACTAATTTGCCTATTATGTTTAAGGTTGGGGTGGAAAAGGGCAGATTGTGGTATATGCTGTCGTTGATAGTACTCATGGGAGGATCTACCTTTTTCGTCAGTCTTCTGAACGGCAAAGTGGGTTTAAGTGCGGTTTCCGGATTTCTGCAAATGGATATACAGATGGATCAATTGACGCAAAGTATAATCATTCTTGCTTTCTGCGCCATACTGCTGCTCGGTTCGATGAAGCTTGCGATCAATGCATTTGAAAAGAGAGACTTATAAGGCTAATTAGGGAGTGCTTCGTCCAACAGCTTTTTGACTGCGGAGATCTCCCCTGTATCCGTTCTCCATATTTCGTATTCGCTCATGCCGGGAATGCCCATGGAGACGTGAGGATTACGAAAACGCATTTCACTTTCCACGATTTTTTTTCCGGACATATGGAAAGAGGTGACGGAGGTTTCTTCGAGCAGCGTACGGACAGCGGTTTCGTCGATTCCAGCACCTGCCATTATAGCAATTGAGCTGTCCGCTTCCTGGCTTAATCGTCTGATTAAGTCAATGCCTTTTAGACAAGAAGACTCCTGACCGGAGGTAAGAATGCTGTGGATGCCGAGATTTTTGGCCTCTTCCATTGCCCTGAAAGGGGACTTGCACATATCGAAGGCACGGTGAAGGGTTATACGCATATTGCCGGCGTGGGCTATGAGTTCCTTCAGTTCAGGAACTGCCAGCTCGCCGTCGGTGTTTAAACAACCGATAACGATGCCTTCAGCGCCGGCATCCCGGAACATGTCTATTTCCTTGATCATAATGTTCAGCTCGTGAAAGCTGTAAAGGAAATCTCCGAAGCGGGGGCGTATTAAGACATGAATAGGGATATCCACCGTTTCCCGGATCTGTTTAAATAGGGCGAGGGTGGGGGTTGTACCGCCGATGATCAGATTGGAGCAAAGCTCCAGCCTGTCGGCGTTCCCCTTTTTGGCATTGATCGCGGATTCGACGCTGTCAACGCAGCATTCTAATAGGTAATTTGGGGTGAGAGTCATACGAACTCCTTTCTTTTTCAATATAAATGCTGATAAGAACACTTTCCTAATTATATAAAAACAGATACAGTGAGCAGAGATGCTTTACTGTATCTGTTTTAAAATACACATGTTTTTCCGATACAGACATATTTTAATACTGTAAAGACGTACACGTCTTAGCCCTGCACCGGTCTATAGCGTTTATTGAACTTGTCAGCGCCGCATACATGGCGTTCGTCGTCGTTTTCGGTAATGATATAATCTCCTTCACGGATGAAGATGACTCCCCGTCTGTTTTGGATAAAAGGACATACAATGGCACCGTCCGGTCTGGTAATTTGAATCAAGTTGTCGGAACTGATCCAGCCATTTGTAATAACCTTGGTGTACAGTTCAAAACCGTCTTCCATTCCTTTATTCAGTTCGTATTGCTCTGCGTTTACAACTAAAGACGTCCGTTCATATTTTTTCATTGTTCAGCCTCCCTTATCTTATGTACTCTCCCATTTAGTGTATTTATGAAAAGTCCATAAATACGCCTTCCCTTGTATATATTCTAGCTTAGTTTGAAAAAAATTACAATGCTTATTGACAACACAATATTATATATTGTATAGTATGAATTAAGAAATGATAGTATATGTCATATAATATTATAGTTAACAATAAGCTGAAGGAAGAATTTGAGAAGCTAGTTGGCATAAAGGAGTGCAGAATCGGAAGGTTATGAGAAGAATATTTAATATGGTACGAAAGGAGTAGGTTAAATGGTATTTAATACGGGAGCGGCACTGCTTGATGCAATTGTACTCGCAGTTGTGTCTAACGATCCGGAGGGGACTTATGGCTATAAGATAACCCAAGAGGTAAGGCAGGTCATAGAATTGTCAGAATCAACACTATACCCGGTGCTGAGGAGGCTGCAGAAGGATGAGTGTTTGGAAGTATATGATATGGAATGTGCCGGAAGAAACAGAAGGTACTATAAGGTAACAGAAAAAGGAAGGGTGCAGCTTTCGCTGTACAAAAGCGAGTGGAAGAAATATTCTCAGAAAATAAGCGGAATGTTCGAGGGAGGAATCGTACATGAATAGATTGGAATTTATGCAGAAATTGGAATCGCTTCTCTCCGATATATCAGATGGAGAAAGAGAAGAGGCATTACAATACTATAACAGCTACCTGAACGATGCAGGAGTAGAAAATGAGCAGGAGGTACTTGAGTCTCTCGGTACACCCGAAAAAATAGCGAAGACGATTAAAGAAGGCCTGGGCGATAACGCAGCAGTAGGGGAATTTACGGAGACGGGGTATAAGGATTATACTGCACAGCACGAAGAAAAGAATGAAGTGATAAAAAAGAAAGAAAAGAAAGCACTTTCGGGCGGTATGATCGCTCTGATTGTCATTTTGTGTATTCTGGCCTCTCCGCTCCTGGTTTCCATAGCAGGAGGACTTATTAGTGCCGGAGTGGGGATCTTTGTGGGTGTTCTGGGATTTTTCCTCGGGATAGCGTTGGCGGGCATCCTGCTTTTTGTAACGGCTGTTGTGCTGCTCGTAATAGGGATCGGATATTTATTCTATGCGCCGCTGGCAGGAGTTTGCCTGATTGGAGCGGGCCTGTTTGTCGGAGGGCTTTCTCTGTTTTTTATCTGGCTTACTGTTTGGATATGCATAAAGGCAATTCCGTGGCTTATAAGAGTAACTGCGGATTTGATCGGCAAGCTGTTTAGAAAAAAAGGAGGTGAAAGGGCATGAACAAGTTTACGAAGATTTGTTTGATTACCGCATTGATTCTGATTCTGGTTGGGGGTACAATATGTGTGATAGGATTTGTGAGCGGCGGCTGGAAGCAGGTTGATGAGATCGGACAGAACAGCTCCTGGGCGAAGATGTTATATGGAGTGTCATATGCCTATACCGGGAATTGGGATAATGATACAGAAGACTGGGCAGACAGCATAGATGATCGGACTTTCGATAGTATAGAGAATGAGGATTACGACGATAACTGGGACTTCGATATGGAAGATTGGGGCTTTGATGATGCAGAGAACTGGGATTACAGTGGAAAAGGAATTACTGTAGGAAGTGATTACAACCAGATTGAGGCGGGAGAATCGGGCATAAAGAAAATGTACATTGCGATCGGAGGAGCGGCGCTTTATATAAAGGAAGCGCAGGACGGGAATTTTGGAATCCAAAAAGACGGCGTGGGAGTATATGAATATTATGCAAAAGACGGTGTGCTGCATCTGACTGGCGATTACAAGAGATTTGTAAAAGATGGAGAGAAGATATACCTTTATATCCCTGAAGGAACGCACTTCGAGAAGGTAGCGATAGCGGAAGGCGCAGGCCTGGCAGATTTGGGGGAACTGGATGCGGATGAAATTGAATTACAAATAGGCGCAGGGATGGCGACCTCGGATAAAATCAATTGCCGCAGCCTGAAGATGGACATCGGTGCCGGGAAAGTGACGCTGGAAGGAGTAAAAGCGCAGGAGCTGGAAATGAATGTAGGGGTAGGGCATGCGTATATAGAGGCTGACATTACGAAGGAAATAGATGTGGCGTGCGGACTGGGTGCCGTAGAGCTGGTACTTTCCGGTTCGGAGAAAGATTATAATTATAAAGCGAGCTGTGAGGCCGGAAGTATTAAAATAGGAAACAGAGTATATGGTGCTCTTTCCGGCGATACATTTGTGGATAACGATGCCGGGAAAGATTGTTCGCTGGAGTGCGCTATGGGTAATATTGAATTATCCTTCGAATGAGGAGATAAACAGTTGTAACAAAAACACTTTAAAATAAAAAAAGAAAAGGATGGTATGAATATGGATAACGAATATAAGAAGTTGACGAGGTCGAAATTTAACAGGATGATTTGCGGTGTCTGCGGAGGGCTTGGTAATTATTTGAGAATGGACCCTACGGTGGTGAGATTGATTTGGTTAATTCTGAGTATAGCTAGCTTTGGAACGGGACTGATCATATATCTGGTTGCGGCCATTGTTGTTCCGGAAGAAGATTAATACTGCGATTTCCGTAAGAAGACTACAATAGAATAATATGATTAAAGCCTTGTTAAGGGTATTCTCCGGTCAGGAGAATACCCTTAATGCTATTTGATGGTACCTATGTTGAAGAATAGACCGGACTTTTTCAACGCAGGACGCAATGCCATATATACGGCAACGGATACGATAGAGGAGGTCACCGCATTGATGGAGGTTGCAGCGATGTTCCATGCAAGAGTGATCTCAGCAGCAGGCTTTCCAAGGATGAGAAGCTTGTAGTAATATCCAATGAGAGGATCGAAGATTACGTTGAAAAGGAGTCCGCTTACCGCGGCCAATACAGTCCATTTAAATACTTTTTTTGAATTGGTCTCCGTAGAAATCTTGCCGAATTTGTGGGCGATAATGCCGGTTATGAAACCGATGAAAAACTTAAGCAGGAAGGTCTTGGGGGCATATACAACATAGACCGGATCCATAAGGTCGCCGATAGTCATTCCGAGAGCACCGCCAAGGCCTCCGGATACCCCGCCGAGAAGCAAAGCCCCAATAACACATACGGCATTTCCCAGATGGATAGAGGTGGCGTCACCTCCAGGCAATGTGATTTTAATTTGTAAGAAAGTGAATACTACGTAGGACAAAGCAGCGATTAAACCGATAAATACAATTTTATAAACCTTTTCATTTCTCATTACAGTTTCTCCTCCTATGATTTTATTTTGTTATGTACTAATGTTTAAATCACATTATACTCAGAAATGGAACTGTAAAAAGTGCCATTTTGAAACTTTTTAACTATGCCAGTTTGCGATTCTTTTATAGTAGAAGAATCGATGTATATGCGAAAAAGAATGTGTGATAAAATGGTATAAAAAGAAAGGCATGGCTATTAATATGAAATTAAATCATGTACATCATGTGGCAATTATTGTTTCCGATTATAAAAAATCAAAACATTTTTATGTGGATTTGTTGGGATTTGAGGTGGTTCGTGAGAATTACAGGCAGGAGCGAGGCGATTATAAGCTGGATCTAAGGCTGGGAGATATGGAGCTGGAGCTGTTTGGGATACCGGAAAGTCCTAAGCGGCCTAGTTACCCGGAGGCTTGCGGACTGAGGCATCTGGCTTTTAAGGTAGAGAAGATCGAAGAGGTTATAGAAGAGCTCAAGGGACTAGGAATCGAGACTGAGCCTGTCCGTATGGACACATTTACGGGGAAAAAGATGACTTTCTTTGCGGATCCGGACGGATTGCCGTTAGAATTGCACGAATAGGGATAGAATGCTATGATAAAATATATAATTTATGCACTTGCAGGTTGCCGAAATGAACTTATAAGTTGGTAGATGTTAATGGATGAGTTTATTATAATGATATTTGACAATTATAATATTCCTATGGAGGTATACAATGAAAAAGATTATCCTGACATCAGCCGGCTTTGAAAACAAGAAAATCGAGCAAAAGTTTCTCGATATGGTTAATAGACCATCGAATGAAATAAGGGCAATATGGATACCGACTGCTGCTACTTATGATGCTGCAAAAGCTGTACTGCCAAAGTGCATGGACGATCTGCTGAATGCGGGTATAACAGCTGAAAACATAAAGACCTATAATCTTGACTATGTAATGGAATATGAAGAAATGGCTGATTTTGATACCGTTTATGTCTGTGGCGGTGATAGCAGATATCTTCTTGACAAAATGTATGAAGCAAATTTTGTAAGTCTGCTTAAGAGGTTCATTGATCAAGGGGGAATATATATTGGTGTAAGTGCCGGAAGTTGCATATGCGTGAATGGATTCGAAGATAACCTTGGATTTTTACCGTGTACATTAAGTGTGCACTGCATAGAAGGCAACATATCCGGGGACATAGACATTAACCATACTTCACACATAAATCTAACAAATAGTCAAGCAATTATCATTGAAGAGGAAGAGTGCTATATTCTTGAATGATAGCATTTTAAAACAAAGGGCTGGTATAAGGTTGAAAGAAAAGTGTTTTCAACTAATGATTTTGAGTCTGCCAAAGCGCACATGGGGTATAAAAATGAAACTGTCTGAAAAAATACAAATGTTAAGAAAGAAAAACGGGTATTCGCAAGAATATATGGCAGAAATTTGTAATGTTAGCAGACAATGCATATCGAAATGGGAGGCGGATATAGCTTTACCAAATGTTGATAAGCTTTTGATACTGAGTAAATTTTTTCAGGTCTCTATCGACGTTTTACTAAAAGATGATTTGACCATTGACGGTGCACAAGAGATTCACACATGTGGAAACAATGCTGTTCTTAATGAAAAAACAGGCTTATATGAAGGCGTCCTTATTAAGGAAAGTATAGAGAATGATTTGATACTTGATTACCTTACTATCAACAAAGTAGAAATATGGAAGACTCAAGGAAATCCAAAATACTGGACAGTTATATATTTTACTTCGACAAACAGAGATTTTCCCAATTTGATATCAGAAGTAATGATTTCAGATGAGGCAAGAGGCGGAAATTGGTTTGTTGATTTTAAGGCGGGAAATATTAAATTTATTGTCTTCCGTAATAAGATTTTAAAATACACTATCGGGAATAGTATAGAAAAGCACGAGGTTTGCGAAGAATGCAAGAAGATGGGTATTCCCTATGAGCAAATGCAATGGGCAGAATAAAAGTTAAAAATTGAGATATATACTTGATTTCATATATTATTTAATTTATAATAATTAAGTTAGTATTAAAAACTTCAATTTGCTCACGAAAGGGGTTGATTAAATTATGAAAAAAATAGATATGGTGATGAATCAATAATTTAATATTGGAGTATGCAGAAAGCTTTTGCTTTTTGCGTATAAGGAACCCTTTTGTAAATACTGTATAAACAGACTTGCCAATGGGCAAGTTTTTTTGTACCCAAAATTGGAGGAAAACTATTGAAAATGAAAGAAAACGGAACACAAGTGCATGCTATTGTTTGTGAAGTTCAACGAGAACTGTTTACGTTAATATGTGAACATGGAGAGATTCATGCAAAATTAAGGGGAGCATTCTATAGAGAAAACAGTATATTCCCGGTTGTAGGGGATAAGGTATTGGTTTACTTTAACCAAAATGGAGATTCTATTATTGAAAAAGTCTTTGAAAGAAAAAGCAGGTTTTCAAGAACAGATTTTTCAGGACATGAGGCAGGTTATGTAAAAACAATAAAAGAGCAGGTACTTGCAGCAAATTTTGACTATGTTTTTATAGTTGATTCACTCAATAAGAATTTTAATGTGAATCGTATCACAAGATATATAAGCGTAGCATTAAAAAGTGGAGCAAAGCCAGTAGTAATTTTAACAAAAGCTGATTTATGTAACAACGTTGAATGTTATATAAAAGAAGTCAAAAGCATATCAGAAAAAATTGATATCTGTATCACAAGCGCAAAATCAGGAATTGGCATGAAGCAGCTTGATTCTTATTTGAAAAGTGGTAGTACAATTGTACTTCTTGGCTCATCAGGTGTTGGAAAGTCTACTCTTGTAAATGCAATTGCAGGTAAAGAACTGATGAAAGTCAGTGAGATACGAGAAAACGATTCAAAGGGACGCCATACTACCACCCACAGGCAATTGATAATGCTTCCATCAGGAGTTGCAATTATTGATACACCGGGAATAAGAGAATTAGGTATGTGGGAAGCAAGCGAAGGGATTGATGATACTTTTTCAGATATAAAGGAACTTTTTGGAGACTGCAAATATAGTGATTGTACACATACAACAGAACCTGGCTGCGCTGTAAAAAAAGCTATTGAAAACAAGATTATTTCAAATGAACGCTGGAAATTGTATTGTCAATTAAAAAATGAAGATGAATGGGGTAAAAATAAAGCTATTCATATATCCAAACAGAAATTAAAGAATAAAATCAGCAGGACATAAAACAAGATAGTATTAATAATTTATGAGTTATAAAACAATTATATTTTTAGGAGAAATTTATGTTTAAATTAAATAATGATGATTTTAATAAAATAATACCTTTAGTCAAATCTCAAAATGAATTATCTGTATTTTCTGTTATAAATGGTGCCATGCCGGGTGAAATATATGCAAACAGCATAGATAACCCAACAGCTGCATTGATAAAGACCTGTGAATGTAACTTAATTGTAGGTAGTTCCAGTGATGTCAATTTTAATTCTGAAGTGTCTATGGTAATAGATTTTTGGAACCCGTTGACGCCTGATTCAAGTGAGTGGATAGATTTAATACCAACGATTCATAAAAATCATTTTATTAGAAAATATAAAAGGAGGCACTATATATTATCTATTGATGACTTTAAGGAATGTAATAAACATTTAGAAGATGGCTTTATAATTGAGAAAATTGACACTGATTTATTAAGGAATGCTTCTTATGAGAACTCGGAGAAACTACTTGAATGGATTGCTGATTGGGGAGACGATACAAGATTTGAAAAAGATGGGGCAGGATATTTTATACATAATGGAAATGTTATTGTAAGTTGGTCATTAAGTGATTGCAGCTTTGATAAAGAAATAACAATTGGAATTCATACGGATGAAAGATATAGAAAAAATGGATTCGGAAAAATAGTTGTTTCTGCAGTTGTTAAGGATTGTTTTAATAAAGGTTACGAAAAAATAAATTGGCTTTGTGTAGATACTAATAAAGGATCAATCGCTTTAGCTGAAAAATTGGGATTTAAATATAACAATAATTATTATGCTTTTTCAACATATCCCCCAATTGAGAATATACAAGATTTATCTGAAGCTGAATGGTTTGAATGGGGCGAATATCTGGAGAATGCCTCTAAAACCGAGAATTGTTTGATATGGGATTCTCTGTATTGTTATATAAAATCTAATAACATTGAAAAAACTATTAGTATAATGACTACTATGGAACATAGTAAAATTAATCCGGATTATTCAAGGTTTAAAGATTATATTACTTATCTGCAAGACTATGGTTTGTGTTCTAATTTCAGAAGCCAAGTTTGGCTGGATTTTCTAAATAGAAATACTTGAGCTATTTCATATGTTATGCCTGAACGGTAAACTTGAGTCAGAAAGTCCCTTTTTGATAGAGAGTTTGCTTGTAGGGGTAACGAGTAACCGTTATCATGCCTGGTAAAGAAAGATGTTACTTCTGAAAGTGTAATAATATATATTGGAAAAGGTTGACATCTACTACATGGGAAAGTATGATTATCCAAAAAAGAATATAAAGGAATTTTTATTTATTTTACAAATGCTGCAAAAACGAACTAAGAGGGGAATGTTGGACAATCCATTGAAGCGCAGGTGAACGGTGCAATTGACGATATGTGCCGCCGCTTAGAAATGGTCGGTTTATCCTTGGAATCGATTAAAGGAAAACTATTTCCACCGAATCTGCGAAATTCGAAACAAAAGTGCTTTAGTTAAGAGTTTATATTTTTTGAATAGCATAATGTACGGAAATATTCTACGAAATAACAAAAGGAAAGAAGTGGTACATCAATGAACAATGTAATTTATTGGCTTCTTGAGGTGGAAAACCCGGAGGTAAAATATCGTACAATGATAGAGCTTTTAGACTTTCCCAAAGATGATTCTGAAGCAAAAAAGGCTCTTGACGATTTATTGAAGTCAGAAACTGTCAGGTTAATCATGGATAAGTTTAAGCTTAATAAAAAATGGGAAGATGTCACTGCTTTATGTGCACTTGCAGAATTTGGCTTAACACGCGTTGATGTTCCTATTGATGATTATATTGAACGTGTCATTAGCAATATGAATCGCAGTATGAAATGTGCCAAAATATTGCTATTAAGGAATTTGGTATCCCTTGGTTATTACGAGCATACATGGGTGAAAGAAGAAATATCTATAGCCTTTTCCACCATACGGGAAGATGGTACATGCCGGTGTCTGGACAAAACTAAGAAAACAAACGACTCTAAGCTTCCCGACATGGGGTGCTACAGACAAACTACAACCTACCTTTTGCTTGCGGCGGAGTTGAAAAAGATTGGCGTTATTCTGCCGCAGTTTAAATCGCTGATAAACTTTTATATCAGCCATTACGTTGCATTCCACCCTGATAACCAGGAAAAGGCAATCATTGAAGAAATGGTGGGGACATATTATCCATTTGACCATGTGAAATTGGGTTTACAAATGACTATATACGGTCTTTCGGTTCTTGGCGGGGCGAATCATTCTAATTGTAATAAAGCGTTAGAATTGTTAGATAGCAAAAAAGATTATGATGGTAAATATATTCTTGATAAATCCTTTCCGTATTTTGAGGTTGGTAAAATAGGTGAACCCAATAAATGGATAACATTATATGTATTGCTATCTGAAAAATATCGCAAAGTATAAGCATTTCCGCCGTCGAATTACTTTGCAGTTTTTACATTAGCAAATCTATTTTTACATAAAAGCACACATTCAATGTGTGCAAAAATGTGTGCGGGGATTTGTTCGAATCCCGTCACGCCCGCTATGTATTTTTACCTTTTTATCGGAGATACTAATAGCAAATCGGTATTTGGGGTATCAATGAGCGGAACGCGAGGCGGTATTTACATTTATGAATCAGAAAATTAGTTATGCAGAGTTGATCAGGCGGAAAAGAAATGAGACTTACGGATTTTTTTTCTACACACCGCTGTTTTTTCTGCTTTCCTTTGCAGGCTGGCTGTGGGAAGTATTGATTTATGTGGTGATGGAGGGAGAATTCGTCAATCGGGGAGTTCTGTTCGGCCCATGGCTTCCGATATACGGAATTGGAGGACTCATCCTTTCCGTTGTATTAGGGAGGTATGAATATAAGCCTGTGCGCGTATTTTTTATTTCGATGCTTCTCAGCTCCGTATTGGAGTATCTGGCCAGTTGGTTTCTGGAACGGACATGGGGAATCCGCTGGTGGGATTACAGCAATGATTTTTTGAACATCAGCGGGCGGATCTGTTTATGGGGGAGCCTGATGTTCGGACTTTCCGGATGGATGCTCATTTGCTATATCATCCCGTATATGCGTCTTTTATACCGGAAGATATGGAAAACGGAAGGGGGCAGAAAGCTGCTTCAGCTCTTATGCCTTGCGCTGATTCTTTTGTTTACGGCGGATGCGACGTTTGCGGCAGACTTTCCGAATATGGGAAAAAGTATTTCATATGAAAGTCCGCCTTGACAAAACAGCCTCGGTTTACTATATTTAATAGTAATATAAGAACAAAACATAAAAAGGTAATGACAAAGAGGAGTACGCACAGCCCCTTAATAGAGAGGATGGCTCACCGGCTGAAAGGTCGTCTGAAGAAGGGCATGCGGAAGGTAGCTTTGGAACCGGGAGGCCTAACCGCGTGCAGCGCCAAGTAAGCTTTCACGATTTATCCTCGTTACAGGATAGGATTCTGGGGATTATTTTCAGAATTCATGAGTGAGAAATAAAGGTGGTACCGCGTAGCTTACGCCCTTTGTCGGTTGTTTGACCGGCAAAGGGCTTTTTTATGTAATTAGGAAAGTTATCCTATTACATAGAAATGAATGCGCAGCTGCACGTACAGGATAGAATTTAAAAATAACGGGTTAAGACGAGGAGAAGAAGCATGAGCAAAGAATTGGCAAAGACCTATGATCCTAAAGGTATTGAAGACAAATTATATCAGAAGTGGCTGGATAAGAAATATTTCCATGCTGAAGTGGATAGGAGTAAGAAACCCTTTACTATCGTGATTCCGCCTCCGAACATTACAGGCCAGCTTCATATGGGGCATGCGCTGGATAACACGATGCAGGATATATTGATCCGTTTTAAAAGGATGCAGGGCTATAACGCGCTTTGGCAGCCGGGAACAGATCATGCCTCTATTGCTACGGAGGTCAAAATCATCGAGAAGATGAAAGAGGAAGGCATCGATAAGAATGATTTGGGACGGGAAGGCTTTTTGGAACGCGCGTGGGAGTGGAAGAGAGAATATGGGGGTAGAATTATCGGACAGCTAAGGAAGCTGGGCTCCTCCTGCGACTGGGACAGAGAGCGCTTTACGATGGATGAAGGCTGTAATAAGGCGGTTACTGAGGTATTCTGCAAGCTGCATGAAAAAGGCTGGATTTATAAAGGCAGCAGGATCATTAACTGGTGTCCGGTATGTAATACGTCCATTTCGGATGCGGAGGTAGAATACGAGGAGCAGTCGGGACATTTCTGGCATATTAAATATCCTCTTATGGACGAAAACGGGCAGCCAAGCCAGACGGAGTTTTTGGAGTTTGCTACAACACGTCCCGAGACGATGTTAGGAGATACTGCGGTGGCGGTAAATCCGGAGGATAAAAGATATGAGCATTTAATAGGAAGAAAAGTTCTTCTTCCGCTGATAAACAGAGAGATCCCCATCGTGGCGGATTCGTATGTAGATATGGAATTCGGTACCGGTGTTGTAAAGATAACACCGGCGCACGACCCCAATGACTTCGAGGTAGGAAAAAGACACAGTCTGCCGGAGATCAACATTATGAATGATAACGCCACCATTAATGCAAACGGCGGCAAATTCGAAGGACTGGACCGTTATGAGGCGAGAAAGGCAATTGTTGCCGAGCTGGACGAAATGGGGCTGTTGGTAAAAGTAGAAGATCATTCCCATAATGTAGGAATCCATGACAGATGCAAGACGACCATCGAACCCCTCATTAAAAAACAATGGTTCGTTAAAATGGATGAACTTATAAAGCCGGCGGTAGAAGCGGTAAAAACGGGAGAAATCAAGCTTGCTCCGGAGCGAATGGAGAAGACGTATTTTAACTGGACCGATAATATCCGTGACTGGTGCATCAGCCGCCAGTTATGGTGGGGACACCGGATTCCTGCTTATTACTGCGATAAATGCGGTGAGACTGTAGTCTCCAAGGAAGCTCCGCCTGTCTGCCCGAAATGCGGCAGCCAGCACTTTACACAGGACCCGGATACGTTAGATACGTGGTTTTCTTCCGCGCTGTGGCCTTTTTCCACATTAGGATGGCCGGAAAAAACGGAGGATCTGGATTATTTTTATCCTACGGATGTTCTTGTGACGGGATATGACATTATTTTCTTCTGGGTTATCCGCATGATATTCTCCGGCTACGAGCAGATGGGAGAAAAACCGTTCCATACCGTATTATTCCATGGACTTATCCGGGATTCCCAGGGACGCAAGATGAGCAAGTCTCTCGGAAACGGAATCGATCCCCTCGAGATTATCGAGCAATATGGTGCGGACGCGCTCAGGCTGACTCTGATTACCGGAAATGCGCCGGGTAATGATATGCGCTTTTATTATGAGAGGGTAGAGGCGAGCAGGAACTTTGCCAATAAGGTTTGGAACGCATCCCGCTTCATCATGATGAATATGGAAGGAAAGAACGAAAGCATGATTTCCGCCGGAAGCAAAACCATCTTTGAAGGCCTGGAGCCGGTAGACAAATGGATATTATCCAAGCTTAACCGTCTCATTAAGGAAGCTACCGACAATATGGAGAACTTCGAACTGGGTATAGCGGTACAGAAGGTATACGATTTTATCTGGGATGAATTCTGTGACTGGTATATCGAGATGGTTAAGCCCAGACTATACAATTCTGGCGACGAGGCCAGCCAGAATGCGGCGCTTTGGACCTTGAAGACGGTGCTCCTTAATGCGCTCAAGCTGCTTCATCCTTATATGCCTTTCCTGACGGAGGAAATTTTCTGTTCTTTGCAGGCGCAGGAGGAGTCGATCATGGTTTCCTCATGGCCGGTATACAAAGAGGAATGGAGCTATACGAAGGAAGAGAAGGACCTCGAGACAATAAAGGAAGCAGTACGCGGCATCAGAAATGTAAGAACACAGATGAACGTAGCGCCCAGCCGGAAAGCGAAGGTATATGTGGTGAGTGAGAAAGATGATATTCTCACCACATTTGAAGAGGGAAGATTATTCTTTTCTTCTTTGGCGTATGCTTCTGAGACAGTGATTCAGAAGGATAAGCAGGGAATCGAGGATGATGCGGTTTCCGTAATGATACCGAATGCCGCTTTGTATATCCCTTTTGCGGAGCTGGTGGACTTAGGGCAGGAAATCGAACGTCTGGAAAAAGAAGAAAAGCGCTTGCAGAGCGAGCTTAACCGCGTGAACGGTATGCTGAGCAATGAAAAATTTATTTCCAAGGCTCCTGCAGATAAAATTGCGGAGGAAAAGGAAAAGCTGGAAAAATACACGCAGATGCAGCAGCAGGTAGCTTTGCGCCTGCAGCAGCTTCGGAAATAGGAAAAAAGGATGAGATCCTATCACGAAACAGAGGAATATCTCTTAAATGTACCGAAGTTCACAATGTTAAAGGGGGGACCGGAGTCAACATGGTTGACGCGAAAGAATACCCTTGAGGATACGAGTCGCTTTTTGGAACTTCTGGGAAATCCTGGAAGTTCCAAAAAAGTAATTCACGTAGCAGGCACAAACGGAAAAGGTTCCGTTTGTGCTTACTTGTGTTCCGTTCTTGGGGAGGCGGGATATCGTGTGGGAATGTTTTGTTCTCCGCACCTCGTAGAAATGAGGGAACGGTTTCGTTTAAACGGTGTTCCGGTAGAGGAGGAGGCGTTTACGAAAGCCTTTGAAGCGGTCATGGATAAAATAGAGCTCATGAGAGAGGTATCGGGCAACTCCGCATATCACCCGACGTTTTTCGAGTTTTTATTTTTTATGGGAATGCTTATATTTGAGGATAAGGGCGTGGACTATATCGTGCTTGAGACTGGACTGGGCGGCAGGCTGGATGCCACAAATACGGTGAAAAGCCCGGTTCTTACGGTTATTACAGAAATAGGAATGGACCATATGGAATATTTGGGAGATACGGTCGGCAAAATAGCAGGAGAGAAGGCGGGAATACTAAAACCCTGCGCTCCGGTCGTTTTTTGCGATAAAAGAAAGGAAGCTTCCGAGGTAATATTAAAAAGAGCGAAAATGCTCGGAATTCAAGCATTTCCGGTAGCCGGCGACGACTATATTAATGTTAATTTAACAAATAAAAGCATTGATTTTTCCTTTCATTCTCGTTATTATGATTATATTAGGCTCACAGTATCAACAAAAGCATTATATCAGGTGGAAAATGCCTCTATAGCAGCGAGGTGTATAGAGGTACTTCAAGATCCCAAGGTTACTCTGAAGCATTTGACAGAGGGAATCCGAAAGACCGTATGGGAAGGCAGGATGGAAGAAATCATGCCTGGTATCTTTTTGGAGGGCGCGCATAATGAGGACGGAATCAGGGTCTTTGTGCAGTCGGTCTCAGCAGATTCATGCAAAGGAAAAAGATACATGCTGTTTTCCACCGTTTTGGATAAGGACTATGAGTCGATGGTACGTATACTGGAAGAGAAACCATTGTTTGAGCTGACGGCACTGACCAGACTGGACAGCAGGCGGGCTGCGCCTATGGAGGCTTTATGCGCGGCGTTTGAGAAATATGGCAGCGGAAGCTATGAGGTGTTTGCTTGTTCGAAGGATGCGTTAGCGTTTCTAATGGATAGAAAAAAAGAGCGAGATTATATATATATTGTTGGCTCTCTTTATCTGGTTGGAGAGATAAAGGCGCTGCTAAGGAGGAGAACGGATGATTAATTTTGAGGAAGAATTGAAAAAGTTTCATCTAAGCCTGGAAGTGGAAGATGCGGAAGAGGCGATTTATAATCAGGATTTAACGGATATGGCGGACATCTTCGTGAAGATGATAAAAGATATAGAACAGCATGAGACGACGGCGCACGGCCAGACAAAGCATAACAATGCGATGTCTCGCATTGAAGAAGAATAGGGGTGGCGGCATGATATGTTATAATTGTGGCTGCCGTTTATCTGAACATGATTTTTGCACCGGATGCGGGGCAGATGTGTCTATATATAAGAAGATTATGTATATATCCAATCGCTTTTACAACGACGGGTTAGAAAAGGCCGGTGTAAGAGATCTTACCGGAGCGATTACCAGCCTGCGCCAGAGCCTTAAGTTCAATAAGAACAATATTGAGGCGAGAAACCTGCTGGGTCTGGTTTACTTCGAAATGGGAGAAGTGGTGGCGGCGCTCAGCGAATGGGTAATCAGCAAGAACCTCCGGCCTAAGAAAAATATTGCGGACGATTATATCGACATGATACAGAGTAATCAGGCGAGGCTGGATTCTATCAATCAGACGATCAAAAAATATAATCAGGCGCTTTTGTACTGTAATCAAGGGAGCTCAGACCTTGCAATAATCCAACTGAAGAAGGTGCTTTCCTTAAATCCGAAGTTCGTCAGAGCTCATCAGCTCCTTGCGCTTTTATATATTAACGGGGAAGAGTGGGATAAGGCGAGAAAAGAACTGAATAAATGTATTCAGATCGATACGAATAATACAACTACCATGCGCTATTTAAAGGAAGTGGAGCATATGCTCGTTCCCGAAGAGGGCGCGAAGGCAGCTTCGAAAAAGAAGAGCCAGTCGAAGGACGCGGTAACATATCAAAGTGGTAATGAAACCATTATTCAGCCCTTAAATGTGAAGGAATCCAAGGGAGTTTCCACTTTCGTAAATATGGGTATAGGTATTGTAATAGGTATTGCGATAGCTTGCTTCCTCATACTGCCTGCGAGAATCCAAGCGGCTAAGTCTACGATTAATGACGAGCTTAGAGTGGTCAGCGAGCAGCTGGATGCGAAGACGGCGACCATCGATGAGATGGAGCAGCAGGTGAACAATTTAACCGAGGAAAAAGCTAAGCTTCAGGGGGATTTAGAGGGCTATGTAGGGACGGACGGCGCATTGCAGGCAACAGATAAGCTCCTGCTCGCTTCCGATGCTTACCTTAAGAATGCTGCGGACATCGTGACCGTTTCTGAATATCTGGATGAAATAGATCTGGAAAGCCTGGGGACCTCGGCATCCGAATCCTTTACTGCCTTGTACGATACGTTGACCGGACTGATAGGACCGGAATTGGCTAAGACATATTTCGACGAAGGATACAGCGATTATCGTCAGGAGAAGTATGCAAGTGCCATTCCCAAGCTGGCAAAGGCTTACCAGTATGACCAGACTAACGGAGACGCACTTTATTATCTTGCTAACTCCTACAGACGAAATGGAAATGTCGATAAAGCCAAAGAGGCCTATGCGAAGGTAATCGAGCTTTTCCCTGGTACGAAGAAGGCCAGCGAGTCAGCGACATATCTGGCTGAGATAAATAACGGTAATTAAAATGATTAGGGTGTAAAAAGTCCTTTTTTAGATATAGAAGTCTATCGAATCATAACCAAAAGACTCCTGCGCCGGATTCCAATATATAAGAACTTCTAAATATTTTCATAGGCGCACTCGTTCTTTGGGTTAGGATTCGATTGCCTGCGAAAGTTTAATAAAGGACCTTTGCCCCCCTAATC
The DNA here is from genome assembly GCA_023399455.1 of Bacillota bacterium. GTDB lineage: Bacteria > Bacillota > Clostridia > Lachnospirales > Lachnospiraceae > Kineothrix > Kineothrix sedimenti. Next base: position 18,762 of record JAEWPN010000005.1, read on the forward strand.
AAATATTGAATAAAGATAGAACCTACTAAAGAGAACATAAGCGATTATGTTCTCTTTTTTCTTTAGATAGGATCAGCGCTACTGATGCAGCCATGGAAATAAAAGATGAATAAATTCGACAAAAATGGACATGCTGTATTTTATGTATATACATAAAGGGAATATGTCATTTACAAAGAAAAGGAAGGAGAAGTGCATGGAAGAGAATTTTAAAGTGATTGACAATTATCTCATGGTAAAAATGCCTGAGGAAATTGACCATCACAAATCATCATACATAAGTGAAAATGCGGACCGGTTCATAATGCAGAATAGAGTGAGCAATGTTGTTTTTGATTTTGAGGATACGAGGTTTATGGATAGTTCCGGCATTGGGATTATCATGGGACGTTATAAAAAGATTTCCTGCTTCGGCGGCAAAGTGTTTGCGGTTAATATGGATAATAGAATAAAGCATCTTTTAATAATATCAGGCTTACATAAAATAGTGGAAATTATGGACTAGGAGGAACGGAATGAAAAATGAAATGACGATGGAATTTGATGCGGTATCGGAAAACGAGGCTTTTGCGAGAATTTCTGTAGCAGCCTTTATATCCTTTTTAAATCCCACATTGGAAGAGATGTCGGACGTAAAAACGGCAGTTTCAGAGGCGGTGACCAATGCGATCATTCACGGCTATGACGGAATCGAGGGAGGAAAGGTCGTAATAAATTGCTCAATCGAAAAAGATGTATTACATATTGAGGTGATAGATAAGGGAAATGGTATAGAGAATATCGAAAGAGCGATGGAGCCTCTATTTACCACTAAGCCGGAACTCAACCGTTCCGGAATGGGATTTCCTTTTATGGAGGCGTTCATGGACGATTTGGAAGTGATATCCGAACCAGGCAAAGGAACGGTTGTGCAGATGAAAAAGAAAATCGGCTGTACCTCGTGGATAGAAGATGAGGAGTAGTCTATGGAGGAGGTTACAGTACTAATTGCCAGATCACAAGCCGGTGATAAAGAAGCGAGAGAAGTACTGATAGAAAAAAACCTGGGACTGGTTCATCATATCGTAAAGCGTTTTCTAGGGAGAGGCTATGATGCAGAGGATTTGTTCCAAATAGGAAGTATCGGCCTTATGAAGGCTATCGATAAATTTGATTTATCCTTTGAGGTAAAATTCTCTACTTATGCAGTTCCTATGATAAGCGGAGAAATCAAACGCTTCCTGCGCGATGACGGAATGGTCAAGGTAAGCAGGACCTTGAAAGAAAACGGGTGGAAAATCAAACAGACTGCCGAGAAAATATCATACGAGCAGGGAAGGGAAGCTACGCTGGAAGAAATATCCAAACTCACGGAGCTGTCTATAGAAGATATCGTCATGGCCATGGAAGCAAATGTAGAAGTAGAATCCATATATAAATCCGTTTACCAGTCCGACGGAAATGAAATATTTCTGGTGGACAAGCTGCCGGAGAAAAAGGATGCCAACGAAAGGCTGCTGAATCACATGCTGCTCGAGCAGCTCATGAGCGAGCTGGAAGAGGATGAAAGGCAGCTGATCACGCTTAGGTATTTCCAGGATAAGACGCAGGTGGAAGTGGCGAAAAAGCTCGGCATCAGCCAGGTTCAGGTCAGCCGCATGGAAAAAAGAATATTGGTCCGTATGAGGGAAAGTCTTATATAGCAGCCAATGTGTAAAAGAGTAATAATAATTCAAATAACAGCATATATTGTGATTTTATGAGGTATCGGATATATTACTATTTAATAAAAAGAAAATGGAGGAAGGTACCAATGGTTGCTTTTGATTATATAGTAGTAAATATTGAAGGGGATTATGCTAATTTAAAACGCACGGATACAGAGAAAGACGAATTGAAGCTTGTAGCGAGAGCACTTCTGCCGGAGGCTATCGCGGAAGGCACAAAACTGCATTATGAATATATGGAATATACCATCATTTGATGGTACCATCGTAAAAGAGTGAATTCTCTTCGAATAATCTGCCAAATATTTGCAATAATAAGGGTGAATAGCAATAAAGAAGCAAAAGAATAGCAGGTGAGAGAATGTCGGGAGAGACTCTTTATTTAAAGGCGGAACTCTGTACAGAGGTTACCGTAGATGATGTTTTTCTAAAAGATGTGGCCAAAATATACTGTGCGGACCCCCATGTAGCGGCCAAGGTAAAGGCGATCAAGATACACCGTTTCGGAGAAAAGGAGCAGAAGCGTCAGGTGTTCAGCGTTTTGAAGCTGATAGAAATGATACAGCAGGTTTGTCCGAATGTAAGCGTGGAGAATGTGGGAGAGAAGGATGTGTTGGTGAAGCGCGTAAATGTGAATAAACACAAGGGCTTCGTTGTTTTTCTGAAAGTTATCTTCGTGGCGGGCATTAGCTTTTTCGGCACAGCTTTTACCATAATGGCGTTTCATAACGATGTAGGTATTAACAAGGTGTTTGGCAAAGTATACGAGCTCGTCATGGGGCAGGCAGCGGCGAATTATACGATTTTAGAGCTGACCTATTCCATAGGGCTCGCACTTGGAATCATTGTGTTCTTTAACCATATCGGAGGCAGAAGAATAACGAAAGACCCTACCCCCATCGAGGTGGAAATGCGTATTTATGAAAAAGATGTGAATGATGCGCTAATTGAAACTGCGGATAGGGAGGGAAAGACCATTGATGTTTCTTAAGCAGCTTTTATTGGGAATCATGGGGCTTAGCTTCGGCATGTTTGCAGCAGGCGGAGTATTTACCGTATTGATTTCTGTCGGCCTGATTCCGCGCTTCGCAGGAAAAATGCACGTCAGCAGAAAAATCTTTTTGTTTGAAGAGGCGGTCGTCTTCGGCACTCTGACAGGAAATTTCTTCAGTATATTCGACAGATATGGCAGAATCGGAGATTTTATAATTAAAAATAATATATTTGGAAAAGAGAGTACGGAATCCGTCTGGTATATGATAGGTACGGCAATCCTCATTATCTTCGGGCTGTTTGCCGGGATTTTTGTCGGCTGCCTTGCCCTTGCAATTGCGGAAATGCTGGATTCTATCCCGATTTTTGCCAGAAGAATCGGTTTTCGCCATGGCCTTGGAGTAGTGGTGCTGGCCATGGCTCTCGGAAAAGTCGCAGGCAGCCTCGTCTATTTCATAAAGGCTGTGTTTTTGTATGGGGGAATGTGAATAGTTCTGATCTTGGAAGTCAATAAAAAATACTTAAATATTGCGAAGTTTATTCATGAATAAAATTGCTCAAAATCCGCATACTGGAAATATATCGAAGTGAAATAAGCAAGAGGCAAGTTTTCTCAGAGAGGTTTGAGCATATGGAAGAACAGAAAAAGCAGGAATATAAAGAATATGTCAAGGAGGTTACGCCGACTCATAATTTATGGATGCAAATGATAAAGGCGTTTTTCGTGGGAGGAGTAATATGTGTCCTCGGGCAGTTTATCTTGAACTACTGTACGAATTCATTGGGATTGGATAAGGAAACGGCGGGAGGGTGGTGTTCCCTGCTGCTAATATTGATCAGTATCCTGCTTACGGGATTCAATATTTATCCCAGCATTGCAAAATTCGGTGGAGCAGGAGCCCTTGTTCCGATTACCGGTTTTGCTAATTCCGTAGCGGCTCCGGCGATAGAGTTCAAGAAAGAAGGCCAGGTATTTGGTGTGGGATGTAAAATATTCACCATAGCAGGCCCCGTAATTTTATACGGCATATTTACCAGCTGGGTTTTGGGATTGATTTATTGGATATTGAAAGTAAGCGGAATGATTGCATGATAGAATGATAGAGAAAGGGCGCCTAAACTTTAGGCGTCCTCAAATAAATTATCCCTGGTAATATTCTTCAGCCATTTCCCGCTCTTATAATGCTTGATGACCCAGGGCCACTTCACGAATTCATCGGTACAGAGCAGGAAATATACCCATAAAACAGGGAGTTTGAACACGAAGGCGGCCAAAAAACCCAGAGGTACGGCATAGCACCACATGTCGATGGTATCACAGATAAACCCGAAACGGCTGTCGCCGCCTGCGCGGAAGACTCCGGCTATCAGGGTGGTATTAACAGCGGCCCCCATTACATAGTAGGTATTGATAAGGAGCATGTACTTTAAATAGTAGAGTGCGGTTTCGGACAATGCGGCATACTTTAGGACAAAGGGCGTAGCCGCAAATATAAGCAGGCCGCCCAGAAGGCCGCTCATAACGGTAAGCTTCATCAGTTTGCCGGCGTTGATGCGGGCATCCTCCAGACGGTTTTCTCCGATTTCATTTCCAAGCAGTATACCGCCTGCACTGGCAACGCCAAAGCAGAGAACGGTGCCGAAGTTACGGATAATGCTGACGAAGGAATTGGCAGCAACCGCATCGGAGCCCATGTGGCCGATAATTACCGAGTACATGGAAAAAGCGACGCCCCATGCCACATCGTTACCCAGCGCGGGCAGGGACAAGCGGATGAAATCCTTGAACAGAAGCTTATTGCGAATAAACATAAATCTAAGATTCAGTTTAATATCTTTGCTGAAATGGGATATGACGATGCATGCGATCAACTCCAGCACCCGGGAGATGGAAGTGGAAAGTGCAACGCCTATAATGCCGAGCTTGGGCGCGCCGAACAGACCGAAAATCAATACGGCGTTCAAGAAAATGTCAAAGCTTATAGTTACCGCATTCAACACGGTTCCCACGACAACTCGTCCGATACTTCTTAAAATAGAAAGATATATTTCAATTAATCCCCAGCACAAATAGCTGACACTAATATAACGCAGATAATATGCCCCCAGCCGAATCAGCTCAGCATCGTCGGTAAATACGCGCATCATCAATTGCGGAATCGAGAAAGACATTACAGCAAACAATATAGAAATTACCAGCGAAAAACGGAGCGCAATTCCTTCCACCGCTTCGATAGCGCGCATATCTCCTTTTCCGAAATACTGAGCGCACAGCATAGTAGCCCCTGTGCCCAGTCCGTAATAAACCATAAACAGAATACTGGAATACTGAGCGGCAAGAGAGGCGGCAGCAATAGAAGTCTGGCCGACATAATTGAGCATGACTACGTCCGCAGAGCTTACGGCTGCGCTTAAGAGATTCTGAATGACAATAGGAAGGACCAGTTTAAAGATTTTTTGATAAAATCCGTTTTTATCTAAAGCTTTCATAATATTACGTTACTCCGTTTGTTTTTGTCATATACCCTGATATCTTACTATATAGAAGAGGTGTTTGTACATATTTAAATAAAATATATGCGACTTTTATATTCGAAAATCATGTGGTTTTATTCCAAAATTTACAAAATAAATTTTATATTATCTTAAGGGTTTTCTATTGAGATTAAAAACATGTGGTGTTACAATAATAATGCTCTTAAAATACAGTGTAAATTTGAAAAAGTAAGGATTGAGAAAAATGGTAGTGTTTTCCGGGATAGAATTTCTGTTTCGCTTTTTGCCGATTTTCTTAGCCGTTTATTATATAACACCGCAGAAATACAGAAATACGGCCTTATTATTTGGAAGTATCGTATTTTATGCCGTAGGCGAGCCGTATTTCATATTGCTCCTTCTGGCGTTCGTATGGCTGAATTATATTTTGGCGAAAAAAATATGCTTTTACGAGACCGAACATAGAGTTAAGAATAAGAAGAAGCTTCGCAGGAAGAAACTTCATAAGAAGATAGATAAGAAAAAGGGGAATAAATGGCTGATTACAGCTCTACTGCTGGACGTAGGGCTGTTAGTTGTTTTTAAAATTCTTGGTGCTTTTGCGGGAAACGAGGTCCTGCCCTTGGGACTCAGCTTTTATACCTTCAAAATGATTTCTTTTCAAATGGATATATACAGAAGAGACATTAAGGCACTCCCGACCTTTAAACGCACAGCCGTTTATTTCATGATGTTCCCCCAGATCATATCGGGGCCGATCATGCGCTATGACGAAGGAGACTTTACGCTGGAAAAGAGGACCTATTCCTGGGAGCGCATAGAGGAGGGGCTGAAATATTTTGTCTTAGGACTTGGTACCAAGGTTCTTCTGGCAGACCGTTTGGCAATTTTGGATAAAGATATTCACACCATCGGCTACGAGAGCATATCCACACCTCTTGCGTGGCTTGGGGCAATTTCCTACTCCATGCAGCTATATTTTGATTTTTGGGGATATTCGCTGATGGCGTCGGGGCTTTGTGTGATGCTGGGCTTTTCCTTCATCAAGAACTTCGATCATCCTTATGCGTCGCGGAGCATCAGCGAGTTCTGGCGCCGGTGGCATATGACCCTGGGGAGCTTTTTTCGGGATTATATATACATACCTTTGGGCGGAAGCCGGGAAGGAAAGAAAAAGACGGTGCGTAATCTTCTGATCGTATGGCTGCTGACGGGACTTTGGCATGGGGGAGGCCTGAATTTTATTTTATGGGGATTGGTTTTGTTCGGACTCATCGTCCTGGAGAAGCTATGGCTCGGGAAGTGGCTGCAAAAATATCCGCTGCTTGGAAGATGTTACGTGCTCGTTCTGATTCCGATTACATGGATGTTATTTGCGATAACCGACATCGGCCAGCTCGGACTGTACTTAGGACGAATGTTTCCCTTTGTCGGAGGAGAGGGCATTGCAGTTAATTCCTCGGATATTTTCAAATATCTGAAGATGTATGCTCCGTATCTTATGGCAGGAGTTATCTGGTGTATTCCGGCAGCATACCGGTTTGTGGAAAAGCACAGAAGGCATCCGGCGGTCATCGCAGGAATGGTCTGCATTTTCTGGCTGTCCGTATATTTTACGGTAAGCATGGGTAACAATCCCTTTGCTTACTTGAAGTTTTAAAGGAAGGGTGAGGTTATGAAGTGGATAAAAAAATGTCCGCTGTTTCTTATCCTCGTAATAAGCGGAGCTCTCTTTACGTTGATAGGAATTGTCGGAAAAAATTCCATATACAAGGACTATGAATATCATTTCGCAGATACTCCCTTTCTCGCTCTTACGTTGGAAGGAATCAGCAGGGGGGAATATCCATGGGAACCTTTCCGGTATGGTTCCGTGATAGAGGCGGTTTCGGGGGCGCTGAACCTGCCCATCGGAAGCGAGGAGGAGCAGGGAAAAGATGCTTTGGGTGCCGGAGGGCAATCGGATACGGAAAGTTTGTTTGAAGAAGAGATTCCGGCCGAGGCTGCGGGGGAAGAGGTTGCTCTCGGAGAGGAAAGTGCTGACAGGACCTATGACTTTGTACAAGTGGGAGAGGAATATTTCGATGATGCGGTATTTATCGGCGATTCCAGAACAGTGGGCTTGTTTGAATACGGCGGTATGGAGGAACAGTGTGATTTCTTTGCGAAGACGTCGCTTACAATATACGATGTCTTTACTGAACCTATTGTAAAGGATGAGGAGACGGGGGATAAGATTACAGTAGAAGCGGCATTGCAGAAAAAGCAGTATGGAAAGATATATCTAATGCTCGGTATCAACGAGCTGGGAACCGGTACGACAAAGACCTTCACAGAGGAATATAAGAAAGTGGTTGGAAGGCTCGAAGAGCTTCAGCCGGGTGCGGTTATCTTTGTGGAAGGTATCATGCGCGTCACCGGAACGAAAAACGAAACGGATCCGATTTTCAACAATACGAATATCAATGAGAGAAACGAAGCGATAGAAAAAATCGCAGATAATAAAGAAATTTTCTATATCGACGTCAACGAAGCCGTATGCGATGAGCATGGGAATCTGGAGGAAGACTACACCACGGATGAGATTCACCTGAAGGCACAATATTATGAGAAATGGAAACAATTTCTCATGTCTAAGGGAATCGTAAGAGATGAGGAATAGTCCCATTCCTGGATAATACTGTTTTTGAATAATATTTTCGAATAATTTTCTTTTTTTTTCAAATAATACTATACATAACGAAAGTAATCGTTACTGAGAACGCAGTGAACAGTAACAAATAACCGGAAAGCGTAGGTATAGTATGAGTCAGGAAAAAAACGTTTGTTCCATGGGGAAGCAAAGCATAGATTTGAAAACCCCAGTGTATATAAGGGAAAGCGCCAGCATAGTTGGTACAAAGGAAGGACAGGGCCCCTTGGCGGAGCTGTTCGATATGATAGGCGGGGACGATATGTTCGGCTGCGATTCGTGGGAAGAGGCAGAAAGCAGTTTGCAGAAGGATGCGGTATCTTTAGCGCTGAGTAAAGCCGGAATGAAAAAGGAAGAGATAAGATATATCTTCGCAGGGGATTTGCTAGGGCAGTCCATCGCCAGCAGCTTCGGACTGGCTTCCTATGAAATGCCGTTAATCGGAATGTACGGTGCGTGCTCTACCTGCGGTCTGACACTTGGAATGGGAGCGATGGCGGTATCCGGCGGATTTGCGGAGCATGTGGTCTGTGTGACCTCCAGTCATTTTGCCAGTGCGGAAAAGGAATTCCGTTTTCCCCTAGCCTATGGCAATCAAAGGCCGCTTTCGGCATCGTGGACGGTAACGGGGAGCGGAGCGTTCCTGTTAAGCGGAGATAAAGGGACGAAAGCGAGGGCGAAAATCAGCGGAATCACTACGGGGAAGATTATGGATTACGGCCTGAAGGATTCCATGAATATGGGAGCATGCATGGCTCCGGCGGCGTGCGATACCATTTATAATAACCTGAAGGACTTTGGCAGAAGGCCGTCGGACTACGATAAGATCATCACGGGAGATTTGGGAACAGTGGGTCAGCATGTGCTGCTTGATCTGCTGAATGAAAAGGATATGGATATAGCCGGACAGCATATGGACTGCGGCATCGAGATATACGATGCCAAGGAGCAGGATACACATGCGGGAGGAAGCGGCTGCGGATGCAG
>JAEWPN010000071.1 GCA_023399455.1 Bacillota bacterium
GATGTGTAATTGTTTTCATCACATACCTCCGTTTCTGGTTAGTCACAGCTAACCAAATTGTATTTTACATATTGAGTGGTAAAATGCAATAAAAAAACGAAGTGTACGTCTGATTCGAATATTTTTGAGTCCGATATGTATATAGTGCAAAAAACTACATTACTTACTCATACTTAATTTGAGTTGTCTAAAGCAAATATGGTTTTACAAAGTCTTATGCCTGTTTTTGTACGAAAGATCTTATTAAGCGCAAAGTTGATAGCATTTACACCTATTCCATCCTCATACATATTAACAAGAAGATCTGCCTCCACAAGTATCTGATAATCTAATCCGTCTATTTCATTATATGTATGATGATGCCCTACCAAATAACAGACTCTTTCTATAACGTCCGGGTGATAGCAAAGCTCTGTCAGCATTTTTTCAGCTATTGGAGGGCCTTCCAATTCCTGATAATTTCCGCTTGCACTTTGATATTTCATTTCTGCCGCTTTAATTCCGATGTCATGAACGATAGCTGCCGTCTCTAAAATAAATTGTATGTTCTCTTCAAGCTTTTCTTCCTTTCCAATAAGGCTCGCAAAACTGTACACTTTAATAAAATGCTGAATCCGTTTTGGATCGCCCGAATAATAAGCCACCATCTTTTGAATTAATCTCTCTGCCTCCATAGCATTTCCTCCTTTTTCTAATTAAAGCGCAGTACCCTTCGAAGGTTTAAACAATTTTAAAATATTAGCTCCTTCGTGTTCCAGCAACTTCATCTTTTTATCGACACCCCCGGCATAACCGGTCAAGCTTCCATTCGCGCCCACAACTCTATGACAGGGTATGATAATGGATATGGGATTATGTCCTACTGCTCCCCCGACTGCCTGGCCGGACATATGCTCTTTATTGGTACGGGCCGCCACTATTTTGGCAATTTCTCCATAGGTAGTGATTTCTCCATAAGGAATTTCGCACAAAATATTCCATACAGCCTGCCGGAATTCTCCGCCGGTTGGAGCCAAAGAAAGCTCGGAAATAGCTGGCTTTTCTCCTGCAAAGTATCTATCGAGCCAATCCTTTGCATCAGAAAATACTGGCAAATCATTCTTTCCGGTCATTTTTTCCGTTAATGTGCCTCCGTAATATTTTTGGCCTTCCATCCACAGACCGATCAGGCTGTTCCCATTACCGGCCAGCATTATTCTTCCCAAAGGCGAAGAATAATTTGTTGAATAAAGCATATCCGCTCCTCCTTCATTTACTATCAATTCCATATTACAATGAATTCCACAAATTAACGGTTGCATAACTGCGCCATGGATGCCATGCCTGCGCTAAAGTCAGTATTTCTTTCGGCGTTAACGGAGCAAGGGCTTTCTTTACACCGTAATCGGTATCCAAAAATACATCAGGCCATCCCATAGCCCGCATGGCAATGTACCTCGCCGTCCACGCTCCGATTCCCGGGATATCCATTAATACCTTCACTTCCCGCTCAGGACTGGAACACAGATTAGCATCTATTTTTTTCTCCGCAAATATGCGGGACAGTTCCAGTATTGTTTTTGCACGAGCCGATGTGATCCCCAGAGGACCCAAATGATTTTCAATCGATCCTTCCAGCGCGATCATACGCTCAGGCGGGGGGAATACATGTGTCAGCCCCTCTATACCGGTTTGAAGGGGTGTCCCATAGGTTTCTGCCAGTCTGGCCGCCAACGTGCCCGCTGCCTTAACGGTAATCTGCTGTCCCAGCACTGCACGTACAGCCATTTCATAAGGATCAAAGCATCCCGGAACTCTTGTGCCGGGGACAAAAAGATCAGACCGAATGTCATTCATGGATGAAAGAACTTCATTTACCGCTTCGGGATCACAATATAAATCAAACAAGCACCGAATTCTAGCCAGTATCTGCGGCAATACCGGAAGCAAGGCAGAGGATACCGTAACATTCAATACATTCCGGGCAGGTTTATTCGTTACCCGTATCCATCCGTATGCCTCCTTCGACTCTCCCGATGCCAAGCGAACCGTACGCATATATGATTCCTCATCAACCACTTCCACACCGGAAATTGCGCGCTGGGCCAGAAATTTCAAAATACGGTTCCATTGATAAGGCGGACGGTAACCCAGCGCTAATGTCACATCCGTTTGTCGTCTTTCTTCTCCTGGAGCCAGCTTCCGCAATGCTGTAGGCGACATTCTGTACTGCTTTTTAAATAAATCATTGAAACGTCTTAAGCTTCCAAAACCGGACGCCATTGCAATGTCCAATACTGAAAGACTTGTATCGGTCAGCAGACTTTTGGCAAGAAGCAGTCTGCACGTTTGCAAATATTGCACCGGAGATACATGATATTCTTCAGTAAAGGCCCGCCGTAAATGGCGGCTTGTACATCCAAGTCTTTCTGCAAACTCTTCGAGGCTCTGTCCGTTTCCGCAATTTTCTTCTAATAATCTTGTTGCCCTGCTTACAAGAGATGCCGTAGCATCCACGACGGATGTGCCGGGCGCAAGCTCCGGCCTGCATAAAAGACATGGGCGGTAGCCTGCCTGTTCTGCTTCTGCCGCTGTAGAATAAAAGGTACAATTCTCTTCCTTTGGCAGTTTCGCACGGCATACCGGCCTGCAATAAATTCCGGTCGAGGACACTCCTACAAAAAAGCGCCCGTCAAAGCGGCTGTCCTTAGACTTAAAGGCAGCATACCATGCTTTATCTTTACCTTTCAACATGACGGCATCCTCCTTTTTTCTTATTGTAACACAGATTGCAAATTAATCTCGCCATTTTCGGACATATATTTTTATTTAAAATATTTATTTTTTAAGTTTTCTCTTGACTAATAGTCAGCGCTGAGTATAATTATACTCAGTACTGACTATTAGGAAAGGAAATAATTATATGATCCCCTTATACATTCTTGGTTTGCTCCTGCGATTCGGTCCTCAGCACGGGTACCAGATTAAAAAGCTGATAGAAGATCAGCTTGAGGACTTTACTCAGATTAAGCTGCCCACCGTATATTACCATCTTGAAAAAATGGAAGCGGCAAACCTGATCACAGCCCATCGCGATAAGCAGGGTGCACGTCCGGAAAAGACCGTATATCAGGTGAGTGATACCGGAGTTGATAAATTCAAAGAATTGCTCGTACAAACCTTGCAGATCAAGTACCGTCCTACCTTTGATATCGATGGCACTTTTTACTTTTCTGATTCTATAGGAAGCGATGCTTTACTGGATAGTCTTAGCCGGCATATCGTAAGCCTTAAAAAGACACTTGATGAACTGGAGATTCACCGTAAGGAAACGATAGAGTACATTCCCGAGAACTATCAGATCTCCGCTAATATTATTTTTGAGCATCATATTCTGCATTATCAGGCAGAGCTCACTTGGGCGGAACAATCATGGAACACGTTAAAGGAGGCAGAAGCAGATGGTAAAGAACAGAGTTATTGAAACAAACGAAGGCATTCAGAACGAAGTTACTGTGGAATCTTTCGATGTATTTGCCCGGAATATGCGAGATAGAGGCTGGAACGGCGTAGACGGTATGATCGCTTCGGGCATAAAAGGCGGAGATGTATTGGAGGTGGGACCCGGACCCGGCTATGTGGGTTTAGAGCTGGCAGCTAAGATCCATCCGGCTTCACTTACCGGCTGCGAAATCAGTCCTGCCATGCTCCGCTTTGCAGAAAAAAACGCCGCTGAATACGGAATTTCCGCCCGGTATGTTCAAGGAAACTGTATGAATATGCCATTTGAGGATGAAAGCTTTGACACTGTTATATCCAACGGCTCCCTGCATGAATGGGAGGATCCTATCCGTGCTTTTGATGAAATTTTTCGTGTCCTCCGTGCGGGAGGCCGATATTGCATCACCGATTTGCGCCGTGATGTGCATCCCTTAAAAAAGATGATGGTATATTTTTCTACTCATCCCAAGGAAATGCGCCCCGGTCTCATTAGTTCATTAAATGCCGCTTATACTTCTTATGAGATCACCGAGCTTCTGCGCCATTCTAATCTGCATAACGCCACCGTGGCCAGTGATTTCTTCGGCCTTTGTATTGCCGGTCAAAAGTAAGATTACAAACTATTCCGTTACCCGTTCCTTTTCTGTCATTTTTGTATTTTTATTTACTGATGAAATGGTATTCAGGCCTTTGCTTCCAATAAGTATCATGCCTATGATGACAAGAACACCTCCAATCCACTGCCTCCAATCGGCTTTTTCACCCAATAATATGATCGAAAGCAGCATGGAGGTAAACGGCATCATGCCGGAAAAGGCCGCTGCTGTGAATGCACCGCAACGCTTTATTCCTGCATACCAACAGATAAATGCCAACGCCGTCACAAATACGCCATACCATAAAAGTGCCATCCATTCCAGAAGCCCGATTGCGGCAAGTCGCTTCATAGCGTGTTCAAATGCCGCAGGAATAAGACATAGTATCAAAGCGATTGCCGATACGATGGTGGTCTGAGAAATAGGATTTGATGGCACTGTGGATTGTGTTGAGGCCTTCACTGCAAAAATGCGCGAAAACGTGTTGAAAGCAGATTCACATGCTGCTGCACAAAGCACAAGCATATTTCCTCCGACATGTTCCAATGTTAATCCGCTCCCCGGTACCATCAAACCTTGAATGACCAAAACGCCTGTCACCGTGCAAATAATTCCGGAAAGCTTTCTACCGCTGACAGGCTCTTTTAATATTGCAATGGCAAGAATAGCCGTTATGGCGGGTGTAGCCCCTGTAAGTATACCCGCTTCCCCGGCACTGGTATTATGAAGTCCGCTAAGCAAAAACATACGGAACAGAAATATGCCGCATAACGCCTGAAGTACCAAGAGGCTGAAATTGTGAAATGATATTTGCGTAAAATACTGAATAAGCTGCCTGCTGCATAGTGGAACTAAAAACACGAGTGCAAATATTAAGCTTACTGCCGTAATTGTAAAATTCCCAAGCTTTTCGGTAACAAATCTGGCTGAAACAACACTGGTTCCTGCTAACGAAAAAGCGCATAATAAATATAATTTTCCTTTTAATCGGTTCATTCTGCTCTCCAAGTCTGTTGCATTATTATTACGTAATGGTATAATTTTACTTGAATTACTGGCTCTTTCAAAGAACCAGTACGGCACAAAATTTACAGAGCCAGTTGGAGGGCATTATGTTAGGAATCCAATTAAATCGGAAAAGTGAGTTAAAGTTATGGCGTCAAATCTATCGGTTTATGAAAGAGTTGATGTTAGCAGGGAAATTAAAGGCAGGGGAAGCGGTACCGTCAACACGGGAACTGGCAAAGGAATTGAATGTTTCCCGCAATACTGTTTGCGAGGCCTATGATATGCTGATTTCAGAAGGTTACCTAATAAGCAGCCAGGGAACTTTTACGAGGGTTGCCGACAACTTATGTATGGAATCGGCTATACCGACGATATCTCCAAAAATAAAAAGACGGCCGGATCGGCCGATTGCTGTAAGCTTTCGAACGGGCAGACCGGACTTAAATCAGTTTCCCAGATTCCTTTGGCAGCAGCTGCTTCATAAGGCTTCCGGCGAGATTTCTCTTGATGCTTTTGGTTATGCAGGTCCCCAGGGCTTACCTGAACTTCGGGAAGAAATTGCAGCATGGCTGTTTCGAAGCCGCGGACTTGAAATTTTGCCGGATAATATCTTTATTACTGCAGGTGCAACGCATGGTCTGCATATTGCCGCCGATATCTTATGCAGGAACAGCAAAAATATATTAATAGAAGACCCTTGTCATGTTGGAATGCTCGGAACCTTTATAAACAAAGGCTGCGCCATTGTTCCCATACCGGTTGATGCAAAAGGCATGCAGACAGATCATCTATCAAAGTGCGGTAGTACAGGTCCTATCTATGTTACACCATCTCACCAGTTCCCATTGGGCGGAATTCTTCCGGCAACGCGCCGTGCTGAACTGATTCGTTTTGCCAGGGAAAACGATCTTTATATTATCGAAGATGATTACGACAGCGAATTCCGGTATGGCGGAGAATCTGTTGCTCCACTGTATACAATGGACCCACAGCGTGTAATATATGTCGGTACCTTCAGCAAAACTGTTTTTCCGGCCTTGCGAATCGGTTACGTCATTTTACCTAATCAACTCCAAAAGCGCTGGCATGAACTGCGTACACATACCGACGTACAAAATCCGCCCTTTGAGCAGGCGGCTTTGGCTCAATTTTTAAGATCAGGGAAGTTTGACAGACACATCCGGAAAATGCGCAAAATTTACGGTCACCGTCGAAAGCTGTTGTTGGAATCGCTGACAGAATCCTTTGGAGACGAATGGACTGCCTATGGTGATTGTGCCGGGCTGCATGTTGCTATTGATTTTCCGGGGATGAAGTTTGATGAAGCCTTTAAAAACAGATGCCTGAAAAAGGGGATATATATTACTACGGTAGAAAATCATTGTATAGAAAAAGGCCGGCATCAAAGCAAACTGCTAATCGGATATGGACATCTGGAACCTGATGAAATCAAAAGGGGGATCGCTCTATTGTCTGATATTATAAAGGAGTAATATATATAGCAAAATTAACATATCTTATTCCTATCCTTGAGCAGATTGTGAAAGATAACGATGATGATAGCGGCAAGCAGTGAATTAAGAAATCCTCCCATGCTTATATTTGTTACAAAATGATCTGCGATCATAATCGTCCAGGCATTCACAATAAAACTGAATAATCCCAAGGTAAGCAGACTGGCCGGTAATGTAATCAATAGCAGAATCGGTTTTAATATAAGGTTTACTACTAACAATACTAATCCCATAATAAGAAGTGCCGGGATGCTGCCGATATGAATCGTGTGTATCACAAATGACAGCAGATATATCGTTAATATGATAGATATATATTTTATGAACAGTTTCGTCATTATTACCTCCAGAAAATATGTTTTACCTGATTTTTATTAATACCTTTACTTTGTCGGTTGATACATCAACAATATTATAAGGTTCATTCTCGTTTAAAGAGTCCAGAAGCTTCATGACTATGACAGTGAGAACTTTTACCGAATAGATATTGATTCGCGAGGATGAATTCTGATCAGGCACTCTTGGTGCAAAAAAATATGCGATGGTCAGTAAGTCGAGAAAACTGTCAAATAATTCTTGAAAAATATACAGGGGGATTGGAAGAGAAATATTTATAAACCTTCTATTCTCAATCTGAAGCCTGATCCATAATAAACGAAAGTGCTTAATCGACATATACTCTCACCTTTACCATCGCATTATGGCTTTCATCCCAGGCCTCCACATCAACGATATTAGGGTCATCCAAAGTGCCGTTTATGATCTCCTCGATTATTTTGGCAAAATCGATGCTGGAAATATCGATTCCTTTTGCTTCCATCTCTCTTCTGGCATCCGCAGGAACCATAGTAGTCATCTTATCAGCAACTTCACTGATTGTAGTAAGCAGACGTATAGGCACATTGACATTAACATTAACGGAATTGTTATCCGATGTAACCTTAACTTTAAGGAACTTATAGTTACGTCTTGTTGTTACGGCTTCAATCTGCTGAATTGCTTCCTCTTCCTTAGTTACATTCAAAGCTTCCAAAAGTTCCATACCCTCGGCAGCAGTAATCTGCCCTTTTTCTATCATTTCCAATATTTTTTGTTGTTCGCTCATAGACTGAACCTCCTATTAATTATAAATTTTTAATACGTTCCGCTGCATCTTTCGGAGAAATTTCACCCTTTGATAACTGGTCAAGAATCTCATTCCTGGCAGCTGTTTTATCTTCATTTTCCTTTATCAGTTCCTTTGATGATACTTCATATCCAAGACCTCTTATGACCGTATCCAGCTTACCGCGCACAGTGGGATAAGATATCCCCAGCTCCTTCTCGACATCCTTGATATTACCGCGACATTTTATGAATATCTTGACAAACTCAAGATCTTCTTCCGGAAGACGGCAGAATTCACAAGGCTGGAAATCACCTTCAATGGCAGTGGAACACTTTGGACAGCCGAGCTTGGTTATGGAAAGTTTTTCACCGCATACGGGACATTTACCCGGAGCTTTGTATTTCATTGTTTTCACCATCCTTTTGCACTATTTGATTATAATATATATCCAAAAATTAAATATGTCAATATATTTATTAATTATTTTAATTTTATAATTAATATTATTAATATTATAATTAAATATATAAAAAACCTCCATATACCTATTCAGGTCATGGAGGATCAATATTTATCGGTCTCTTTTTTTACCTTTTTTTGAAAATTTCAAAGAACTTCTCTTCTCTTTCAGAGTACCGTTTTCAGCCATTCGATGCTTTTTATCAGGGAAAGTCCCTGTTTGTTTAGAAACAGCTTGTCCGGTACTTGTATGTGATGAAGCCTTTTTACCGCCCCTTGGCTGTGTGGTTTTTGGCGCCGGAAAATTATTCACTAATGGGTATGGATGATCTTTAACCTCATTTAATCGCTTTTTAATCAGCTTTTCTATATCTGCAAGCTGCTCTTTCTCATCGAAATCACAGAAAGAAATTGCTATGCCGCCAAGTCCGGCACGTCCGGTCCGTCCGATACGATGCACATAAGTTTCAGGTACATCGGGCAGATCATAATTAATAACATGAGATAATTCATCGATGTCAATTCCTCTTGCCGCGATATCCGTTGCAACCAATATCCTTAACTTTTTGTTTTTAAAATTATTTAAAGCACTTTGGCGTGCTCCCTGGGATTTATCGCCATGGATTGCTTGTGCCGGCACATTATTCCTTGATAATTGCCGAATAATCCGGTCGGCGCCATGCTTGGTACGGGTAAATACCAGCGCTGATACTATGGTCTTATCTTTTAACAAGTGTACCAATAGATTCTTCTTATTATTTTTATCCACATAGTACACATACTGTTCTATGGCATCCACGGTTGATGATACCGGTGTGATTTCAATTTTGGCAGGATTCCTGAGCATATCATTTGACAGCTTCGCAACGTCAGCCGGCATGGTGGCTGAAAAAAGCAAGGTTTGCTTGTTTACCGGTATTTTGGCTATTATTTTTTTGATATCATTAATAAATCCCATATCCAACATACGGTCAGCTTCATCTAATATAAATATTTTTAGAAATTTTAAATCGATCTTTTTTTGATTGATTAAATCATTCAATCTGCCGGGTGTCGCTACAAGGATATCCACACCTTGTTGTAAATGCTCCTCCTGTGGTTTTTGTGATACACCGCCAAAAATTACGCAGGATCTTAATTTGGTATATTTACCATAGGTACAAAAGCTTTCATAAATCTGAAGCGCCAGTTCTCTGGTCGGCGTTACAATCAGAGCCCGTATTTTACGTTCCACTGTTCCGGAAGCTTTATCTTCACTGAGCAGTTGCAGCGTTGGTATTGCAAATGCTGCTGTCTTTCCGGTACCGGTCTGCGCACATCCGATTAAATCTCTGCCGCTTAAAATGCAAGGTATTGCTTTTTCCTGTATCGGTGTCGGAACTGTATAATTTTCTTTCTCTAAAGCCTTTAAAATGGCAGGTATAACATTTAATTCTTTAAATTGCATATTTGCTCCTAACTTATTCTATTACTTATTCCTGTATCTGATTGCCAAACCCTTCAGAAATTTTCGTACATATCGATCGCCGCATTCCTTATAATTGCGCTGTCCTTCTCTGCGTAATACTGCACTTAATTCACTGTTTGACAAATTAGCTCCGGCATCGTTTAATATATCAAGCATGTCCTCACCGGTAAGAGACAGTGCGATTTTTACTTTCTTCAGAAAAACATTATTTACAGCTTTGTTATTATTAATCATAAAGACCTGCTTCTGTGTCTGCCCCGGTTGCAATTCTTGTTTTCCTCTTTTGAAAATAATAAAACCATTTAAAAAAGACTCCAGCATATAGTTATTACAATTTTTCATATCATCAGCAGCGATAAACTCATCCTCTGAATCAATATTACTATTGTTTTCAGGCTTTGACAGCATTCTTTGAAGTTCTTCTTTCGTTACAGTTACTCCGCCCAGTCTGAAAATTTCCACCATATCTGTATCCTTGATATCCAGAGCATACCTTAATCTTATTAATATATCGTTGTTATTCATACAATACCTTCTTACAAATTATATTTTCAAATATCTGATAATCATTATACCACTTAATTAAATTTTATCTTTTACCTTTGTTACCTTCAATAGCTTACCGTTAATCCTTGTATTTTTCATTGCTTCCAGTACCAAAGGGCCTTTACCGTTTAATATTTCTACATAGGTAAGGGTATCTTGAATGGCTATTATTCCAATGTCCTGGGCCTCTACACCTTCCAGATTGGATATGACTCCAACAAAATTGGTTGCTCTGAGCTTCTTTTTTTTCCCGCCGCCAAATCGCAGCTTCATTATCTCCTTATTTAATTGATCACCTTTCATTTTTTTAATCCGGGGAGACATATTCATTTTTTCGTCAAAGGATGGTTTGTGAACAGACACCTCCTCTTTGTCAGGCTTCGGCATTTCCTGAATTTTAAATCCGATCAGCTCTTCGATATCATGCAGATATCTGGTTTGTGCCGGAACCACAAAGGAAAGGGCTTTCCCTTTTTGACCTGCACGCCCTGTTCTTCCCGTACGGTGGACATAGTTTTCTCTATCCAGGGGAATATCATAATTAATGACCAGGGAAATATTCTCTATATCTATCCCCCTTGCTGCTACATCTGTAGCTATCAAATAGCGGTATTCTCCCCTTTTAAAGCGCATCATTGCAGACAGCCGATCTTTCTGTTCCATGCCTCCGTGCAATTTATTACAGGGATAGCCCAAATCCTCCAGACAATCACATACCATATCCACCCGGTCCTTTGTACTGCAAAAGATAATACAGCTATCCGGATTTTCAATAATCATAACATCGGTAAGTAATTCGAATTTATCTTCTTCCTTCGTAACATAAAGAAAATGATCAGTATCAGCTGTCATGATATCGGCCTCGCTGACATCTATATTGACAGGGTTTCTCATGTAATTTGATATATTTTTTACTTCATCGGACATGGTAGCAGAAAACAACATTGTCATCCGTTCCTCAGGCAGTTCTTCCATAATCGCTTCCACCTGATCGGTAAATCCCATATCAAACATTCTATCGGCTTCATCAATGACTAAGTAATTGATCTTACTTAAGGTTAAGGTGCCTTTGATTATGTGATCCATGACACGCCCCGGCGTACCAACAACTACGTGCGTTTTCTGTTTCAACTCTGCTTTCTCGATAGAAAATTGATGTCTTCCATAGATTGCAGATGCTTTTACTCGTTTAAATCTGCCTATATTTGTAAAATCATCTTTTATTTGAACAGCGAGCTCCCTTGTTGGAACTAAGATAAGCGCTTGTGGTTTGTTTTCAAGCCATTCGACTAATTCACAAATCGGAATTGCGTATGCGGCAGTTTTTCCACTGCCTGTCCGTGCCTTAACGATAAGGTCGTTTTTTTCTAAAGCGGATGGAATGACCCTATTCTGTACTTCCGTAGGTATATTATACTCCAGTCCACTAAGTGCCTTTACAATATCCTCACTGAGCATATAATCATGAAAACTTCCAATATCCATACACGAGCCTCTCATTCAATTCAACATCTATATAATTACAGAATGGATTACTTGCCATCAATTAGTTACATACTAACCCATTTTACATGGGTATACCATTCAATGCAATAAAAACCGAGTTTTGCAAAGCGAAAATACTGGATAGTAAAGTTTGCTATTATGAGATACATTTGATATTATATGTTTTGTACCATCGTTTGACAAGGTCTATCCGACCGTGTGTGACATTGACAAACGATGGTAGGCATATTTAAAATAGAAATTTAAAAGGTGGGAGCAGGAATGGGTAATCAGGAACAAAAGCATAAAAGGCGTACCAGATATAACGGTACTCATCCAAAGGCTTTTAAAGATAAATATAAGGAATTAAATCCTGAGCTATATGCCGATACTGTGGAAAAGGTTATTCAAAAGGGCAATACTCCTGCCGGTATGCATCGCTCGATCTGTGTGAAAGAAATATTGGAATTCTTACAAATTACCCCCGGGCAAACCGGACTGGATGCAACCTTAGGCTATGGCGGCCATACTTTAGAGTTGCTTAAATGTTTAAATTCAAAGGGGCACTTATATGCTACCGATGTAGATTCTATCGAACTGCCCCGTACGAGGGAGCGTTTAGAGCGCTTAGGTTACGGCCCGGAGATTTTAACGGTCAAGCATACTAATTTTTCCAATATAGATCAAATTACTTCCGAATCGGGGCCGCTTAATTTTATATTGGCTGATTTGGGGGTTTCTTCGATGCAAATAGATAATCCCGAAAGAGGATTCTCCTATAAGACAGAAGGACCATTAGATTTACGGCTAAATCCTTCTAAAGGCATGTCCGCAGCAGAGCGCCTTAAAAATATTTCACTGGAAGAATTACATGGTATGTTGTCGGAAAACGCGGACGAACCTCATTGTGCTGATATCGCCCGTGCTATTATCTCAGCGATAAAAAAAGGAACCGACATAGCAACGACAAGTCAGCTCCAACAAATTATCAAAGACACGCTTAGATTCCTTCCTGAAAAAGACAGAGACAATGAGATTAAAAAATCTTGTCAAAGATGCTTTCAAGCATTACGAATTGATGTTAATAATGAATTTGAAATGCTATATGAATTCTTAGAAAAACTTCCTGCCGCATTAGCTGAGGGCGGGCGTGTTGCTATCCTCACTTTTCATTCCGGCGAGGATCGTCTCGTTAAAAAGTCTTTCCAGCGCTTCTATCGTGAAGGTATCTATAGCGAAATAGCTTCTGAGGCTATCCGGCCATCAGCAGCCGAATGTAGTTCCAACAGCCGCGCCAGGAGTGCGAAATTACGTTGGGCTGTAAAATCATGACGATCTTTCGCCCTGTTGTGTTTTATATGCTTCAAATCTACTTATAATATCAGGATTATCAACCAAAAAATCTACTAAATTCTTTATACGAAATGTGGTTTCATTACTTAATGTATGCTCTATCTTTTCAGTTTCCTGCAGCACCATGGAAGCATCAACACCGATAATTCTCATAAAGTTTTCAATAATCTTATGGCGCTTTATGAGCCAGTCTCCGATCTCCTTACCTTTTTCCTCAAGGAAAAGTACACTGTACTTTTCATACTTAATATATCCCATTTCAGAAAGACGCTGAACCATTTTTGTTGCGGATGAGGGTTGAATATTAAGGGCTTGTGATAACTCATTAATTCTTGTAAATCCGTTTTTAATTGAAAGCCGGCTAATCATTTCGATATAGTCTTCCATAGACGCAGTCAGGGAACTGTCGTCTTTTTTCATATATTCATTAAAGGTATGAAAATCACTGTTTTTCATGCTCCACCTGCCCGAATGCCTCTTTATAAGTTTATTCACTTAAATTTTAAACATTCCCAATGTAACACTTTTGGCCCTAACTGGTTGCTATACATGATTTTTGCCGGGCAGGCTTAATATATTAAGAAATATTCCCGGATATAGAAGGCCATAAGAAGGTCGAACTTAACCTTGGAATCATTTATTTCGCTGCCCAACAGCTCTTTGATTTTTTTCATACGGTAGATTACCGTATTCCTATGTGTGTGAAGTTTATCTGATGTTTCCAGCAAATTACAGTCAGACAGAAGGAAAATTCTTAGTGTGGTCAGATAATCGGTCTCGTGAGCAGAATCATAGGCCTCCAGTTTTCCGAGTTTTTTTTGGCAGATGTCTTTGAGCATTTCAGGATCAGAGGATGAAAATAAAATCTGAAAAATGCCAAGCTCTTCAAAATTCACTAAGGGTATATTCCAAAAGACCGCGGATGCGAGGGCAAAACGAGCCCGCTTATAGCAAAGACTGAATTCTTTCAGGGAGGAAAAAACATTGCTGATACCAAGGATAATGCTATCGCAGAATAGAAGGATTTCCAATACTTCCTCAAATGACATCTCAGTCCGGGAGGGCTGATAAATCAACACCTGCCGGTTGTCATGCTCAAAAAGATGATATTTAAAATGCCGATGGTTCAGCGCAAAGGTAACTCTGGTAGTATTTTGGAGATTTTGCATGACAATGATACGGTACTCATCATCTGTGGCAAAGCCATACCGGTTCAAGGTCAGCAATGTGCTTTCGTGTAGATTTGCCTGATAAACAGCACTCTGAAAAGCAGCATTCAATTCATCGGTACGCTGTGTGCTTTGGAGAAGCGTACGGCAGTAGTCCTGCATAATATCAACAAGATGGACATCCCAGGGAATCGTGAACAGAGGAAATTCGCTTGTGATACAGAATTCAATAATCTCCTCCGTAAGTTCCTCGATATGGATGTATTGTCCCACATTAATAAGGATTCCACTGCAATTGTGAGTAACTAAAGAGCGTATAAAATCAAACAAGGCAATTCCGCTTCTGGTAAACAGACCTGTAGTGATTACAAGCTCGCCGCCCTTTAAAAAAGACATATTTTGAAAATCTTCGGCCAGATAAATCCAGGAAACAGAATTAGTTAATCCAGCCTCTCCGCTGTGCAGTGTCATACTGTATTTCTCTTTTGTGGAAT
>JAEWPN010000098.1 GCA_023399455.1 Bacillota bacterium
AAATACTCCGACATTGCCTCATCGAAATTTGAAATATAATCCCTATCCTGTTGAATACGAAACTGTTCGTATACCTCAACAGCTTTTTTCAGTGCATCCTCATGTGAAACACGCCCCTTGCCTTCAAGTACACGGCGCCGGTTGTTGTTAAGAAAATTATCCGTTTCATTCAGCCAGTCCTGCATACTCATAGCTATTCCGTCTTCTGCCATAAGTTCAGCATAGTCAATGAACATAGTAACAAGTCGGTTGAGACGTGAAATCTCCTTTTCGTTCAGATAATTCTTGGCTACACTGATATCTCTCTTGAGGATTTTCCCTTTCGGAGCATCTTTCCACGTGGTAAGACCCATTGTAGGATGATCAAGTGCTACACGCTCTGAAATAAGTTCAGCCGCCGTTTTCCCTGTTACGGCATAGTGTAGCTTATTCTGAACAAATGCATAAAATTCTTTTGTAAGGTCACTATTTTTATCGTAGTCATAGCTGCACTGCTCAAAAACATCAGCTATTTTTTGATATGCACGACGTTCGCTGGCACGGATTTCACGAATTTTTTCCAATAACTCATCAAAATAATCACGTCCAAATTGTCGCCCATTTTTCAGCATATCCATATTTAAAAGATAGCCTTTTTGAATGTACTCCTTCAATGTCTGTGTTGCCCACTGGCGAAATTTTGTCGCCTTCTTGGAATTCACACGGTATCCAACAGCAATAATCATATCAAGGTTGTAAAATTCCAGAGAGCGATTCACCTCGCGTTCACCCTCTTTTTGAACTATTTCCAAAATGGAAACAGTTGCTTCGGAGGATAGCTCGCCATCGTCGAATATGTTTTTTATGTGCTTGCTGATAGCCGGAACATTCACGTCAAAAAGCTCTGTAATTGCCTTTTGTGTCATCCAAAAAGTCTCGTCTTTAAATACAACATCAACATAAACACTACTATCACCTATTGCGTATAGTACAATTTTACCCTCGTTAACATTCATTATGTTACTCAATGCTACCACCTCCACTATCCTTAAAACTTTCTATTTATTAACAATCAACTCATCCAAAGTAACCGGTCTATAATCATTACCCTCTACGCCTGCATTTAACACATTATCCATCTGTTTTAATATTTCAAATACCAATCCTTCTTTTTCCACGGCTTAGGTCTGTTTCCAGCAACTGAACTGGCAAGCATTCCCCTGGCTTCGGCAAGTTCTACCTGCCATTTTGACATATACTTCTCGATAGCTTCCAACGATAGCTTTTCTGTTTCTTCTAACAAAACCTTCCATTGATCAGTATATGCATTCCAGTTTTCATCCACAAAAGCACTGTTTCCACTTTTAAGAGCTTGGCCTTGCAATGGAAGAGCAATTAAATTACCAATACTGCTAGCAACATCCTGAGAAGGATACATTCGGTCATAATAGTGAAAGGATTTCAAATTTATAGAAGCGGATCCCTTGTCCAGTAAAAGAAATCCAAAATTTCTTGCTAAAGATGCAGCTATTGGTCTTTTAAAGAATATCCATACATGAGCACCTCTTCCAGAGCGAGACCTTTCAACCAAAGACTTAATGCCATTCTGCTCACACATTTTTCTAAGTGCATCTACTTCATCATGCCATTCATCATCTGTATTTGCAAAATCCGTCTTCTCTGCATCCTTTTCATGGTTATCAAAATCAAATACTATAAATCGGCATGTACCTTCTGGTAATAGCGGATAAACTCCAAGCACATCTGTTCCATCCTCTTTTTTACCAACAAGATGACTTACAATTTTCTTCAAATCAAGCTTAGTCCATTTTGTGTGCTCACAATCATCACAAAACATTTTTTCACCACGTTGTTTTGGACACAATGTATCATTCCATCTGTTATCACACTGCGGAAAATATCCACCGTTCTTTCCTCTTTTGGCATAAACATCTTCTCTACCCCAAAACATAGCAAAATATCGTTTTGCTAAATCCTCCGTTATATATCTTCCAAGAACACGCTCTCCCTGATCAGGATCATACTCATTAATACTCTCTATTGTCTCCTCAAATGGATTAAGCGCATCGAATGCAATATCAGCCTTTTTTAACTGAGATTTCAAGGCATCATTTTCTTTTTGAAGAGCTCGCACTATTTTTCTAAGTGAGTCAAGATCATAAGCCTCTATATTCATTCCTGCACCTCCAAGTTCTGGACGCATTACTAGACATCATCTTTTTAATGTTACCCACTCCGTTGCAGTAAGACTACAACCTCTGTATGCACCGTCCCTCCAAACTGATCCACCGCTCTCCCCCTCACAATTTCATAGCCTCCGTCGCACAGCACCTTCAGGTCCCGGGCCAGCGTGGCGGAATCGCAGCTTACGTAGACGATGCGCTGCGGCTGCATCTTCAGCATCGTTTTGAGGCAGGCTTCCTAACAGCCCTTTCTCGGAGGATCGACCACGATGACATCGGCGCAGATTCCTTCCTGTTCATATTTCTCGGGAAGTACCTCTTCCGCTTTCCCCGCAAAGAATTCCACATTTGTGATTCCGTTAAATTCAGCATTCTTTCTGGCATCTTCGATTGCCTGAGGCACTATTTCCACTCCGCAGACCCGCTTTGCTCTTCCGGCGAGAAACAGCGAAATCGTTCCAATACCGCAGTATAAGTCCCATACGGTCTCCCTGCCGGTAAGTCCGGCATATTCTAATGCGAGGCTGTAAAGCTTCTCTGTCTGCAGCGGATTTACCTGATAAAAAGATAAAGGCGATATATGAAAAGAAATCGCTTTATCCGTCAGGGAGAAATCAGAAGTATTTCTCACGTGAATTGTATCGGTTATGGTATCCTTCCCCCATATGGTGCGCACTTCTTTTCCCATGATCACGTTGGTGCGCTCCGTATTGATACTTACCGACACGCTTGTCATTCCCGGAGTTTCCCGCAGCAATTCGATCAGCCGCCCTTTCACCGGAAGTGGTTTCAGCGTATTGATTACAAGGCACACCATGATTTCTCCGCTTGCAAATCCCTTGCGGATTAAAATGTGCCTTACGATTCCTTTTCCTGTCTTCTCATCATAAGCTGTTACACTGCTTTCCTTCATGAATCGAAGAACCGCCTCCAATATTTGCCGGTTCTCCTTCACCCCAAGAGCACAATCCGTATTAGCAATAATATCATGGGTCCTTCCTGCATAAAACCCCGTAATCAAATTCCCGTCTTTATCCGTTCCTACCGGAAACTGAGCCTTGTTCCTATAATGATATGGATTCTCCATACCGACGATAGGCTCCATGATGCGATCCACAAGCTCCTTATCGAATCCGCCGATCCTTATGAGGTTGTTTCTCACCTTGTTCTGCTTGTATTCGAGCTGAGCTTCATAACTCATGGCCTGGAGCTGGCAGCCGCCGCACTGCTTATGGTACTTGCAGACCGGGGTAACGCGGGATACAGAAGGCTCCGTTACCTTCTCCAGCTTAGCATACGCGTAGTTTTTCTTCGCTTTCATAATCTTACAGATTACCACATCTCCGATAACCGCATCCTTTATAAAAAGGGTATAGCCGTCAACCTTACCTATACCCTCTCCATCGCTGCCCATATCTTCAATTGTCACCGTAAGAATGTCATTTTTTTTATATTCCATTCCATTCTCCATGTACGATTTTCACTGTTTCTATTCCAGTTTAGTGCCTCTTAAATTGGATTCGAACAGCCGATTATAACCCAGCCATCCCGTTTCCGCCGTGCCGTTCAAAATTTCAGTAAAGGTCTGTATTTTGGCGTCCGTATTGTCCGCAAAATTCAAAGCCACCGCCTCGATGATCGCAGGCTTCTTCGGGGAACCGAATTCATATTCGCCGTGATGAGCCAAAATGCAATGCTTTATTTCTGCCGCCAGAAGTGGGGGGAATCCATCAATCCTTCTTATTTTTTCTCCGATCATTTCCGTTCCCATAACAATATGACCGAGAAATTGTCCGTCCTCCGTATAATCATTTTCAGGAAACAGGGATAGTTCCTTCGTTTTCCCGATATCATGGCAGATGGCTGCGCAAATGAGCAGATCCTTCTTCAAAATAGGGTACGCCTTGCAATAATAATCACACAGCTTAGTCACTCCAAGCGTATGCTCGAGCAAACCGCCTACAAAGCCATGGTGTACTGTTTTTGCCGCCGAAGACTGCTTAAAGGCCTTAATAAAATCCGTATCATCCACGAAAAATGCCTCCATCAGTCTTTTCAAATACTTATTTTCAATGGCTTTTATGTATCCCAAAAGCTCCATATACATTTCATCAATGTTCTTACTGCTTACCGGAAGATAATCGGCAGGGTCGAATTCACCCTCCTGGCATTTTCTGATGCGCTTTACATTGATCTGCAAAGCTCCTTGAAAACTCGTTACGTCTCCGTACACTTCGATATAATCCAGTGTGTCGAAATCGCCGATTCCCGGATTATTGGGATCCCATATCTTGGCATCTACCGTCCCCGTCTTGTCCTGCAAAATGACATTATCATAAGACTTCCCATTCTTCGTAACCGCAGACTGCTTAAATTTACACAAATAAATGTCGAAGACTCTGTCGCCTTCATTATAATCTTTTAAATACTTCATATTAATTCCTATTCCTTTATTTATTCTAATTTCCCTAACGTAACATCCACTTCCATCTGCGTATATTCCTCCGGCCCCTGCCTCATCAAAGTGATACTAATGCTTTCATTCGGCTGCAATTCGATCATGGCACCTACGAGGTCACCATAGGTTTTTATTTCTTTTTCTCCTATTGCCGTTATAATATCGCCGCTTTGTATCCCCGCTGCCATAGCAGGTGAATCCAGTTCTATTTCCGTAATATAAGCGCCGTACGGTACGCCCAGTCTTTCATTAGCGTCAATTGTTACATCGGTGCCGTAAGTTCCAAGATACGCCTGCTCTTTTTCATTGCTCATTTTTTCTATTTTTCTGCGAAGCTCTGTAATTCCTATCGCCGACACGAGATTTTTCATATCTTCGCTGTTGTGTGTGTTGTCAATGATTCCCAACACCTGCCCGCTTAAGTTAACGAGCACCCCCGAAGCATCCCCGCTCCCATAAATGTCCGTTGTTATAACTTTATAATACGAATCTATCATATTCAAAGTAGTATTGTTGGAGGTAACAATTCCATAACAAACGGAATCGCTGGTTCCCAGAGGACTTCCTACCGCAATTACCGGCTTTCCGACAATTGCGCTGTTACTGGAACTTCCCGTCAGATTAGCAAGAACGATACCCTCCAGAGTCTCTTTATTCACATCGCTTTCCGCCACAGAAATGACAGCAAGCTTCGTATTGCTATCCCTCAGCTTAAGCTGGGCCTGAACCTGTTCTCCGCTGCCGAAAGTGACCATGATTGTCTCCGCATCCTCCAGGTTTTCATAATTGACAAGGATGAATATTTCCTTCCCCTGATCCGCCACAATAATGCCGGATGTCTGGTCTTTGCTCTCATATGGATCGTTAAACCAATCGAGATTAGACACGGAGCCGGTAACGGTGACGACAGACTTGGCCGCTTCCCTGGCAGCTGCAGCCAAACCGTTATACATAGCCAAATAATCATCCACATCCAGGCTGATATTGTCCAAGACCTGAGCAATCTGTTCATCCTGAAGCTTTACTTCCGCGGGCTCCTCCTCCTGCACCATCTCGGAATCGTCCACAATCATATCTTCAGGAAGCATCTCCTCCGTTTCTGCCGGAAGTTCGATCGGTGCCGGTTCTTCCTCCGGATAGAGCCAATTGCTGAGTACCGGTTCCAAAATCAAGAAGGTAAGGCAGGCCACCAGCGCAAATATTACCGCCATTGCCGCCGTTATCATCGTTCTCCGGAGAAGCTTCTTTTTATCTATGGGCCTCTGCTTTATCTTTTCCGTTATAAAATCGGAATCCGGGATATTAACGCCATTTTCCTGTTCTGTTTCTTTGTTTTGTTCCATTTCAGTAATCATACCTTTCCATTTTCATGTGCAGGTTATTGTAACATCCATAAGTATATCTTGTTTTAATGTTAAAGTAAAGTTACTGTTTACACAGCAGCTTAACACTTGCTGTTAAGCTGCGTTAGAATGTGATTCAAGAATGATTTCTTCTTCGCTGATAGTAATTTTATCTCTCCTATGATATACTAAATAATAATTATCAATCAGGAAAAAGAAAAGGATCATATGAACGAGAAAGTATTACGAACATTAGAATATAACAAAATTATAAATATGCTGGAGGAAAAAGCATCTTCCGATTTGGGACGCAGACTATGTCAGGATCTACGCCCCTTTACCGATTTAGATACGATCAACGAAGCACAGAGACAGACCTCGGACGCCTTATCCCGTTTATTTAAGAAAGGCTCCACCTCTTTCGGCGGCAATAAGGATCTGGGCTATACCTTGAAATCTCTCAGCATCGGGAGCTCCTTATCCACTGCAGAATTGTTGAAAATTGCCGGTTTGCTGGAAAATGTCAACCGTATCAAAGCCTACGGACGAAGCGAACGGGATGATGACTTCAAGGACTCTTTGGATGCGCTTTTCGAAGGCTTGGAGCCTTTGACTTTGCTTGCGGGCGAGATCCGACGATGTATTCTCTCGGAGGAAGAAATCAGCGATGACGCCAGTTCTTCCTTAAAGCACATTCGAAGAAGTATGATGCTTACCGGGGATAAAATCCATTCTCAGCTTAATGCCATGGTAAACGGTTCTTACCGTACCTACCTTCAGGATGCTGTAATCACAATGCGTAACAACCGTTATTGTATTCCTGTAAAGGTAGAACATAAGGGACAGGTTCCCGGTATGATTCACGATCAATCTTCTACCGGTTCCACTTTATTTATCGAACCCGCCGCCATCGTAAATCTGAATAATCAGTTAAAGGAACTGGAGCTGAAGGAACAGGAGGAAATCGAAATCATTCTGGCGAACCTAAGCGTTCAAGCCTCCGAGCATATTGAAGCGCTCTCTCAGGATCAGAGGATCATGACTACTCTCGATTTCATCTTTGCAAAGGCATCCCTCGCCATGGAGCTGAATGCCACCGCTCCCATATTCAATAACAACCGTTATATAAATATCCGTAAAGGCCGGCATCCTCTTCTTGATAAGAAAAAGGTAGTACCTATCGATATTTATCTCGGCAAAGATTTCGATTTGCTGATTATTACGGGGCCAAATACCGGAGGCAAGACTGTTTCCTTAAAAACCGTCGGACTCTTTACCCTCATGGGACAGGCCGGACTTCACATACCTGCCTTGGACCGTTCAGAACTTTCTATTTTTACTGAAGTCTATGCAGACATCGGGGATGAACAGAGTATCGAACAGAACTTAAGTACTTTTTCCTCTCATATGACCAGTATCGTCTCCATACTGAAAAATGCAGACGAGAGATCACTCTGTCTGTTTGACGAGCTCGGTGCAGGAACGGACCCTACGGAAGGTGCCGCTCTCGCCATCGCCATATTGGACCACCTTCATAAGAAGCAAATACGCACTATGGCTACCACTCATTACAGCGAAATAAAAGTATATGCTCTTTCTACCCCGAACGTAGAAAATGCCTGCTGCGAATTCGACATCAACACGCTGCAGCCCACCTATCGTTTATTAATCGGCATTCCGGGTAAAAGCAATGCCTTTGCTATTTCTTCGAAGCTGGGACTTCCCGATTATATTATTGAAGCTGCCAAAGAGCAGATCAGTCAGGAAAACGAAAGCTTCGAGGACTTGATTTCCGGTTTGGAGAACAGTCGTATCACTATAGAGAAAGAGCGGCTCGAAATTGCCTCCTATAAGGATGAAATTAAAAATCTCAAGGAGCAGCTAAAATCCAAGCAGGAGAGAATCGACGAGACCAGAGAGAGAATCCTGCGCGAGGCCAATGAGAGGGCCAGAGACATCTTGCAGGAGGCGAAGGATGTCGCCGACGAAACGATCCGTGTCTTTCAGAAAGCCGGGCCGGGGGCGTCGATGAAGGATTTGGAGAAATCCAGAGATAAGGTGCGGGATAAGATTTCCCAGAAAAATGATAAGCTCGCTTTAAAGTCTGCTCAGCCGCAGAATAAGCAATTGAAGCCGGAGCAGCTTAAGCTGGGTGACGGTGTGAAGATTCTATCCATGGGTCTGAAAGGAACAGTGAGCTCTCTGCCCGATCATAAGGGGAACCTTTTCGTACAATGCGGCATCATGCGTTCGATGGTAAACATCAAAGATTTGGTCCTCTTCGATGATGAGCCGGTATCTTCTACAGTCTTACAGCGTTCCGGCGGCAGTAAAATAAAGATGTCTAAGTCTTACCATATTTCCACGGAAATCAACCTGTTAGGCAAGACGGTGGACGAGGCTTTGGCAGAATTGGATAAATATCTTGACGATGCCTATCTGGCCCATCTTCCAAGCGTGCGCATCGTACACGGCAAGGGAACAGGGGCTCTGCGAAACGCCGTGCAGAAGCACCTGAAGAAGGCAAAATATGTGGAATCCTATCGATTGGGCGAATTTGGTGAAGGAGACGCGGGCGTTACCATTGCAACTTTTAAATCATAAGCTTCGGCATTTTTATATGCCGGCTATCATTAAAATACCGGGAGGGTAATTACAATGGTTAATAAACAGAAAATTTTAATTGTAGATGATGACAATAACATAGCGGAGTTAATTGCCCTTTATCTTACAAAGGAATGCTTTGAGACGATGATCGTAAATGACGGGGAATCCGCACTTACGGCAGTAGACACCTTCAGTCCGAATCTGATTCTTCTGGACCTGATGCTTCCGGGTATCGATGGTTACCAGGTATGCCGCGAGGTGCGCGCCAAATCTTCGATTCCGATCATTATGTTGTCGGCCAAAGGTGAAATTTTCGACAAGGTTCTCGGCCTGGAGCTGGGCGCCGACGATTATATGGAAAAACCCTTCGACTCCAAGGAATTAGTTGCGAGAGCTAAAGCGGTCCTTCGCCGCTACAAACCGGTAACGTCAGTTTCCGAGTCTTCCGACGTAAAAAGTGTGGAATATCCTAATCTCATCATCAATCAAACCAATTATTCCGTTATCTATATGGGAAATACGGTGGATATGCCTCCCAAGGAACTGGAGCTTTTGTATTTTCTCGCCGCTTCTCCTAATCATGTGTTCACCAGAGAACAGCTGTTGGATCAAATCTGGGGATACGAATATATAGGCGATACAAGAACTGTAGACGTACACATCAAAAGACTTCGGGAAAAAATAAAGGATCACGATACATGGCGCATTGCTACCATATGGGGCATCGGTTATAAATTCGAAGTAAAAATGTGAAAGGATAGCTGAAAATTTTATGAGAAAGACTCTCTACTTGAAATTCGTCCTGGGATATATTATCTTCGGTTTTTTCGGCTTTATCGTAGTTGCCACCTTCGTCTCCAGTATGACCCTGGAGCACATTAAGCGGGAAAAGGCAGATTCCCTCTATAAAGAGGCTACCTTGATTGCCAACACCTATGCTTCGGATTTATATAACAGCGAGACTTCGCTGGACACGGTAAAGAGTCAGTTGGATGCTCTGGACACTTATCTGTCCGCCACTATTTGGATCATCAATCCTTCGGGCCGAATGATTCTCGATTCCTCCGCCCCCGTGGACGTGGCGAACGAAGTGGTTATCGAGAATTTCGATCCTACCGTTACGGCTGCTTCTTATTATACGGTGGGCACCTTCTTCAATACCTTCGATAACGATACCTTAAGCGTATTCGCCCCGATCACCTCTAATTTTAAGGTGAAGGGGTATGTCGTTATCCATATGCCCATGAGTTATATCCGGGCTTCCAGCGACAGCCTGCTGAATATTTCATATATTATGCTGGTCATTTTATTTTTACTGTCGCTCATCATCTTGATATTTTTTACTGAGATGGTCTATCTGCCGCTTAGGAAAATCACGGAAGCCACCGAACAATATGCCAGCGGAAATATGCACTATGAGTTTCAAGTGGACAGCGAGGATGAAATCGGCTATCTCGCGGCCACGCTTTCCTATATGGCCAGCGAAATCGCCCGTTCCGAGGATGACCAGAAAAAATTCGTGGCAAATGTGTCCCATGACTTCCGTTCTCCTCTGACTTCTATCAAGGGATATCTTGAGGCAATGCTGGATGGCACGATTCCGCCCGAAATGAATGAAAAATACTTAAATATTGTATTAAATGAAACGGATAGGCTGCACAAGCTCACAAATGGGCTGCTCGCCTTAAATAATCTGAATACAAAAGGTATGTTACTCGACAGAACCAACTTCGAGCTGAACCGCATCATTCGCAATACGGCCGCTTCCTTTGAAGGAACCTGCCGCAGCAAGACGATCGCTATCGAGCTGGTGCTTACCGGCGATACTATGTATGTCAATGCGGATATGGGAAAAATTCAACAAGTGCTGTATAATCTGCTGGACAACGCTATCAAATTCAGTCACCATGACTCCGTTATCAAGATTGAGACCAATATAAAAAATAACAAAGTATTTGTTTCCGTAAAGGACAGCGGTATCGGTATACCGAAAGAAGACTTGAAGTTAGTGTGGGATCGTTTTTATAAATCGGATTCTTCCAGAGGAAAAGATAGAAAAGGCACCGGACTGGGGCTTTCCATAACAAAGGAAATCATCCATGCCCACGGAGAGCATATCAATGTCATAAGCACGCAGGGCGTCGGCTCTGAATTTATCTTTTCACTGGCGAAAACGGATGTTGACGATGAGGATTGACAGACTTCTACGGGGTATTTGACTCTTTCCAGTGCAGCTTGTGAAGCTCTCCCGTCAGCTTCATGCTTTCAAAATCATTCTGCCTAAGCGCTTCATAGAGTACGACGGCTACGGAATTCGCCAGATTCAGAGAGCGGATCTTATCGAGCATCGGAATGCGGATGCAGGTTTCCTCATAATCCACCAGAATTTCCTCCGGTATGCCCGCGCTTTCTTTTCCGAACATAATATAATCATTCTCTTCAAATTGAACGTCCGTGTATACATTCTTCGCTTTGGTCGTCGCCATCCATATTCTGGCTCCCGGATTCTTTTCTATGAATTCCTCAAAGTTCATATATCTTCTCACATCCAGATGTTCCCAGTAATCCATGCCCGCTCTCCTGATTTCCTTTTCATTCAATTTAAAGCCTAACGGCTCTATCAAATGCAGCGTAGCTCCCGCCGCCACACAGGTACGTCCTATATTCCCCGTATTCGCCGGAATCTCCGGCTGATGCAATACAATATTCATCTCTGATATCCTCCTGCCACTCTTCTAATATTCGCCTATTATATCACACTTTTCGTTACTGTTCACTCCGTTCACAGCAACTTTCAACATCTTAATTTTCTTTTAATTAATGACCTCATATCTGGTTTTTTGAAAAAATTAAAGTATACTCTAGATAAGGCTTTCTTCAGCCCCTAAGACCCATATACGGAAAAACTTTACATATTATAAGAATACAAAAATGTTCGGAAATATTGTGCTTGTTTGCTTTAGCTTACAGGCCATGAGGAAAGGATTGATTATCTATATGAAAAGAAATAGGATTATTGCTGCAGCATTCTTTGCTGCCGGCACTTTAGGATTGACAGCTTGCGGAGATACTTCCGATTCCACCGCAGCGGCTCCCGTTCATGCTGCGGCAGAGGTTGCGGGGGCGACTAACGCCGCCGCTACAACTTCCGCTACTGCTCCCACTACTCCTGCGGTCAGTGTTGCCGCCTTCGGCTCATCGGAAAATACCATTACAGTTAACAGCAATGAAAAGGTAACTGTCGTTCCGGATATTGCCCAGGTCGTATACGCTGTTCAGACGCAGGCCAAGGATGCTGCCGAATGTCAGAACAAAAATGCGGAGGATGTGAATAAGGTAATAGAACAGCTGAAGGATCTGGGCGTTGCCGAATCTTCCATTCAAACCTCGGACTACTACATGTATCCGACCTACAATTACAACGGCAATACGCAGAAGATCACCGGCTATCAGGCCACGGCCACTTTGACGGTATCAGATTTACCAATCGATGATCTCGGTGACATCCTGTCCCAGTCCGTAGACACGGGAATCAACAACATACAGTCAATCACCTACCAGTCAAGCAGCTACGATTCCGCCTATCAGGAGGCCTTGAAGCTTGCTGTAGGCTCTGCAAAGACAAAAGCCTCGGCCCTTGCCGAAGCCGGAGAATGTACTCTCGGCGGCGTTGCGAACATAGTAGAGAACAGCAATTACGGTGAAGCGCGCTACACAGATAACGCCCTCGCTTCCAAAATGAATGCTTCCATCGCTAAGGAAGAAATGCTTACCGACACCGGCGCAAATATCATGCCCGGCGAAATGGACGTGGAAGTAAATATAACTGTGGAATACTTTATTCAGTAGCTTCCTTGTTCCTTACGCAGCTTATCCACAAAATCCTTCAGTCTTCCAATCGCAACCTTCAGATTCTCCAGTGAATATGCATATGAAATACGTACAAAGCCTTCTCCGCAGTCACCAAAAGCCGTGCCCGGCACTACCGCCACCTTTTCCTCCTGAAGAAAACGGTTGGCGAATTCCTCGCATGTCATCCCAAATTCCCTGATGCTGGGAAATACATAAAATGCACCGAAGGGTTCGAAGCATTCCAGACCCATTTCCTTAAAGCTATATAACAGATAACGCCTTCTCTGATTGTACGCCTCTCTCATCTGAGCCACATCCGCATCTCCATTCTTAAGCGCTTCCACGGCAGCATACTGACTGGTTGTAGGGGCGCACATAATGGCAAACTGATGGATCTTGATCATCTGCTCCATAATTTCCTTTGGCCCGCATGCATAGCCAAGCCTCCATCCCGTCATGGCATATGCTTTGGAAAAACCGTTGATCAGAATGGTCCTTTCCTTCATCCCCGGAAGAGATGCAATGGATATATGTTTTTCCTTATATGTTAGCTCTGCATAGATTTCATCAGAAATAACGAAAAGATCCTTCTCTATCACGATTCTGGCAATTTTTTCCAAATCCTCCCTTTCCATAATCGCTCCCGTAGGATTGTTAGGAAAAGGCAGAATCAGTACCTTCGTTTTTTCCGTAATGGCCTCCAGAAGCGCCTCCGGCATAAGCCGGAATTCATTTTCAGCTTTCAGCTCAATAATGACCGGAACCGCATTTGCCAATATTGCACACGGCTCGTAGGATACATAGCTGGGCTGGGGAATCAACACTTCATCGCCCCCGTCTATCATAGCACGAAGCGCGATATCAATTGCCTCGGAACCGCCTACCGTAACGATCACCTCATTATTATAATGGTAATCGATGCCCTGACTCCGTTTTAAATAATTGCATATTTCTATTTTTAAATCTTTCAGCCCTGCATTGGAGGTGTAGAAGGTCCGGCCTTTTTCGAGAGAATAAATGCCTTCGTCCCGAATATGCCAGGGAGTATCGAAATCGGGCTCACCTACACCGAGAGAAATCGCGTCCTCCATCTCACTCACCACATCAAAAAACTTCCGGATGCCGGAGGGCTTGATGTTAACGACCTTGTCAGCTAGTGGATTTCTCATGGCGTGATCTTCTCCCTTTCATCTTCATATTTTTTCGCCAGAATCGTGCCATGGTCCTTATACTTCTTAAGTATAAAGTGGGTTGCCGTGCTAAGGACAGTATCCAGGGCCGAAAGCTTGTCGGATACGAAAGCAGACACCTCCTTCAAAGACTTTCCTTCCAGAGTGACGAGCAGATCGAAGCCTCCTGAAATCAAATATACGGAATTCACCTCGGGATATTTGTAAATCCTCTCCGCAATATTATCAAAGCCCTGCCCTCTCTGAGGGGTAACACGAACCTCTATGAGAGCTGTCACCTTTTCGATAGATGTCTTTTCCCAATCAATCATCGTATGATAGCCGCATATAATACCTTCCTTCTCCATAGCCGCCAGCTCATTTACCACATCGATTTCTTCCGCTCCCAGTATGACCGCCAGCTCTTTCACATCTATACGGCTGTTCTTTTCTATTATCGATAAAATTTGCTCTCTCATGCTTCCTCCATTCTGCCTCTATAAGGCAGTACCTTTTTAACATTATACAATCATTATATGGCATATTTTTCTTTTAAAGTACCCGGAACAGCTCATCCGACCTGGATGGCTCCAAGAACCTTTTCTCATCCCCATTTATGACGACTCTGTCATTATTGTCCGTAGTCTTTCCCACTACTGCCGCAGGGACTCCCTCCTGTTCCAGTGTTCTTACCAAATCATAGCCGTTATCCGCCGCCATCAAGAGACATCCTCCCGATAAAAGTTCATAAGGATTGATCTCAAAAAACTCACAGACCTCGATAGTTTCCTGCTTTACCGGCAGCTTTTTCAAGTCGATTTCCAGTCCAACGCCTGCTCCTTCCGACATTTCCCAAAGAGCGCCGAATATCCCGCCCTCCGTAACGCCGTGCATCGCACGAACGCCAGACTTAACGGCTGCCGCCGCCTCCGGAACAATCGACAGAAATCTGTCGAATCCTTTTGCATTCTCTATCAAGCGAACCGGATACCTCGTAAGAAGCTGTTCTTCCATTCTCCTTGCTATCATCGCGGTTCCTTCCAGGCCTATCCACTTGCTCACGACTACATCCTGCCCGGATTTTACATTCCTTACAGAGCTGATATCAGCCTTTTTTGCTTTACCGACACCGGACACACTAAGAACAGGCCTTACTACCGCACCTGTTACTTCTATTGAGCTTCCAGTAATCTGCACGTCCAGCTTCGCACATTCCTCTTCCATCCGAAGCATCATGTTTTTAATATCGGACTCTTCTGCGGTTTCCGGGTAAAAACCGGATATCATTACCGCTGCCGGCTCCGCTCCCGATGCCGCAAGCCGGTTCACGCAGGAATATAGCGCAGACTTTTCACCCTCAGGACCATAACCTACCATAGGTGAGGAGGAAACCGCAGTAAGCTCCTCCTCACCAAAAGAAAAAATGGCGCAGTCTTCCCCTATTCCTGCGCCAATCAATACTTCTTCCTTTTTCGTCTTTATCTGTTTCAGGACCGAACGCTTATAGACGTTCTCCGTTATCTTTCCTGCTTTCATCCTTGGCTCCCATCTGACTTGCTTCCTACTCTGCCGGTTGTTCAGCTGGCTGTTCTGCCGGTTGCTCTGCCGGCTGTTCTGCTGCTTCAATCTGCTGCTGATCTAACGGAGCCACGTCGGGCGTAGCGAACTGAGCCAAAGAAGCCGCCACATTTTTCACATGATCTATGCTATTTGTGGCAACTGCCGCCAACATCTGATTATATGCATTCACATCGTTGGTGGACAAGCCTACGGTAGCTGTACGAGGCACCATCTTATAGCTGCTGCTGTTCACCTCTTCACGGCTCACTTCCACACCGTTCTCTGTCACTACCTTCCAGAGCTTTGCCTTGTAGCCGATATGCGCAGACTGCGTAATCACCTGGCCGAGCGGTATTGCAGGGTCCGTATAAATTACTTCCGTATCAGGATTGGTTACGGACAGCACCTCACTCTCATAAGAAACCTTGCGTTCCGGCGAACGAGTTTCGACACCATATATCGTAAATGTAATGACTTTATTCTCGGTTTTCCCTTCTATATAAATAGGATACTCTGTATTGTTGATAAAGCGGAAATCTTTTCCCGCTGATTCCGCAATCGCGGCATCTGCCGAAGGATCTACATAGCTGACTATCATAGAATGATTATGGCGCTCTGTCACCTCAAGCTCCGAGCGCAGCACTGCGTTATATAAGGTGGTAGACACCTGACAGATACCTCCGCCCAGGCTATCCACTACCTGCCCGTTCAAATAAGAGCCTGCCATATAGTAACCGTTTGCTTCCGTAAACGGAGAAACCTCATTATACGTGGAAAATTCATCTCCCGGGTACACTGTTGTTCCCGATATCAGATTGCAGCCGTTCGTAACATTTTCGCTTCTGTCACGGCCTGAGGTGGAAAAACTGGTGCTGAAAGTTCCAAGCACATCCTTCACCTTGGCAAGCTCCTCCGCATTTCCCCTGGGCTCATCTACAATAACTGCCAGCGCTATATTTGCCGGCTCAAAAGTCCAATCGTTTAAAAAGTAATCGTATATTTGCTGTAAGGACGTTTCCTCATCCACCACATATCCGGTCTGACCCGGTATTACAGAAAATCCGCTGTCCGTCTTGGTAAGAACGGCGTCCTGAGCCTCCACGTTATACTGTTCACACTGCCCCTCAAGAAGGCCGCGGATCAGCTCTTTATCCAAATCGTACTTTAACTCGAACACTTTATTTTCATGCAGCAAATCCTGTAACGCCTTATAACGCTGCACCACATTTCCCTTTTTGCCGAAAGCAACAGCATCCTCCACAACTTCAGGGTTCGTCCATGTAAGCCCCAGCTCGCCGACAGTTGCCGTTACCTCATTGTTATTCACCGCCTGAAGCGTGACCGGAGTCTCCTTCAAATTATTTATATATTCTTCAACCATCTGCTCAGCTTCCGCTGCTGTCTTTCCGGAAACATCTATCTGGCCAACATAAATGCCGTTTTCAATAGTATTTCCGGCCTTCGCCTGCACCGGATATCCCATCTGCATAAATGCAAATACGAAAAAAGCTGCTGCGATGGTCAGCTTCCTTCTCCATCTACTCATAACTTCTCCTCTTAATCTATTCTATCCACGTTACTGTTCACTCCGTTCTCAGTAACCTATCCATTCTATTTCCGACTCAATCTGCACCTAAAATATTGTGCTAGGAAATAAAATATGATAAAGTTGGTAATATCATAGCCAACACTACTAATATAATAATGATGGATGAAATTATCTTCTTCGTCTTGTTATTGTTCATGTTAAACATACTAACGCCTCCTATCCACTGAAAGGATATTATATATGAAAATACCTTTTTTTGCAAGTTTTATCATCTTCATTGT
>JAEWPN010000112.1 GCA_023399455.1 Bacillota bacterium
TTTACTGGCGGTTTATTTTGGACTGAGTATGATTGCTGTCGGTTTCCTGGCACTTTGCAGTGCAGTTGTTTATACACAGCTTAGAAATGCAAAAGGAGGAGAAGCAAATGTCTGATATGAATCATAAAGAAATAAAAAAAGAAACTGAAGGTTCTTATATCTTATTATCGGATAAAGAAGTGAAATGTTCCTGGATCAACTGGTTATTTAATAATCAGGCAAATTACAACTATGAGCGAATGATGGGAACGGGTTTCCTTCATGCAATGGTTCCGATCGCGAAGAAATTATACAAGGACGACATGGAAAAGCAGCGTGAAATGCTTAGGCGCCATACGGGTTTCTTTAATTGTGAACCTTGCCTTGGATCTGCCATTGCCGGACTTACGGTAGCGATGGAAGAGCAGAAGGCCGCCGGAGGAGAAATCGAGGGCGAAGCGGTCACTTCCATAAAAACAGGACTTATGGGACCTCTCTCCGGTATCGGCGACAGTATTATTCAGGGTGTTATTGTTCCCCTGCTCCTTGCATTTGCCATCGACATGGCAAGCGGAGGAAGCGTAGTAGCACCTATTGTATATTCGCTTGTTATGATTGCGGTTGTGTTCGGTATTTCTTATACCTTGTTTATGACCGGATATAAAAAGGGAAGCGGCGCTATTTTAAATATCCTTGAGAATGGTATCGTCAATAAAATCATTGCGGGGGCAAATATCATGGGATGTATGGTGTTGGGAGCCCTTGTAGCAAACTACGTATCCATGAGCTGCGGTATCCAGATCCAGCAGACGGCAGATAGTGTATTCAGCGTGCAGGAGCAGCTGTTTGATACGATAATACCGAAGTTGCTTCCCCTTCTGCTGACGCTGGGAAGTTACAAAATGCTGAAAAAAGGCTGGTCATCCGTTAAAGTACTGCTGCTTATCGTTATCATCGGTGTGATTGGCGGCGTAACAGGAATTTTAGGTTAAACAAAAAGACAGGGAGGCATAAAAGATGCAATATAAAATGTTTAAAACCACGCAATATGTGCTGGGAAATGGAAGTATAGAAAAATTAGGAGAGTACATAGACAAAAAGATAGCTTTCGTGGTAGACGAAGGAATCATGCAGGCATTAGAGCTTGATAAGATGATTTTCGACAATATGCTAAAGGAAGCAAACTATAAAATAGTATGTAATATGAAGGCAGAACCTCATATGTACATGCTGGAAACTCCTATAAATGAAATACGGAAGTTTGAACCGGACGTAATTGTAGGAATTGGCGGCGGTTCCGTAATGGATACTGCAAAAGCATTATGGCTGTTTTATGAACTCCCTGATTACGATTGGGAAAAAGCAACAAAAGCTTACGAGGTAGAGCCGTTCCCCGGGAAAGCAGAACTTATTGTGGTACCGACAACGAGCGGAACGGGATCTGAAACAACCGGCTGTGCCGTCATAAAAGATGAGCATAAGAAAAAGCGCATGATTTTGAGCGATGAAATCATTCCTGACCTGGCCATTATGGATTTTGATTTATTAAAAAGTCTTCCTTCCGGAAATATTGTATTTTCGGGAACAGATGCTCTGGCACATGCGCTGGAAGCCGGCGTTAGCAAACTGGCGAGTACAATGGTCAGGATGCAGTGTATCCAGGCTGCGGTAACAATTATAAAAGAACTGCCGAAGTCTGTAAGAGGAGATATGGAGGCCAGGGAAAAAATGCATGTGGCCGCAACCATGGCGGGAGCGGGAATCAATAATTCTATTACGGGAATGGCACACGGTATGGATCAGGCAGGAGGGGATTTTGGAAAGCCTCATGGTCTGATGACAGGACTGCTGCTGCCTTATACGATGGAATATCTTATTCCGCAGCCTGTTTATGAAGAGGTGGCAGATCAGCTTCAGATAACCGGTTCTTCGGAGGAGAAACAAAAGAAGCTGGTAAAAAGAATTTGGGAAATGTATGAGGAAATCCGGATGCCTTTGACTTTAAAAGAAACGGGAATTCCCGAACAGGAATATCTGGATAAGATTCCTTCTTATATAAAGACGGCCTCTCAGGATGCAAACATTATGTTTGCGCCGAAAGAGCTTGCAGAAGAGGAACTCAATAATTTGTACCGTTCCTTTTATTACGGAAAATAGGGTCACATTTCATAATACAAAAAAAGAAAAAGGAGATTACATCATATGGGTGAGAAAATGAGAGTAGTAGCAATCACAGAGGAAAGAAAAGTGGAGGTAAAGGAAGTAAGAATGCCGCAGCCTAAGGAAAACCAGATTCTGATGCGGATTAAGGCGTGCGCTATCTGTACATGGGAACAGAGAACCTTTACACGGGAATCACATATGCCGCTGCCTTTCGTGGGAGGACATGAAATTGCAGGAGAAGTTGCGCAGTTAGGAAAGGGTGTTAGTCCAAAAGAGTTTCCTGTGGGAGGAAAAATTGTCGCGAGATTGATTAACGTATGCGGAAAATGCTATTTCTGCCGTAGAGGGGAAGAAAATCTCTGTGTGGAATTAAATAATCTGGACAGCTCGGAGATGGAAATCATGGGAACAGGCGGTATGGGAGAATATCTTGCCATTAATGCTTCTCAGGCTTACCGCATTCCCGATGAACTTCCGGATGTAAAAGCAGCCTTTGCCGAGCCGCTTGCCTGTGTTCTTAACAGTATTGAAAAAGGAAGAATTGAGCTTGGCGATGATGTGGTAGTTATTGGCGGAGGTATCATGGGTATGCTCCATGTTATGAGCGCCAAGCTGAGCGGTGCCAGAGTTATATTGAGCGAGCCTGACCCGGAAAGAAGAAGAATTGCCGAGGAATTGGGCTGTGATATCACTTTTAATCCTTTGGAAAAAAATCCGGTAGAGTATGTCCGCTCATTAACTGAGGGAAGAGGAGCAGAGGCGGTATTTAACACCACACCTATTTCGGCGGTTGCCAAACAGGCAGTGGAAATGACCGCACCTATGGGCCGCTGCATTATGTATAGCTCCCAGCATCCTGACAAGCCCTTTGAAATAAGCCCGAATTGGCTTCATAATTCGGAGACCATCGTTACCGGAGCGGTCAGCCCCAGCGTGCGTTCCTTTAACCGGTCGGTGAATCTGCTGGCGAAAAAGATTATCGATCCGGAGAAACTTGTGTCGGGAACCTATTCGTATGAAAACGCTCAGGATGCTTTTGAGGCTGCCGTACGTCCGGATACATACAGAATTATTGTAACCTTTTAATGGGAGGATGAAGTTATGGAAAAAAGAAAAGTAGTAGTAGTTGCAAAAGCAGGACTGCATGCCAGACCGGCGAACTTATTAACAAAAGAAGCACAGCATTTTCATTCCTCCGTTGAAATATCTGTAAGGGGTACACGTTACAATGCAAAATCATTGATTGGCATTTTGGCGGCAGGTGTCGACTGCGGTACGGAAATAGAAGTGGTATGTGAAGGAACAGATGAAAAAGAAGCTTGTGAAGCAGTTACGAAATTGATTGCCAGCGGAATGG
Organism: Bacillota bacterium; assembly: GCA_023399455.1. Taxonomy (GTDB): domain Bacteria; phylum Bacillota; class Clostridia; order Lachnospirales; family Lachnospiraceae; genus Kineothrix; species Kineothrix sedimenti. The sequence goes on from JAEWPN010000112.1 coordinate 3,500, forward strand.
GCGAATAAGGGATAAAGGGGGCAAGTAGGTATGCACGGATATGGGGTTTCTAAAGGCTTATGCTACGCAAAAGTTTTGGTACTGAATGAAGAAGCCATTGCGTTCCCCGTAGAAATCGGGAGTCCTGCGGAAGAAGAAAGAAAATTCCTGGATGCGCAAGCTGCTGTGCTCGAAGAAACGATCAAGCTTAGGGATAAGACAAATGAGACAGCGGGCGGAAATGCCGCAGATATTTTAGATGTTCATTGTTCCTTGCTAAGGGACAGCGGGTTAATAGAGCCGATTAAGGAAGAGATTGCCAATCAAACGGGTGCGGCACTGGCCGTAGAGAAGGTAATGAATGGAGTCATCGCACAGTTTGAAGCGATGGAAAATGAGTACTTCGCCCAAAGAGCATTGGACATGAAAGATATTAAAGATAATTTGATATGTAAAATATTGAATATAAAAAAGCTGGATGTCAGTTCATTGCCGGAACCTACGATTATTGTAGGAAGTGATATCGCACCTTCCACCACAGCCGGAATGGATTTAAAAATGGTTTCGGGTATGCTGATGGAATTGGGAGGAACCACTTCACATACTGCGATACTGGCAAGAACACTTGACATCCCGGCAGTTGTGGGAGTGAATGGTCTTCTGACAAAAGTAAAAACCGGAGATTTGATCGGTTTTGACGGTGAAACGGGAGAAATATTCCTTAATCTGAAGGAAAATGAAATAAAATCTCTGAAAAAGAAAATTGAGGAGCAACACGAAGAAAAATCCAGATGGAATAAGTTCTCCGGAGAACCGGCTATTACCAGCGACGGGAAAAAGTTTGATATCTTCGGAAATATCGGATCGCCTGATGATGTGGAAAAAGTCTTGGAAAGAGGAGGGGAAGGGATAGGATTGTTCCGGTCGGAATTTCTGTATCTTTCCTCGAAGATTCTGCCTGATGAAGAAAAGCAATATGATGCTTATAAAAAGGTATTGGAGAAAATGGACGGGAGACCGGTCATTGTCAGAACTCTGGATATAGGAGGAGATAAAGATGTTCCGGCGCTGAGGCTGGCCAAAGAAGCGAATCCATTCCTCGGACTTAGGGCGCTTCGGCTGTGTAGACAGAAAGAAGATGTATTTCATACGCAACTGAGAGCTCTTCTTAGGGCATCGATATATGGAAACTTAAAAATTATGTTCCCCATGATTTCTTCCATGGAAGAATTAAGCTGGGCAAAAGAAAAGCTGAAACAGTGTCAGGAAGAGCTGCAGGAGGAACAGGTTCCGTTTAAAGAGAAAATAGAGATAGGCATTATGGTAGAAATACCCGCAGTGGCTGTAATGGCGGAGTGTTTTGCGGGAGAATGTGATTTTTTCTCCATAGGAACGAATGATCTGTCCCAGTATTCGCTGGCTGTGGACAGGGGAAATGAGACGGTAGCGGATCTTTATACGTATTACCATCCCGCAGTTATCCGATTGATCAAAATGGCTATTGACGGAGCTCATAAAAATAATATTATGTGCGGAATGTGCGGTGAGGCGGCAGGCGATCCAAAGATGATTTCCCTGCTTATGGGAATGGGATTGGATGAATACAGTATGGCGGCGGCATCCATACCGGAAGTGAAAGAATGGATCGGTAAGCTGAACACGGAAAAATGCAAAGAACTTGTGGAACAAATTCTCAGGCTGAGTACAGCAAAGGAAATAGAAGAGATGCTGCGCAAATTCTATATACAAAATAAGTAAAGGAAAAGGAGAGATAAGATGTTAGTATCAATGGCGGAAATATTAAAAAAAGCAAGAAAAGGCGGGTATGGAGTTCCTGCCGTGGCAGCAGTAAACGAATTGTCTGCGAGAGCGTGTGTGGCGGCAGCAGAAGAAACGAATTCTCCGTTGATCATGCTTTGCGGCTATGGTCACAACCCTGATATGGATTACTTTGGAAGAATCCTGAATGATATGGCGACAAAAACATATGTGCCCGTGGCATTGATTTTAGACCACAGCGCTACTTATGAAGAAGCGGTGAAAGGAATACGTGCCGGATTTAATACGATTATGGTTGACCGCTCCAAGCTTCCGTACGAAGAAAACATAGCACAGGTAAAAGAATTGGTTCAAATAGCTCATGCTGCAGGTATTGGTGTAGAAGCCGAACTCGGTCATGTAGGAGTCGGGGAAAACTATAAAGTTGACGGAATCTCTGCACTGACTGTTCCGGAAGAAGCGGTGAGATATGTGGAAGAAACAGGTGTTGACTGCCTCGCCGTTGCAATCGGTACAGCGCATGGTGTATATAAAGGGGAACCGAAATTAAGATTTGATTTATTGGAAGAATTGGCGGAGAAGGTACCCGTTCCGCTTGTTCTCCACGGCGGTTCCGGTACCGGAGATGCGAACCTTGCACTGGCATGCAGAAAAGGTATCAGCAAAGTGAATATAGCCAATGATTTGTTTAAGGGAGCATACGATAAGATTCAGGAAGTAGGAATGGAAGGCAATAATATCTATGCATTGTTCCCCATGCTTGAACTGGGATATAAGGAAACCGCAAAACACTATATGAAGACGTTCGGATGCGCCGGACAGGCATGGACGGGCAAACAGTACGTTTCCACGGATTCCATTCCGGACATAAACGAAGCAAAGTAAGAGAAAGAATGAGAAGAACTGCCCTGCTGATTGAATTTAAGTCAGCGGGGCAGTTCTTGTACCGATAAAATGCGGCGGCTTATACGGCTGCTATTCATTAAGGCCGCCCGCCATAAGATTTTTCCACAATTCTACTAGTTCCGAATAAAGCTCCTGTGATAGTATTGAGTACCAGCCGTCTTTACCAGACTGCAAGACAGCCCGGCCATCCTCCAGCAGATAGGCATAGTAGTCATGGCTTTCATTTGCTTTCGGGAATGTCTGGTTAATTCGAAAGCACTCCTTCAGAGTGGAAATATCAACTCCATCCCATGCTGCTGACTTTACCATAACATCCATAATGACTGTGTCCGCAAGCTCGTTGCTCTCAAGTGTATACTCTGATATAATCTTTCCGTTTTCCAGCTTTGCCATGCTGTACAGTGGTGTCTCTGTTATAGAAAAGTTAATAAGTATCTGAATGTGCTCCGGGCTTTCAGCATATTTCCGCACGTCGCTGCCGACAAGTTCATCGGCCTGCTGGCGGGTATAATGATAGACGGTGTCGTCATCTGACAGATTGTCGATCGTCACATAAAAATCCTCCAGATTGTCGATCAGAGCAAAAAGGAGCAACGCATTTTTATCAAGCTGCTGAAGGCTATAGGAGGTATTGTCCTCTTCTATAAGAACCCACTCTACACCGCGTTCATTTCCAGCGGTGCGCAGTTCAAAGCGGTCATGAAGCAAACCGCTCGGGAGAGAAAGCAGACCGAGCAGCTTGCCCACCGCGGAACTGTCCCCCACATAGAGCGTTCTGGATTCCCATAGCTCTTGTGCATTTGTGGAGACACTACTATTTGCAGTGTAAATCTTTACGATGGCAGTGCTAGCTTCACGGGTTGTCTTATAAATTCCGACATAAGGCTCTTCAATATAGTATTTTTCATTATCGTTGTACAAGTAAAACCTGCGGTCGCTTGTGCTTTCGATGTTGATCTGAAAGTAATCGTTCCGGTTAGGCGCGTCATTGACGGACTCTTGAAGCGTCTTATCGGTGTTCGTCAACGCATTCAGTACGGCTTTCACATCCGCCTTTCGAAAGGTGTGGATCGTGCCGGAACTTTCTCCCTCGTTTATCTGTTCAATCGTAATGTTCGTTACTTCGCTGCTTTGCGGCAGGGGAACAGGAACCTTCCTCGCAGCGCCCCCAAAGGTTAAGGCAACTGCTGCCACGGCTATTATCACGACGACGAACAACGTTATCACAGGCGTATTAATTTTGTTTGCCATTATAAACCTCCACTGCACGACATCACCATCGTTTGACAAGGTCACACACGGCCGGATAAGACCTTGTCAAACGATGGCCGCCGTTCTTGTTAGCATAATATCACTTTGCATGGCTGCTGTCGAACTTTATATTTATTATATTTAGATACTGCGAACCAATATTGTTTAGTAGATAAATAATATTGACTTTTTGTTTGTTTGGACATATACTAAAGTCGAGCAATAGAACAGGAGGTATCGCAATGAACTGTAAAGTGACAGAAAAAATATTTGAGGTAATGAATATGCTTTTGGATGAACAAAAAAAGCCCAGAGAGTATGGCGGACAGCTATTGTATCATTCGGAGGTTGGTTTTTTAAATGTCGTCCACCGGTTTCCGGAACTGAATGTCAGCGAAATGTCCAGCCTTTTGCGAATTACAAAAGGAGCCGTCACTCAAATTTCTGTGAAGCTTTCCAGAAAAGAGCTTTTGGAAATTTATACAAAGGCCGGCAATAAGAAAGAAAAGTATTTCCGTCTGACAGAAGCAGGAGAAGAAGTTCGCAAAGAACATCTGCGTTTTCACGAAAACTCAAATAGAAATTTGTGTAATTATTTGAAAACTTTAGATGCGGATAAAACGAAGGTGATTTTTGATTTTTTAAGTCATTTAAAAGATTGCGTACCGTTTTGCGAATTTGATTGTATGTGCAGTTCTGGAAATGATAAAGGAGGAGAGAACGAAAATGAGTCAAACACTGTTGAACATAAACAATTTATATGCAACGCTTGAATCGGACATAGAAATTATCCGCGGACTGGATTTAAAAATAGGTCTTGGCGAAACTCATGTAATCATGGGCCCTAACGGCGCAGGAAAGTCGACTCTTGCCAATGTAATTATGGGGCATCCTGATTACGTTGTGAAGTCCGGCAGCATATGCTGGGAAGGCGAAGATATTGTCGGTCTGGCGACAAATGAAAGGGCCAAGAAAGGCATTTTTCTGTCATTTCAGACGCCGGAAGAAATCGACGGTATAACTATGAGAGATTTTTTGAAATCGGCGAAAGCGGCCGTGGAAGGAAGGCCGATGCCTATGCTGGCATTTAGGAAACAGCTGGAAGACACATTAAATCTGCTGCAAATGGATAAGGCTTATGCCGACAGGTATGTAAACTTTGGCTTTTCCGGCGGTGAAAAGAAGAAAAGTGAAATTCTGCAGCTTTTGATGATGGATACCAAACTTGCCATTCTGGATGAAACTGACTCAGGTCTTGATGTAGATGCGGTAAAAACGGTAAGGGAAGGGATTGTCCATTACAAGAATCAGGATAAAGATCATTCCCTTTTGATTATATCTCATAGTACGAAGCTGTTAAGGGATTTGCCGGTGGATTATGTTCACGTTTTGGTAAATGGTAAAATAGTCTATACCGGGGGGAAGGAACTCATACAGAAAATTGACCGAGAGGGATTTGCAGATTTCCTCCAAAAGTGAGGTGAATTAGGTTGGAAAAGAAAAAAACGCAAATAGAAGAATTTGAACGAAATATTTATGACATATATGATTCGGATAGTATTGATTATCAGGTAAAAAAAGGACTTACCGAAGACATCGTGACTGAAATTTCAGAAAGTAAAAATGATCCGGAGTGGATGCTAGGGCTTCGCAAGAACTCATTAAAGATATATAACGAAATGGAACTTCCGAAGTGGGGTCCTTCCCTGCACGAACTCGATATGGACAATATTGTAACTTATGTACGCCCTAAGGCTTCTATGACCGATGACTGGAGAGAACTGCCGGATGATATCCGGAATACGTTTGAACGTCTGGGTATACCGGAAGCGGAATGGAAATCTCTTTCGGGTGTCGGAGCACAATATGATTCCGAAGTGGTTTATCATAGCATGAGAGAGCAGCTGCTCGAACAAGGGGTAATTTATACGGATATGGAAACTGCGCTGCGCGAATACGAAGACATTGTAAAAGAGTATTTTATGAAACTTCTTCCGGCAACAGAACATAAATTCATGGCCTTACATGGCGCTGTATGGTCGGGCGGTTCTTTTGTATACGTTCCGGAGGGAGTTAAGGTAAATATGCCTTTGCAGTCATATTTTCGCCTGAATGCGCCGGGGGCCGGGCAGTTCGAGCATACCTTAATCATATGTGAGAAAAATTCCAGCCTGCATTTTATCGAAGGATGTTCCGCCCCGAGGCACAATACGATAAACCTTCATGCCGGCGGTGTGGAGCTGTATATAAAGGAAGGAGCGACACTTCGGTATTCCACCATAGAAAACTGGTCTAAAAACATGCTTAATCTGAATACGAAGCGTGCGCTTGTTGAAAAAGACGGGAAGATCGAGTGGGTTTCGGGAACGTTTGGTTCACACATCACCATGTTGTATCCAATGAGTATACTGAAAGGAGAAAACGCCAAGAGTGAATTTACCGGAGTCAGCTTTGCAAGCAGCAACCAGTATCTCGATACGGGGTCAAAGGTAGTTCATGCGGCACCCAATACATCCTCTACGATTTCTTCCAAGTCTATTTCCAAGAACGGCGGAAATACTACTTATCGCAGCTCGGTAACCATAATGCCGCAGGCGAAGAACAGTAAATGCAGCGTCATTTGCGAGTCCCTCATGATGGATGATTTGTCGCGTTCGGATACGATTCCTGTTATGGATGTGCGTAACGATAAGGCAGATATAGGGCATGAGGCTAAAATAGGAAGAATAAGCGAAAAGTCCATATACTATCTTATGACTCGCGGATTGAGCGAAGAAGAAGCGAAGGCCCTTATTGTAAGGGGATTTGTGGAACCCGTAACTAAAGAACTGCCGCTTGAATATGCGGTTGAAATGAACCGGTTGATCGGTCTTGAATTAGAAGGAAGTATTGGATAAAGGAGGAAGGACGTTGGGAATTTCATTTGAAAAAATTAATCAGCTGCAGGTGCCTACATGGAACTGGCTTAAAATAAACAGCGTTTCTCTCGATGTCGCAGAGAATGGCTTATACAGTTATTCGAAGGAAGCCAGGTTGACTTTACCGGAAAATGTGCGGGCAGAGCGTCTTTTTGTCCAACCTAAGTCCGCTAAGATTCCCGGTTCGATGAAACAAAATTATGATTTTATCTCAGAAAATCACAATAGCAGCGTTGCATTGACTATCCCGGAAGGTGCATTGCCGGACTCGCCGATTATAATAGATTATTTTTTGGATAAAGACAACAGCTTATTGAACGATTATATATACATCAAAGCGGAAAAGGACAGCGAGGCCACAGTGATCATAAAGTATGGAGGCGATAACTGCGAGGAGGCTTTCCACTCCGGCTTTACATTTGTGGAGGCGGGAGAAAACGCGAAGGTTAAATTAATAAAAGTCCAGATGCTGCCTAAGAATGCCCATCATATCGATACGGTGGCAGTATGGTCAGAAGACCGCTCGGCCGCAGAAATCATACTGAATGAATTGGGGAGCGTACGGACAGTTGCTTCTTGCAATATCCTTCTGAAGGGAGAGCGAAGCAGCGGGAATCTTGGCGGAATATACATCGGTAAAGGTCAGGAAGAAATGGATTTCAATTATCGCATTGAACTGGCGGCGAAGGAAACAGAGGGTGACATAACGGTTAGAGGCACTTTGACGGATTCTTCAAAAAAGACACTGAAGAGTACTCTCGATTTTATGACCGGAGCCTCCGGCTCAAAAGGAAGTGAAGAGGAAACCGTGCTTACACTCAGCGATAAAGCAGTCAATCTTTCCGCACCGCTTCTGCTTTGCGGCGAAGATGATGTGGAGGGACGGCATGCAACTTCCACAGGAAGACCGGATTCGGGCAAGCTGCATTACCTTATGTGCAGGGGATTTGACAGAAGGGAGGCAGAGCAGTTGCTGGTAGAAGCTTCTTTTACACCGCTGCTAAGTAAAATTGAGATACCGGAAATCAGACAGGAAATCAAAGAGTATATTGGAGTGAGTATTCATGGATAATAATTATAGAATAGATTTTCCTTTGCTGCTTACGCGTAAAGAAAAGGACAAGAGGCTTGTATACCTGGACAGCGCAGCAACCAGCCAAAAGCCCCTTTCCGTGATAAAGGCAATAGAAGGATATTATAACAACTATACGGCAAACCCCCACAGAGGAGCCTATACTCTGAGCGAGGATACAACAGGATTATATGAAAAGGCAAGAGAAAAGGTGGCTCATTTTATCGGCTGCAATAATCCGCAGGAAATTGTATTTACTGCAGGGACAACTGAGTCCATTAATATGGCAGCTCTGTCATACGGCAGAGCAAATATAAAAGAGGGCGACGAGATATTGCTTACTGTTGCCGAGCATCATAGTAACCTTTTGCCCTGGCAGCGTCTTGCAAAGGAAAAAAATGCGGTTTTGCGCTATGTATATGGAGACGAACAAGGACAGATATCCGTTAGGGAATGGGAAGAAAAAATAAACAGCCGTACAAAAATTGTGGCGCTTGGGCATATATCCAATGTGCTCGGAGGGATTAATCCGATAGAAGAGATCGCCCGCATGGCCCACAGGCATGGCGCCGTTGTCGTGCTGGACGGAGCACAGAGTGTTCCTCATATAAAAATAGATGTAAAAGAACTGGATGTAGACTTCTTTGCATTTTCAGGGCATAAAATGCTGGCACCCGCAGGAATCGGCGTATTGTATGCCAGGAAGGACCTTCTGGACGCCATGGAGCCTCTTATGCTGGGAGGCGGGATTGTCGAAGATGTACAGGAGCAGTCGGTGGCTTTCATGGATGCACCATGGAAAATGGAGGCGGGAACCCCTAATGTAGAAGGTGTGGTCGGACTTGCGGCAGCGATAGATTATTTGAACCAAGTGGGATGGACCAATATCCATAACATAGAAAAACAGCTGCTTCAATATGCGCTGGAAAGATTAAACGGATTGAACGAAGTGGAGATTTATGGTTCCAGGCATCCGGAAAATCGGGCGGGAATCCTCTCCTTCAATGTCAAGGATGTGCATCCCCACGATGTCGCCAGCGTTTTAAACAGCTATGGGGTAGCAATTCGCGCCGGACACCATTGCGCTCAGCCGCTGATGAAGCATTTAGGTGTTTATTCGACCTGCAGGGCCAGTTTTTATTTGTATAATACGTTGGAGGATGTAGATATTTTTATAGATGCGTTATCAAAGGTAAGAGAGGTGCTTGGATATGGAACTTAGTGAATTATATTCTGAGGTAATAAAAGAACACAGCATTTCTGCCCATAATAAAAAGCATCTGCCGCATGCAACTATTGTGATGCCCGGCAGGAATCCCAGCTGCGGAGATGAAATAGAGCTTGAACTACAGGTGGAGGATGGTATAATAAAGAATGGAGCTTTTACCGGAGTGGGATGTGCGATCTCACAGGCGTCTGTTTCGATCATGATAGATTTGGTGCGCGGCAGAACTGTGCAGGACGCCAGGCGACTGGCGGAGCTGTTTCTAAAAATGGCGCTTAGGCAGCCTCTTTTGCCCGAAGAATTGCAGGAGCTGGAAGATGCGGCCGCGTTACAGAACATTTCCGATATGCCGGCACGGGTGAAATGTGCCACTATGCCATGGCATACTCTGTTAAAAGTATTGGACAATATTTGATAATATGCGATAAAACCTACAGAAGGAGATTACAGAAAATGGAAGTGGTAAGAAATATTACACAGGATACAATATGGGTAGGCGGCGGTGATGTACGTCTGGCTCTGTTTGAAAATATGTTTCCGCTGGAAAACGGAGTGAGCTACAATTCTTTTCTTATATCGGATGAGAAAACGGCGCTGATTGATACGGTAGATGAATCGGTAGGAAGACAGTTTATTGAAAATATAAAGGCTGCATTGGACGGCCGGACGCTTAATTATCTTATCGTAAATCATATGGAACCCGACCATTGTGCTAATATAGATGAAATTTGCCGCTTGTTTCCTGAGGCTCAGATTGTAGGCAATAAAAAAACATTTCAAATGATACAACAGTTTTATGATATAGATATAGAGGGACGTACACTGGAAGTCAAGGATGGAGACAGCCTTACACTGGGTGTACATACTCTTCGTTTTATCTTTGCTCCGATGGTTCATTGGCCGGAAGTCATGTTTACCTATGATGCTTATGACAAGATGCTTTTTTCGGCGGATGCCTTCGGCACCTTCGGCGGATATACAGGAAATCTGTTCAGCGATGAAACCGATTATGAGGAAGTCTATTTAAGTGAAGCGAGAAGATATTATACGAATATTGTCGGTAAGTACGGAGTGCAGGTACAGGCCGCGATGAAGAAAACGGCAGATTTGGACATTCAAATGATCTGTCCGCTGCATGGACCTGTACTGCGCGGAGCGCAGATGAGAAAGCTGCTGGATAAATATGCTGTTTGGAGTTCTTACCGGCCGGAGGAAAGAGGCGTATTGCTGACGTATGCTTCCATGTATGGCAATACGGAAAATGCGGTAAGGCTGCTGGCGAATTTTCTCGCAGGGAACGGTGTCAAAAATATAAGGATTTACGACGTGTCCAAGACACATTTTTCCACCATCGTAGCCGATGCGTTCCGTTTCAGTCATCTGGTGTTCGCATCGCCCACCTATAACCTGAAGCTTTATGGAGCTATGGAAAATGTGATTAAGGATTTGGCCGCCTTAAATCTGCAAAACAGAGATGTCAGCGTTCTGGGCAACGGTTCGTGGGCGCCGGCAGCAGGCAAAGCCATGGCAGGTATGCTGTCCGAAATGAAGGACATGCGACTTATCGGCGATGTCTTCGAAATAAGATCTGCACTTAAAAAAGAGCAGTATTCTGCGCTGGAGAATCTGGCAGAATTAATTTCATCATCAGTTTTATGTGTGGATGGGGAGTCTGCATAAGCCGGCAATATATATGTTACTGTTCACTCCGGTCACACCGCGATCAAATATATCAATTTAGTATTGATATATAGGACATTTTTTGATATAATGAAGTTAGTTATAACTAACTTGTGCATTATTAATTATTAGTATGTAAATTATAAAGGAGGTAACTTATGTATAAACAATACGAATTAACTTATGATTTTAATTCTTTGGAACCTTATATTGATACGCTGACTATGGAAACGCATTATTCCAAACACCATGCAGCATATACGAAAAATCTCAATGATGCTGTTGAAAAAGCAGGCATTGAAAATAAAAGCATAGAGACGCTGCTTGCTTCTCTCGGGCAGATCGGCGATGATAAGCTGCGTACTGCAATCCGCAATAATGGCGGCGGCTTTTATAATCATAATTTATATTTTTCAACGATGAGTCCTAACGGAGGAGGAGAGCCTGAAGGCGATTTAGCGGGAGCGATAGCTGACAATTTTGAGAATTTCTCTCTATTCAAAGAAAAGCTGACGGCCCTTGCATTAGGTCAATTCGGTTCCGGATGGGCATGGCTGTCTGCAGGACCCAATGGTGAGCTGAAGCTTTCCGCCAGCCCTAATCAGGATAATCCGATAATCGAAGGCAGCAATTATATTCCTATTTTGGGAATTGATGTCTGGGAGCATGCTTATTATCTGAAATATAAGAATGTAAGGGCTGATTATGTAAAAGAGTATTTTAATGTTATTGATTGGAAGAGCGTAGCAGAATATTATAGACGTGCAAGAAATATCTAGAACAGTTTGTGTAAAACATTAAAACCTAAGGAGGTATGAATATGTCAAATATATTATATGAAAAAATGAATTTGTATCTGGCTAATCAGGAAGTAAATTATATAAAACTTTTAAATCTACACTGGTATGTAAAAGGTCGTAGTTTTTTTACACTACATTCGAAGCTGGAAGAGCTTTATAATCATACAGCATCTGTGATAGACAGTGTTGCCGAACGACTGCTGGCTTTAGAACAAGCCCCTGTTGGAAACATGCAATCGGCACTGAAGATAGCGACTATCAAAGAACGCAGTGATACTCCTATTTCATCCGATGAGACGGTCGGACTCTTAATTACAGATATCCGGTATTGGATCGACGATACACAGGAAATTGTAAAGCTGGCAGAGGAAGCCGGTGATGGTGTTACGGCAGATCAGTTTAATGATTATTTGGGTGAATACCAAAAGTTATTGTGGATGCTGGAATCCTATGTTTCATAAGCAAATAAGTGCAAGCCTGATGCCTCGGTACATACCGGGGCATTAGGTTTCTATTACTTTATTTGGACTTTATTTTTAGAAAAAGTTCATATTTTTTATTGCCTTATTTTGTGTAATGTGCTACAATATCCTTCGTCGACACACAAGTGTCCGCGATAGAAAAACACTTAAATACAAGTGTGCATGGAAGGCGGACATGAGATTGGAAACGAAGGATGAAAGGCGTTTGTATGGATACGGCAAATGGGTATTTTGTTGTTAAAAAGAAAGCAATCCCGGAAGTGCTTCTAAAAGTGGTAGAAGCAAAACGCCTTTTGGAGACCGGAAAGGCACAGAGCGTGCATGAGGCCACCGAGCAGGTAGGTATCAGCAGGAGTTCATTCTATAAGTATAAGGACGATATCTTTCAGTTCCACGACAATGCGCAGGGAACGACGATCACGCTTACGTTTCAGATGGATGATGAACCGGGACTGTTATCGGATGTGCTGAAGGTGATCGCGGATTTCAAGGCGAATATCCTTACGATTCATCAAAGCATTCCCATCAATGGGGTGGCGTCCTTAAGCATCAGCGTACAAGTGCTTCCGGCAACCGGCGATGTATCGGAGATGCTGGAGTCGCTTGAGAAAAAGCAAGGAGTCCATTACGTGAAAGTATTGGCGAAAGAATAAAAGTCCGAAGACAGGACAGAGCGGAGGAAATTGTATGATAAATGTAGCAGTTTTAGGATATGGCACGGTAGGCAGTGGGGTTGTAGAGGTAATTGGTAAAAATAAAGGGGAAATAAGTAAGAAAGCGGGAGAAGAGCTGAACATCAAATATATTCTCGACCTTAGAGATTTTCCCGGAGATCCTTATGAAGATAAAGTTGTACACGACGTAGATATTATTTTGAATGATCCGGAAGTTAACATTATTTGCGAGACGATGGGAGGCATAGAGCCGGCGTATACTTTTTCCAAAAGGGCGCTTACGAGCGGTAAGAGCGTATGCACCTCCAACAAGGAGCTGGTGGCGAACCACGGGCCGGAATTGATTCGTCTGGCGAAAGAAAACAATTGCAATTATTTGTTTGAAGCCAGCGTCGGCGGAGGTATTCCGATTATCCGTCCGATGAATTATTCCCTTACGGCGGAGAAGATCGATGCCATTACCGGTATTTTAAACGGTACGACGAACTATATCCTCTCTAAGATGGCGGCAGAGGGCGCTGATTTCGAAGACGTATTAAAAGAGGCACAGGAAAAGGGTTATGCAGAGCGCAATCCCGAGGCGGATGTAGAAGGCTATGACGCATGCCGAAAAATTGCAATTTTATCTTCCTTAATGACTGGAAAAAATGTTAGATATGAAGATATATATACGGAAGGCATTACGAAAATAACAGCGACAGACTTCGTATATGCCAGGGCCATGGGGCGCTCTATTAAGCTATTGGCCCTCAGCAGGGAAAATAGCGGTGATTTTTATGCGATGGTGGCACCCTTTATGATTCCGGTAAGCCATCCCCTTTACAGTGTAAACGACGTGTTCAATGCGGTGTTCGTTCATGGCAATATGCTCGGAGATTCTATGTATTACGGACGCGGCGCAGGCAAGCTTCCTACGGCGAGTGCGGTGGTATCCGACGTGGTGGACTGTGCACGGCATGCGGGTAAGACCATTATGTGCTTCTGGGATACGGAAAATGTGAAACTTATGGATGTAGCTCAGGTGAAGCATAAGTTCTTCGTCCGTACAAAAGCGGAGCTCGAAGAAAAGGCACTGGAGATATTCGGCTCCGTGGAGGCAATAGAAGCGGATGTGGCAGGAGAGTTTGCATTCGTTACGGACGAAATGACGGAGAAAGATTTTGCGGGAAAAGCGGAAGATTTAGGTTTTGTGCTTAACAGAATCCGCATAGAAAGTTAATAAGCACAGTGCTTGCCGCAATACGTAGAGAAAAGAGGATTTAGAAATGAAATATATTATCGTGCTGGGAGACGGTATGGCGGATGAGCCGATAGAATCTTTAGGAAACAAGACTCCGTTGGCTTATGCGAACACGCCTGTTATGGACAGACTCAGTAAGAAATCGGAAATCGGAATGGTACACACGATACCGGAGGGAATGAGCCCCGGCTCGGATACGGCGAACCTATCAGTACTTGGCTATGATCCGAAGATTTATTATTCGGGCAGGTCGCCGTTAGAAGCTTTAAGCATCGGCGTTCCTATGAAGGATACGGACATAGCGCTCAGGTGTAATATCGTAACGATATCGGAAGAGGACATTCCCTTCGAAGAAAGAACGATTATTGACCATAGCTCCGGCGAAATAAGCACCGAGGATTGTGCGGTTCTGCTGGAAGCCATAAGGAAGGAACTGGAGACGGACTTTTATAAATTCTATGTAGGAACGAGCTACAGGCATTGCCTGATTTGGGATAAAGGAGAAGTGGTGGAGCTGACGCCTCCCCACGATGTGCTGACTCAGGCCATTGGCAAGTATTTGCCGGAGGATGCGGTTCTGCGTGAAATGATGGAGAAGAGCTACCATATCCTGGTAAACCATCCTATTAATATAGAAAGAAAAAAGAAGGGGTTGAATCCTGCTAATTGCTGCTGGTTCTGGGGAGCCGGAACGAAGCCTATGCTCGATTCCTTCGAGGAGAAGACAGGGAAAAAAGGAATGATGGTATCCGCTGTGGATTTGCTCAAGGGAATTGCAGTGGGTGCAGGAATGGGAGTCAGCATTGTGGAAGGAGCTAACGGCGGGTTACATACGAATTATGAGGGAAAGACGCAGGCTGCGCTGAAGGCTATTCTTGAAGACGGCTATGATTTTGTATATATCCATATTGAAGCGCCTGATGAAATGGGGCATCAGGGAAGCACGGAGCGTAAGGTGACGGCGATTGAATATTTGGATCAGAAAGTGCTTAAGCCTCTGACGCATAAACTGGACGAAGAAGGAACCGAATACCGTCTTATGGTGCTGCCGGATCATCCAACTCCGGTCCGCATAAGGACTCATACATCGGACAGTGTGCCTTATCTGCTCTATGACAGCAGGAGGCCCTGCAGTTCGAACTGGAATTATAATGAAGCGGAGGCGAAGGCCGGCGGTATATATATCTCGAAAGGGCATGAGCTGATAAATCATCTCTTTGAGCAATAAAAAGAATACATTATCAGGATAAATGCACATAGGTTTATCCTGATATTTATGAGATATGAGCTTTATAATAAGCATGAAACGAGGAGAAGAAAGAATTATGACGAAGGTAGTGAAGTTTGGCGGAAGCTCTTTGGCCAGTGCAGAGCAGTTTATGAAGGTAGGGGATATCATCCGTTCCGATGCAGAGCGGAAATTTGTGGTGCCGTCCGCACCCGGCAAACGCAATTCCAAAGACACCAAGGTGACGGATATGCTCTATGCCTGCTATGCGGCTGCCGAGGCGGGGGAGGATTTCAAGGCTCAGCTTAAAGCGATAAAGGCGCGCTACGAGGAAATTATTAAAGGACTGGGACTGGATTTGTCTTTGGAGGAGGA
Source organism: Bacillota bacterium (assembly GCA_023399455.1). Classification (GTDB taxonomy): domain Bacteria; phylum Bacillota; class Clostridia; order Lachnospirales; family Lachnospiraceae; genus Kineothrix; species Kineothrix sedimenti. The sequence continues at coordinate 19,109 of JAEWPN010000112.1, forward strand.
GTTCAAGACAATCGAAAAGCAGTTCAAGGAAAAGGCGGGCGACAACTATGCGGCTTCCAGAGGTGAATACTTGAACGGCATCATCATGGCAGCTTATCTTGGCTATGAATTCGTGGATGCGGCAACGGTGATTTTTTTTGGTGAAAACGGCGAATTTGACGGAGAAAAAACTAAAAAGATTTTATCAGAACGCTTAAAGAAAACGGAAAGAGCTGTTATTCCGGGATTTTATGGGGCATATGAGGACGGACGGGTAAAGACGTTTTCAAGAGGCGGCTCCGACATTACGGGCTCTATCGTAGCGGGAGCGGTAAAAGCGGATGTATATGAGAACTGGACGGATGTATCGGGATTCCTCGTAGCGGATCCAAGAATTATCGATGCGCCTCCCGGAATCGATACGATTACTTACAGGGAGCTGCGAGAGCTTTCTTATATGGGAGCTACCGTTCTTCATGAAGATGCTATTTTCCCAGTAAGAAAGGAAGGTATTCCGATCAATATCCGTAATACGAATGCACCGCTCGATGAAGGAACCTGGATTGTGGAAAGTACTTGTCAGAAATCGAAATACGTAATTACAGGTATTGCGGGAAAGAAAGGCTTCTGTGCGGTTAACATCGAGAAGGATATGATGAACTCGCAAATTGGCTTCGGAAGGAAAGTTTTGCAGGCTTTCGAGGATAATGGGATTTCTTTTGAACATGTTCCTTCGGGAATCGATACGATGACGGTATTCGTCCATCAGGATGAGTTCGTGGATAAAGAGCAGAAGGTGGTATCGGCGCTTCATAGGCTGGCAGATCCGGATATGGTCGATATCGAATCGGATTTGGCCTTGATCGCGGTAGTTGGTCGGGGAATGAAATCAATGAGAGGAACTGCAGGCAGGATATTCTCTGCACTTGCACATGCGAATGTGAATGTCAGAATGATCGATCAGGGGTCCAGCGAGCTGAATATTATTATCGGAGTTTCGGATGAGGATTTTGATAACGCGATACGGGCTATATATAATATTTTTGTAGAAGTGCAGCTGTAAAAAAGATATCATAAAGAGTGTCCGGGGAAAGCAGATTTTGTGGTCTGCTTTCCCCGGATATTATTCTTCCATTAGATATTGTAGAAAGAGGTGAGCGTTTTCTTTTTTTTCGGAGGAGTAGACGAAGCCCAGGACAGGGGGAATTTCGTCGGTAACGTAGCATTGATACCCGGCCAGCTTGGGTGAGTCCTTGAGATAGATACCTACAGGTATCGGGTCTGCCATGGCGGAAGGATCCGAGTGGTCAATGGATTCATCGGTGACTACAGGCATTCCGTTTTCGTCATAGACGAGTTCATCGTCGGAGTCCAGGGTAGCGGCATCGATGTAGAAGAAATAGGGCTCGTATTTTTCGTATTCTTCGGCGGTCAGCTCTTCGCGCAAGTCGACGAACATCATTCCCTCCGCGAAGTTTGTGAAGGGGGCAGTGTCGCTGATGAGAACATCAAGGCCGTCAGTCTGGGACATGGCTGTTATTTTTTGGGAGACGGCGAGGTCCATCTGGGACATAGAGTCGTAGGATAGGGTGGAAGCGGTATCGATGTAGCAGTCGTACGTATTTAAATCGATATTCGCATACCCGGCGAATTCTGTTTCAAGCATTTCCTGGCTGTCGCTGCCGAAGGAGTTGAGAAGAATGGCGGAAAAGGCATGGTCTTTGGCAGTTACGGCATCATGGATAAAGACACCCCCGACAATGACTACGACAAGGGTTACAATTGTGTGAACCTTGTAATAATCCCAGAAATAACTGAGCTTTTCTTTAAAGGTCATATCTTTCAGTTTCTTTTGCTGATCCCGGATTTCTTCATGTATGGACATAACATACTCCTCGCTTTTTATATATTCTCGTAATTACCGTCGATATACCAGGGCGTGTCTGAAAACTCATTGTACCATTCTGAACGCCCTAATAAACTTGTCACTTTGATAATGATAACGTTTTGGAAAATGAGTGTCAATGAGGCTGTGCCAATAATGTATGAAAAAAGAATAAACAATCTATAAACGTTAAAAAAACTGGAAGGGATGCGGGTATATCCCTTGAAACTTTAGGGAATTTGTAATATGATATTAGCTAATAATAGAAAGAGGATGGTAAAGATAATATGATAAGTGATACCTACGTAGAATGTCTCGTTAAGAAAAAAACAAGTACGCTGTTTCTGCTGCTTCGGATTCTTTCGGTTATGCTTACCGTCGTTTTCATACTGCTCGGACTGATTCTTTGGCCGGCGCTGATCATCGGGGTATTGACCGGAGTTGCTGCATATTTCATCTATCTTAATTCTGATTTGGAATATGAATACCTTTATCTGGATAAAGAAATTACTATAGATAAGGTTATGGCTAAGACGAGAAGGAAAAGAGTGGCAAAGTACGATGTGCAGCGCATGGAGATTCTTGCACCCATGAACTCTTATCATTTGGGCGATTATAAGAATAGAACTGCTAAGACCAATGATTACAGCTCCGGCGAAGTGAAGCAGCCGGAGATCAGATACGTGATGTATTATGAAGGCGGGCAAAAGGTTATTCTGGAGCCTGGCAGCGAATTAGTGAAAGCGATTAAAAATGTGGCGCCCAGAAAAGTATTTACTGATTGACATAACGATGTAAGTTTGGTAAACTTTTTCAAACTTACATCATTTATTATGAGTTTTTTGCTCATTGATTACTGCACAAATAAAGTTACTGTGAACGGAGTGAACAGTAACCAAATAAAAAAACAGGAGGAAGAAAAATGGGTCAGATAATTGGCGAAGGAATTACATTTGACGACGTACTGCTGGTGCCAAGCTATTCGCAGGTAATTCCCAATCAAATCGACTTAACAACATGGCTAACAAAGAAAATCAAACTCAACATTCCGATGATGAGTGCCGGAATGGATACCGTTACCGAACACCGCATGGCAATCGCTATGGCAAGGCAGGGAGGTATCGGCATCATTCATAAGAACATGTCTATCGAAGAGCAGGCGGAAGAAGTAGACAAAGTAAAACGTTCGGAAAACGGCGTTATTACGGATCCCTTTTCATTGACTCCAGATCACACGTTGGCAGACGCGGATGCGCTCATGGCCAAATTCAGAATATCAGGTGTGCCTATTACCGAAGGAAGAAGGCTGGTAGGTATCATCACAAATCGTGACTTAAAATTCGAAACAGATTTCACCAAAAAAATTAAAGAATCCATGACCTCTCAGGAGCTGATTACGGCCAGGGAAGGCATTACATTAGAAGATGCGAAGCAGATTCTTGCAAAGGCGAGAAAAGAAAAGCTGCCGATTGTAGATGAGAACTATAATCTGGTAGGGCTTATTACTATAAAAGATATAGAAAAGACGATCAAATACCCTCTGGCGGCAAAAGACGGTCAGGGAAGACTTCTTTGCGGAGCCGGTGTAGGAATTACGGCGAATGTTTTGGACCGCGTAGGCGCGCTGGCCGATGCGAAGGTGGATGTGGTCGTACTGGATTCCGCACACGGGCATTCTGAAAATGTGCTCCGCTGTCTGCGCATGATCAAGGAAAAATATCCGGACATGCAGGTAATTGCGGGTAACGTGGCGACGGGAGAAGGCGCGAAAGCGTTGATCGAGGCAGGAGCGGACGGCGTAAAGGTCGGCATCGGACCGGGCTCCATCTGTACTACCCGCGTTGTAGCCGGTATCGGTGTGCCGCAGATTACGGCGATTATGAATGCATATGAGGTGGCAAAAGGGTACGGCATCCCGATTGTGGCCGATGGCGGCATCAAATATTCCGGGGATATGACGAAGGCCATCGCAGCCGGCGGCAATGTCTGTATGATGGGCAGTATTTTTGCGGGCTGCGATGAAAGCCCGGGAACCTTCGAACTGTTCCAGGGAAGAAAATATAAGGTATACCGTGGTATGGGTTCTATCTCAGCTATGGAAAACGGAAGCAAGGACCGCTATTTCCAGTCGGATGCCAAGAAGCTCGTACCTGAAGGAGTGGAGGGAAGGGTCGCATATAAAGGGACCGTGGAAGACACCGTATTCCAGCTTCTGGGGGGCCTGCGTTCCGGTATGGGATACTGCGGCACGTCTACAGTAGAAGATTTGAAACAGAACGGAAGATTTATCAAGATATCTGCAGCATCATTAAAGGAAAGCCATCCGCATGACATTCATATCACGAAGGAGGCTCCGAATTACAGCGTGAATGAATAGAGGAGAGCGAAATGTATTGAGGCTTGGGAGGTAACATGTGCAGAACTTAATCGATGAGAAGGCACTGAAGAGATGGCAGGATAAGTTTTGTAGTGCAACGAATGTATACGCTTATTGCATTGATTCGGATGGACAGCCAATTACGGAAATATCGGGAAGAGATACGGATATAGAGCAGATAAAGCGGGCGGTTTCGGAGGAAGCGCTTCGCAGCATTTTTAAGAGAGTCACGGAAGGCGGCCTGGAGGAGCAGGCAGTGGAGGAAACCGCCGCCGCGAATCTGCGCCTTGCGGCAGTTTCTATCATGCTGGAGGGAAAGGTTGCGGCGGTCTGGATTGTCTTCGGGATTCTTACAAACGAGGAAGAAAGCGGCGGCGAGAACGAGCCCTCCTATGACTTCGAATATGGAGTGACGGAACGAGAATTTTACTATGCGTTGGATTTGCTGAGAGATACCACATATGCTCTTTTGAAAATCAGATTTTCCATGCTGGATGCGGAAGCGGAGACGAGAAGAAGCCGCTACTCGGAGCATGAGATGAGCGCTTCTTTAAAGCGGGGTGAAGCGATAGCTGATGTGGTGCAGCTTCTCGAAAGCGACGACACGATTGAGGCGATTATGACAGACGTGCTTAGAATATTGGGAACCTATCTCGATATCAGTACGGCTGTTCTTTGTCGTATTCATAAAAGTGGAGGACTGATGGATATCGCCGGGGAATGGTGTAACAAAGGGGTCGTGTCGAATTTCGACAAGACGAAGGACCTGCCATGCGGCGAGGTGCTGAAGACGGACAAAGTGCTGGTGCTCTCCGCCGGCAGCGTGTGGGATGCAGCGGAACGGGACAAAATGAAGTTTTTCGGCGTAAAGGCGTTGATCGTTATTCCTATCGTCGTTGGCGGAACGATAAACCTCTATGCATGCTTCGGAGAAAATGCAAAGGAAAGGCAGTGGCGGGTGGAGGAGGTCAAATTCCTCAATGACGGCGTTAAAATATTGCAGGGTATCATTACGAAGAGAATACAGAAGAATTCCCTAGCGGGTTCCTATGCATCATTAGAGATGATTCTGGACAATGTAGGAAGCTCTATTTATGTAAGGGATATGCATACGAGGGAGGTGTTGTTCGCCAACAGAGGTCTGCGCAACAACTTTTCCAAAGAAATTAAGAACCAGACGCTCGACCTTCTCTTTGAAAAGGATCTGATTAAGGGCAACAGAAGGGGAAAGCAGGAGGTTTACCAGGAGGAGCGGGAGCGCTGGTATGACTTGTACTATACCCATATCACATGGGTGGACGGCAGACCGGTCACTCTTTTTGCTATTTATGATATTACGGAGAAAAAAGTATATCAGAAGAAGATCGAACAGCAGGCCTACACGGATTTTCTTACCGGTCTGTACAACAGATTGTGCTGTGAAAGAGATTTGGCACGTCACATCGATGAGGCGAGAAAGGACGGAAGCAAGGGAGCGCTGCTCTATTTGGACCTGGATGATTTTAAGCATATCAACGACGGTTTGGGCCATCAGTACGGGGATGTCTTGCTTAAGGCGATTTCCCACAGCCTGCAGCGTGTGGAGGAAATCGAGAATTCCTGCTATCGTGTAGGCGGAGACGAGTTCATCATCATCATTCCGCCGGAAAGCCGGAGCAAATTCGATCAGATTATCGCAGATATCAAGCAGATTTTCGTTAAGCCCTGGTTTTTGAAGGATGCAGATTATTACTGCACCATGAGCATGGGTATCGTAGACTTTCCTGATGAAGGGGAGAGCGTCCACGAGCTCATAAAAAAAGCTGATATTGCCATGTATGAGGCGAAGAAGTTAGGAAAGAACAGGGTGGCGCTGTACTCTGATAAGATAGATTCCAGTTCCAACAGACGCCTGGATATGGAAAAGAACATGAGAGACGCGGCAGTCTCCGGCTATAAGGAATTCGAGGTTTATTTCCAGCCGATTATGGATATACAGCTGCCGGGAACGCCCTGCACGGGCGCAGAGGCGCTCATCCGCTGGAACAGCGAGGAGCTGGGGTTCATTACCCCTGCTGAATTCATTCCCTTGGCGGAATACCTTGGGCTCATCAATCCTATCGGCAATTATGTGTTGAGAGAATCCTGCTTTTACTGTAAACAGTGGAATGATAACGGGCACCCCAACTATAAGGTGAACGTGAATTTATCGGTGGTGCAGCTGCTGCAGACGGACATTGTGGAGATCGTCGCTCAGACCTTGAAGGATACCGGTATTAATCCCAGAAATCTTACCTTGGAGGTAACGGAAAGCCTTGCAATCAACGATATGGAGCGTATGAAGTCCATACTCGCTAAGATTAAGAAGCTGGGTGTGCGCATCGCGCTGGATGATTTCGGCACCGGCTACTCGTCTTTAAATCATATAAGAGAGATTCCCTTCGATGTAATAAAGGTGGATCAGAGCTTTGTAAAGGATTTGGCGGGGGATGCTTATTCTCAGTCGTTTATCCGCATGGTGGCGGAGCTTGCTGATGCCATAGATGTGTCCATTTGTGTGGAGGGCATCGAGACAAAGGAGCAGTATAAGGTTTTAGAAGGCATGAAGGTACGCCTGGTACAGGGCTATTATTTTGACAGGCCATTGCCGAGGGCGGAATTCGAGAATAGATATGTGAAGATTGACAAATACGAGGAGGAGAAGAAATGAGAGCATTGATCAGTGTTTCGGACAAAACGGGCGTGGTGGAGTTCGCCAAGGAGCTCGTGGGCTTGGGAGCTCAGATTATTTCCACTGGCGGCACCTATGCAAAGCTGAAAGAGGAGGGTGTTCCCGCGGTAGAAATTTCAGAGATTACCGGTTTCCCGGAGTGCCTGGACGGAAGGGTAAAAACGCTTCATCCGGCGGTACATGCAGGACTTTTGGCGATGCGTTCCAATCCGGAGCATATGAAACAGCTCGAGACGTTGGACATCCGGCCCATAGATATCGTGGTCGTGAATCTTTATCCCTTTAAGGCGACGATCTTGAAAGATGGAGTGACAAGAGCGGAAGCGGTAGAAAATATTGATATCGGCGGGCCGACCATGCTTCGGAGCGCAGCAAAAAATTATCAGGACGTTGCGGTAGTGACGGATCCCTCCGATTATCAAAAGGTGCTTTCCGAGCTTAAGGCGGGAGGCAGCGTATCTCTGGATACGAAGTTCTATTTGATGCAGAAGGTGTTCATGCACACCTCCAACTACGATACGATGATTGCGGATTATTTGAAGAAGGAGAGAAACGATCACGGATTCCCGGAGACGCTGACCATGACCTTCGAAAAGGTACAGGAGATGCGTTACGGTGAAAATCCTCATCAGAAGGCGGCTTTTTACCGGGAAATCGGCAGGAAGAAGGGCTCTCTCGTGGATGCGAAGCAGTACAACGGAAAAGAACTTTCCTTCAATAATATTAACGATACCAACGGTGCATTGGAGCTTTTGAAGGAATTCACGGAGCCTACTGTGGTAGGCTGCAAACATGGCAATCCTTGCGGCGTAGCCAGCCGCGACAATATTTATGATGCGTGGGCCGGCGCTTACAGTGCGGACAAGACATCCATCTTCGGCGGTATCGTAGTGTGCAACAGAGAAGTGACGAAGAAAATGGCGGAGGAGATGAACGAAATTTTCCTTGAGGTGGTGGTAGCGCCCTCATATGAAAAGGAAGCTTTGGAGACACTCTGCTCCAAGAAAAACATTCGCGTGCTCGAGCTGAAAGATATTGAGATTAGTCAAGACCCTAATGCATATGATATGAAGAAGGTAAACGGCGGTTTGATCATCCAGACCATAGATTCAGAGCTTTACAGAGAAGAGGATTTCAAGGTAGTTACGAAGACACAGCCGACCCAGAGCCAGCTGGAGGATATGAAGTTCGGCATGAAGGTAGTAAAGTTCGTCAAGTCCAACGGTATCGCCGTAGTGAAGGATAAGCAGAGCATCGGCATCGGCCCCGGTCAGGTGAACCGCATATGGCCTACGAAGCAGAGCTTCGAGCATGCAGAGGAATTAATCGGACCGGACGCGACCAAGGGAGCGGTACTTGCTTCGGATGCCTTTTTCCCTTTTGACGATATCGTGGAGGCGGCTCACCAGGCAGGAATTACAGCTATCATTCAGCCGGGAGGAGCGATGAGAGATCAGCTTTCTGTCGATAAGTGCGACGAATATGGCATCGCCATGGTATTTACAGGAATGAGACACTTCAAACATTAATAAAAATGAATAAATTTAGAGGAGAGAACATGCGGCTGAGGGAATTGGAGGGGTATGAGCACATCGCGATACAATGTCACGATAACCCGGACGCGGACGCCATCGCTTCGGGCTATGGCCTTTACTGCTATTTCAGGAGCAGAAATAAGGACACTGCGCTCATTTACAGCGGAAAGAACCGGATACAGAAGAAGAATCTGGAGCTCATGATAGAAAAGCTTCAGATTCCCATTCAATATTGGGATAAGGACGAGGCGGTGGAAGGGCTGCTCATCACGGTGGACTGTCAGTATGGAGCCGGTAATGTGACGAAGCTTAAGGCTTCTCAGGTAGCGATTATCGACCATCATCAGATTGAAATCGAGGATGTCCGCCTCAGTGAGATCCGTTCTAACCTCGGAAGCTGTTCTACCTTAGTATGGAAAATGATGAGGGACGAAGGCTTTAATTTTGCGGGACAAAAGAGCCTCGGAACGGCTCTGTATTATGGCTTGTATTCCGATACGAATCAGTTTGCGGAGGTCTACAGCCCGCTGGACATGGATATGAAGGACAGCGTGCCCTGCGAAAAGAGCCTGATTAATTTATTCCGGAATTCCAATCTGTCGTTAGAGGAGCTGGAAATAGCGGGGATTGCTATGCTTCGCTATATCTATAACGATGATTATCTGTACGCCATTATCAAATCCCAGCCCTGTGACCCGAATATTCTCGGCTTGATCAGCGATTTTCTGCTTCAGGTGGATGGGGTGAATACCTGCGTGGTCTATAACGAGCAGGAAGAGCGGTATAAGATCTCCGTAAGGAGCTGTATCAAGGAGGTCAACGCCAGCGAGCTGGCGGCATTTTTGACCGAAGGTATCGGCTCCGGCGGCGGACATAGAGAGAAGGCGGGAGGAGTTATATCCAAGAAGCTGTACGGCGAACATTTTCCCGCCCTTCATTCAGAGGCTTATTTCGGCCAGCGGATGAATGAATATTTTAAAGACTGTGAAATTATTACGGCAGGAAAAGTGCCCATGGATTACGGTCTAATGAAAGCCTATAAGAAAAAGAGGATTCCGGTGGGGTATGTGAAGGCCGTCTGGATATTGCCCGAGGGCACTCCTATCATGGTCCGCACGCTGGAGGGCGACATAGATATGGTGGTGGAGCCGGATTTGATCATTATGATAGGCATTAAGGGAGAGGTTTATCCCATAAGAGAAAAGAAGTTCCTAAAGTGCTATCAGGCACTTGACGAAAAATATAATGCTTCAATGTATACGGCACGAAACGAATACTTCCCTACCGTTAGAAATATACTGGACGGAAGCAGCAAGATTTTGACCGATTATGCGAAGACCTGCATTACCAGCGGTGAGACTTACATCCATGCAATGGCTTTAGACCATAGGGTGAAGATATTTACGGCATGGGACAGCGAGAAATATATTCTGGGAAAGCCCGGAGATTTTCTGGCAGTCAGAAGCGAGGATGAGGCCGATATTTATATTGTGGAAAAGGATTTGTT
>JAEWPN010000152.1 GCA_023399455.1 Bacillota bacterium
TGGATCTTTTCGCCTTCGGCGTTTAAAATATGACTTAATCCTAGTTCTTCCAGAGCGATGGAGGCTAAAATATAATTGATAGCATCATCTCTGCTGATCGGAGGGCTTACCTCCGGAAAGATTGGTAATGACATATTTTTATCTCCTTATGATATTGTTTATTATTTTATCCTCATTTTATTATATGTATATTAGCGTAAATCGTTAGTATCTTTTAGGGCTACAGGTCATATACTAATATGTTAGTCATTTGTATTCTTATATGTGGAGGATTATGGCAGAAATCTATTTGGAAAATCTTTGATGCCATTTCTGATGAAATGTAGTATACTTTGATTTATAGAAAGATTGTAGAAACATCCGGCAACACGCTTTGTGATTTGCTCATGTGTTGGGGCAAAAAATATATGCCTTGTCTTTCGACAAGGCATATATAAACCACAAGGCGCGCTACCCAATGGTTTGGGAGACATCATCGTATGGATGATATAACCTGCTTCCACTAAAATATAGCACATAGTGACAAAAAAATCAAGAAAAAATTAAGAATTTATAACAAAAAAATAAATTTTTTATTACGAAAGGAAATTTCATTGTGAAATGTATTGTACTTGCAGGCGGTCGAGGGGATCGTCTTTGGCCATTATCGCGAAAAAATTATCCGAAGCAATTTATTAAGCTGCAGAAAACTCATTCCATGTTCCAGGAAACTGTAGCGAGAAATCTACCTTTTTGTGATGAATTTGTTATAGTTACGAATAAAGAGTATCAATTTATAATAGAGAATCAGCTAAGTGTTTTTCAAGGCTTGACGGAAAGCTGTATTTTTGAGGAGCTGGGCCGCAAGACTACGGCTGCTATCATCCTTGCGTGTCTCCAGTTTCCTATGTCCGAAACGGTCCTTGTGGTACCCACAGACCAGTTGATCGAAGGGGAAGAGTATAAGGCAGCGATGCTTCGGGCGAAGGAGCTTAGCAAAGAAGGGTATCTTGTGACCTTTGGAATGAAAATTGAGGAGCCGGAAGAGCGTTTTGGCTACATCCGTTTTTGCGAAGAGGATGTGCTTCAGTTTACGGAGAAGCCGGATAGAGCGGAGGCGCTGGAGTATCAAAAGAGCGGAGAATATCTAGTAAATAGCGGGACCTTTATGTTCAACGTGGGTAATATGCTTCAGGAACTTAAAAAGTATTCTCCTGAGCTGGAGAAGGCATGCAGGAGCGCTTATAAGACGAGAAAGCATATGAAGAGTCATGTGCTTTATACAGAGGACATATTAAGGACAATACCGGCTGCAGCCATAGAAAAGTCTGTATTTGAGCATACGAAGCGCGCTAAGGTGGTGCACTGCGCTTTTCGCTGGAAGGATATCGGCAGTTTGGAAGATTTAAAGGCGACGGAGCTGGAGACTGCAGAAGTAAGCAAGCAGGTGGCCTATCGCTGTGAGAATACTGAGATTATAAATCAATGCAGCAGAAGTACGGTAGTGGCTAACGAATTGAAAGACATACTGGTGGTAAATACGCTGGATGCTGTTTATATTGGGAAAAAAGGGAAGTCGGACGAGCTTAAGAGCATTATTAAGGAATCTCCTCAGATCAGAGAATTTGTAAATAATGGAAGAATCATGTACCGGGCGTGGGGAAGCTACGAGCTTGTAGTGGATGAGGCGACTTACCGTGTTAAAAAGATCATCATTTACCCGGGAAAAACCATTTATGCACATAGCCATAAATATCGCAGCGAGCATTGGTCTGTGGTGTCGGGAACGGCTAAGATTGAGCTGGATGGAGTGAGCGGCAATTTTGGAATGAATGATGTTATCGATGTGGGCCGGAACATGGTTCATCAGGTGTCAAATGTTGGAATCGTTCCCCTCATTATTATAGAGGTGTCGGTAGGTGAAAACGTATCGGAAGAGGATATGGTTTCGGTCGATAGCAGAGACCTTACGGAGATCGACTTGGGCTATCAGTTGGAGCCCTATGTGAAGCTCCAGCCGTCCTATAAAGACTATCTGTGGGGGGGGGCAAAGCTCAAGGAGATTTACAGTAAGAATTGTGATTATGATATTATTGCAGAGAGCTGGGAGCTGTCTGCTCATCCGGATGGCCAGAGTACGGTCATGAACGGCCGCCACAAGGGTATGCTTTTTGCCGAATATTTGGAAAAGATAGGAAGAGAAAGCCTTGGCTGGAAATGCCAGTCTCTGATCCGCTTTCCCATCTTGATTAAGTTTATAGACGCTAATTCCCCTCTTTCAGTCCAAGTGCATCCTGACGATGAGTATGCGCTGGAAGTGGAGGATGAATACGGAAAGAATGAAATGTGGTATATCGTGGATGCTGAAAAAGAGGCGTACATCTACTGCGGTTTCGTAAAGGAAGTAACCAGAGAAGAGGTGGCTGCACGAGTAACGGATAATACCATAGTTGAGATATTAAATAAGATTCCGGTAAAAAAAGGAGAAGTATACTTCATTCCGGCTGGAACAGTGCACGCGATCGGCGGCGGACTGCTGGTCTGTGAGGTTCAGCAAAACTCCTCATGCACATATCGCTTATATGATTATAATCGTAAGGATCGCTTTGGGAATTATCGCGAGCTGCATATTGAAAAAGCACTTGATGTGATAGATTACAGGCCGTACATGCCGCAGAAATTTGAGGCAGGAACAGAAAAAGGAGAAACTTATGAATCCCGCCTGCTGTGCAGCTGTAAATATTTTGAATGCGTTAAATATACGATAGAAGGCAGCATGGAAATTCCACTGACGGAAGATTCCTTTCTCTCTTTGGTTTGTATAAATGGAAGCGGAAGTGTTGGAATAAACGAATCGGACTATCCGTCTATGAGCTTTTTCGGAGGAGAGAGCCTCTTCCTTCCGAAATCGGATAAGATATGCAGGATAGAAGGCATTTGCGAAATTCTGATTACAAGAGTGTAGAAGCCTCATCGGAAGCCTTTATATAAAAATCGCACTTGCTAAACCGCAAGTGCGATACTATCCTCTATTAATCCAAAATCAAAAACACAGATAAATGAGAATGGAGATAGCGAGACTCGAACTCGTGGCCTATACGTTGCGAACGTATCGCTCTCCCAACTGAGCTATATCCCCATGCATGAAAATAATTATAGCACTTCTGAATACAAATGCAACTATTTGTTGCTTTTAATTTTATGGCAGGATGCCGTCCGCTATTTTTCCAATAAAAAAGAAATAGTGACCGAAATTGAAGTTTCAAATCACTATTTCTTTCCCCCCTTTACAAAATTTATTATAAAACGACAGCGACTTTGTTGTAAAGTGTAATCCATCGCGTAAAATTGTATAAAACCATGCTTGAAGCTCAAGGGTGCCTATCACCTTGTTATGGCAATCTACATAAAACAAAAGGGGAAAACATAGATAATCAAAATATCAAGAAACATAAAAATGATGTGTTGCGCCTTGCGGTCAGTAATAAGAAAGAAACTGTAATAGGGATAGCAGAGCGAATAAAAGAAGATGTAACAGTTTCTTGTCGCAGATTGAAAAAGAATTGAACGATATGAAAATGCTGGGGATACAAGGAGTACATATCAAGAAGTTCTTGAAGATATTAGATTTACAAGAATTATTATAAAACGACAGTGCCTTTTTGGTAAAGTGTAATTTATCGCATAATATTGCATGGATCTGTGACTGGCGCTTTATATTATCTGAAGAAGGCCGAACAGAAGCTCCCTCCGGCATCACTGCCGAGGGAGCTTTTAGGCATTTCTCAATTTTATGTCTTATTCATTATTCGAACCCGTCAAACTCATCATCGTCAAAGCCTGTCTGCTTTGTATCATCTTTTTTCGTCTGATCTTTTAATTTTTTTATTGATATAACCTTACCGGTCTTTTTTGTATTAACTTCCGGTTCGCGATAGTCGTCGATGAAAGCATCTTCTTCGTTTTCATCGTATGTCTCTTCATCAGATATCTTATCAGAAGATGCAGACTGAATGGAAACAATCTTTAAAGAATCCGGCGTGGCGTTCCCGTTCCCGGAAGTATCAGAAGTGTCCTCTTCGTCTTCAAAATCTTCATCGTCTTTTCTCCTGAACAATAGGAAGGCAGTAACTCCGGCCGCAGCACAGACCAGAACGATTACGACAATAACAGCAACCATTCTTGGATTTATTTTGCCGCTTGCCGCATCTTGGCTGCTTTCCACATTTGTACTTATCGCTTCAATATCTGCAGAGTCATCTCCACTTGCAACTGTACCATCGATGGATGCCAGTTCAGCCATAGAGCTGTCGCTAATAATGACAGCGTAATCGGAAGCATGGGTGAAGGTAAAAGAGATGTCTCCTGTCTGGGTGACCTCTACCGCATCCACGAATTCCAACTTGCTGCTATCCGGATTATAATAGAACAGGTTCGCTATCCGTCCGGCGTTATCCTTCGCTGTGTTGATGGTAAGTATGGGTGCGAAGTCAAAGGTGCCGTCATGAGACAGAGTCAGCTCGATGACCGTATTATTTTCATCATTCCCCTTCACAGCATCTAAGAGTCCCGAAGGGATGTTTCCGGTGCCTATCGTGACGCCCATGTCGATACCGTTAGCTTCATCAGCTACGATATTACTGCCATTAATAGTCCAACTTATGCTGTTCCCCATGTTAAGCACTATATCCACATCCTGACCGCGGATGGAGGAAATAGATTCCTCGTACAAAACAGTATTATTTTTCATATCGATAGTTGCACGTGCGCTTGTCTCTTCCGTTTTTGAAGAGGAGCCGTTTCCTTTGGAGGTCGTTGTTTTGCCGGAGGAACCGGTCGACGATCCTTGTAAGGAGGAAGTGTCCCCTGAAGAGTTACTGTCTGTAGGTGAAGTAACAGTATTGCTTTCGGAACCGGTTCCCGTGGAAGTCGTGGCAGAACCGGAGGAGGAGCCTTCCGGATTATTCTGTACCTCCGGCAGCTTGGCGATGATTTCCGTATAGCTGTCACCGCACCGGACACACGTATAGGTACGGATGCCGGTTTCGGTAGCGGTAGCTTCCTTGGTTATCTTGGAGGTATAGCTATGACCCAGGGCCGGAATATCCTCGGTGTAAGTGTCACCGCAGGAGCAAGTGTAGGTTTTTACGCCCTTTACTGTACAAGTAGCTTCTTTTGTTATCGTGGCCGTATAATTATGCTTGTGGGTGGAAGGCAGTTTGTCAATAACTTCCGTGTAGGTATCGCCGCATACGCTGCATGTATAAGTGCGGATGCCGGTATCTGTCTCCGTAGGCTGCTTCGTTACGGCGGAGGTATAAAGGTGTCCTGTAGCAGGAACCGTCCTCGTTTCCTTGTAGCCGCATACATGGCAGGAACGGGAATCCGTACCTGATGTAGTGCAGGTTGCCGCTGTTACATGTTCCCATTCGCCGAAAGTGTGATTGGTACACTTGGTAGCGGGAACTGCGCCTACGATAACCGGAATGTCAATGCCGTTTACTGTGTTATAGTTAGCGGTATCCGGATTATAGGAGGCCTTGTACGAAGCGGTGCCCTCCTTAAGGACGGTAGCGGGTGCATCCCATGTGAAGCCTCCGGGCAGTGCGATAGAAGCCAGTGTATTGCCTGCTACGGTCTGCAGACCGGCAGGAATGGTATAAGCAGGAGTACCCTTTGCAACTGTCAGGGCCAGCACCTTGTTTATTGTATTATACTTTCCGGTGTCGGTAGGAGTGAAGGTAGCCGGGTAACCGGAGTTTGTAACGACAGGTACCGTAGCAGGGGCATCCCATGACCATCCGGATGGAAGCGTGATATTGTTTAAGGTCTGTGTCGGGCTATAGGTTACGCTGCCCAGAGAAGGTATCGTATAAGCAGGATCAACCTTCTGTACGGTTACTGTGCAGGAAGCCGTAGAACCGCCCGATACGGTTGCCGTAATCGTCGTTGTGCCGGGATACAGTGCGGTTACTATACCGTTAGCATCTACAGAAGCAATGGAGGAATTCGCACTGGCAAAGGTAACGGTAGATGCGGCAACTTTGATGTTATCCACAAAGGCGTTCAAGCCGGAAGTAGTATCTACAGCCATCGTGAGAGAAGTCTTATCCAAAGTTACTGTCTTCAACTCGGTTGGTTTTGTGCAAGCTGAGCCTGGCATATTGTCATATACCGGTATCTTGAATACAAAAGTATTATCTATGGAGCCTGCGTTGGAGTAGGCCTTTTTTACGTTCGAAGACTCGGAAGAAGGTGCTGCGATATTCTGCATATATTGGTGGTTATATGTCTGGGTAGTAGTTACATTGAACTTTTGCAGGTACAAGGTATCCTGCCCTACTTGAATATAATTCTTGGATATAATATTGGACCCGCCCGATAAGGAGAGATAACGGCTTGTCCAACCATAGGATCTCGCTTTGGCCAATCCGTTCGTAATGACCTCTGTGCTTCCTTTACCGGTGGCGCCAATATTAAAATAATTATAAAGTCCCTCATAACCAGAGTAGGTACCGGATATTAAAGCGGATGTGCCATTGGTCCCCTGCTCCTGAAGTACTCTGGAGGCAAGATGGAAGGGGCTTACCTTTAAGGTTTGTCCGATGGAAGTAAAGACCTGAGCATAAGACTGCCCATAATCAGGGATGGCACCAGACATAAAGGAGCTGTTCAGCATACTTTGAACGGCGGTTTGGGTATGGTAGGTCGCATTATAGCTCAATAATTCGAATTGGAATATGTAGCTGTCGGTCAGGAAGTTTCGCGGGTCCATATAATAAGCGAGAATTCCGTCGGTTGGATAGGACCAGCTGCTATCGTAGCTTCCATTTTTCCATGCGATATTTGCAGTGGAAGAAATCAAGCTCTTAGTGTTCGTATTTTCTGCAGCAATCACACTGCTCCAATCCAGGCCGGTGTCCATCTTTACGAATATCCAGTTCGGATGCGCCGCTTTCAGTGCGGTGAGGGCAGATTGATAGGAGGAGGGGAACTTGCTGATTTCTTCGGAAACCGTAGTGGCAGAAGCGCTCTGTATGCTGAAGGATCTTAATTTTGAAGCGCGGGTAGTTACATATTTCGTCTCCCAGGAAAGCAAATCTTCATCGGAATAAGCCAGATTCCCCCGTTCCACATATCCGCTGTAAGAGGTGCCGCCGTAAGTCAGGGATACCTGATACCATATATTTTTCTGACTGTCTTCGCCCACGCCGGTAATAGATACGGATTGTCCGCTGTAAACGGTAACGGCCGTAGAAGAGCGGCTGTAAGGGCTTTGCTTAATATCGTAAGAGTCGCTGAGGTAGACGAGAGCGAGGATTTCCTTGCCCTGAACCAGCGTATTTAACTCGGTCTTTGCATTTTCCAGATCAGACAGATAAACGGTGGCCTTCACCGCATTCACACTGACGGAAATGTGTGGAACATCCTTTGCAGGATCCAGCGCAGGGGATAAAGAATATAAAGCCTGATCCCAGGAAGGGATGAAGTCATAGGTTTCGTAGTCGGTATTATCATAATCAGAACCGCTCGTCCACGTGACGGGAATATCTGTAGAAGCTTCCGCGGAATCCAGATAGACGGATAAGCTTTGAGGCAGCATGGTGGTTATGGCAGACAGCTCAGGTCTGTCGTCGAAGCTTAAGCTGGCAACATCGGAAGAAAGCTCCTTAAAGGAAGTGATAAGAGGCAGTATCCCGGCTGCAGGCGCATCTGTGGCAGCAGCTTCTGTTGCATAAACGGGCAATGAATTTCCCAATAGGGCAATCAATGTCATAATAAGAACAGAATGTTGAAGTTTTTTTCGCTTGAATTTCATTTTCTTTCTCCCTGCGGCTTTGATAATTTCGTATAAACAGCCTATTCTGATAAATATACTATATTATACCAAAATCATTATGTCAACCGAAATAAGACGAAAATCCATGAATTTACGCGAAAAAAGGAAGAAATAGAGAGTGACATAAATAAAATGGAAGTGCAAGATTTTCATGTAAGCAGATTAATATTTTTAATAATATTTGAAAAAAAGATATAATAATGGTAAAGTATTATATTATGACTTTATAAAGAGGTTTCTTTTTATGAGTGCGAAGAGAATCAAGTTTTTGAATACACATGTTGACAACTTAACGATGGAAGAGGCGGTAAGAGAAGCTAAAAGGCTTATTATTGAAGGTAAGAACAGTTATGTTGTCACGCCGAATGTGGATCATATTGTAAAAATAGAACATGACGGGCTGTTCCGGGATATATATGAAAAGGCTGATTTGGTGTTGACGGACGGAAAGCCTCTTATTTGGATGTCCAGATGGATGGGGGCACCGATTAAGGAGAAGATTTCCGGCTCCGATTATTTTCCAGAGGTATGCAGGATGGCGGCGAAGGAAGGCTTTTCGATTTTCCTGTTAGGGGCTGCCGAAGGAGTTGCCAAGAAAGCTGCCGTCAATCTAATGAAAAAATATAAAAATCTTAAGATTGCCGGAGTTTATTCTCCAAGCTACGCGTTTGAGAACGACGTGGAGGAGATTGCTTATATTATAAAGAAAATCAACACTGCGAAGCCGGATATCCTTTGTATCGGTTTGGGAACGCCCAAGCAGGAGAAGTTCTATCACCGCTACAAGGATCAGCTGAAGGTGCCGCTCACCCTGCATATAGGAGCCACTATCGACTTTGAGGCCGGAGTGGTAAAGCGTGCCCCCAAATGGATCAGTTATATGGGATTGGAATGGCTTTACAGACTATTAAAGGAGCCGAGAAGATTATATAAGCGTTATTTATTGGAGGATGTGGAAATCTTTCCCATATTCTTAAAATACAGAAAATATGGCAGTGGAAGCAAGGTAAGTGCGGTCCAGCCGGAAACCTGCAGCATATTGGGTGTGGACATCGCGGTGACCAATATGCGGTCTGTAATCGGCTATCTGACCAAGAATCTGGAGCGCCTGCGTGGAGAGTATGTGTGTGTATCCAATGTGCATACTACGGTCATGGCATATAACGACGAAGCCTATTGCCGGATACAGAACGAGGCTGCGCTGGCGATTCCTGACGGTAAGCCGTTGTCCCTCATTTGCAGATTGCGGGGGTATAAGGATGCCAAACGTGTGGCAGGTCCCGATTTAATGCCCGAGATATTGAAGCTGTCGGAGGAAAAAGGATACCGTCATTATTTTTATGGAAGTACAGAGGAGACGCTGAGCGCTTTAGAAGCTAATCTTAAGGAGCGTTATCCCAGACTGAATATTGTGGGTATAAATTCGCCGCCCTTTCGAAAGCTTACACCGGAGGAGGATGCTGAAATTATGCAGGAAATAAGCAGGGCAAGGCCCGATTTCCTTTGGGTAGGACTGGGAGCGCCCAAGCAGGAGCGCTGGATGTATGAGCACAAAGGAAAGGTTGATGCGGTTATGCTGGGGGTAGGTGCGGCGTTCGATTTTCATGCTGGAACGGCGAAACGTGCGCCGAAATGGATTCAGGAATTCTATTTGGAATGGTTGTACCGCCTGATTCAAGACCCGAAACGCTTATTGAAGAGATATGTTCGTTCCAACATACAGTTTATATGGCTCATACTTACGGGGCGCTGACCGACTAGGCAGACAAAAGGAATCGCGGGAGAGGAACTATGAAACGATTGGATGAGAATAAAATTTATTTGATTACCGGTGGCGCAGGCTTCATCGGTTTTCATTTGTCAGAAAGTCTGCTTAAGAAAGGTGCGAGGGTCATTGGTCTCGACAACATGAACGACTACTATGAAGTTTCGTTAAAGGAAGCGCGCCTTGCTATTTTGGAAGAATATGAGCATTATATGTTTTGTAAGTGCGATTTGGCGGATAAGGAGGGGCTGTTTTCCGTATTCGACAAGGAGAAGCCGGATATTGTTGTCAATCTAGCCGCACAGGCAGGGGTCAGATACAGCATTGACAATCCGGACGTATACATTCAGTCTAACATCGTGGGATTTTTCCACATACTGGAGGCCTGCCGTAATTATCCGGTGGATCATCTTGTCTTCGCTTCCTCCAGTTCCGTATACGGAGGAAATGAGAAGATCCCCTTTTGTACGGAAGATAAGGCGGACCATCCGTTGAGCCTTTATGCGGCCACGAAGAAATCCAATGAATTGATGGCATATTCTTACAGCAAACTGTATAAGATTCCGGTTACCGGGCTTAGATTCTTCACAGTATACGGCCCTTACGGGAGGCCGGATATGGCGTGCTACAAGTTCGCGTTAAAAATCATGAAGGACGAGCCCATACAGATTTATAACGACGGCGATATGTATCGTGATTTCACTTATATTGACGACATTGTAGAGGGAGTGGAAAATATCCTCTGCAACCCCCAGAGCGAGGATGAGCAGGGGGCCTTATATAAGATTTACAATATAGGCAATAATAAGCCGGAGAAACTGATGGACTTTATTTCAGCCCTGGAAAGATGCCTCGGTAAGGAAGCTCAAAAGGAGTTTCTGCCTATGCAGCTGGGAGATGTATACCGGACGTATGCGGATGTCTCCCAGTTGGAGAAGGATTTCGGCTTTAAGCCGGATACCTCTATGGAAGAGGGGATCAAGAAATTTACGGATTGGTTTAAGGAGTATTATGAATATTAAGAAGTTATTTGACGAAGTACTGCATTTTGGTATGATAGGAGTTATCAACACGCTGCTGGGATTTTTCCTTATCATGGTTTTTTATAACATTCTGCATCTGAATTATTGGGTGGCCAGCGCCACCTCTTATGTGATCGGAAGTATTTTTTCCTATTTTGCCAATAAGAAGCTTACCTTTAAGGTTCAGGAGAGCAGCAGGGCTTATGTGATTAAATTTGCCCTCAATATTGTAGTATGTTACTTTCTTGCCTATGGCATTGCCAGACCGTTAGTGCGAAGTGTGCTGAGTGAGTATTCCCAGACAATTGTAGAAAATGTGGCCATAGTAATGGGAACGGGGATCTTTATTGTTCTTAATTTTATAGGACAAAAGTTTTTTGTTTTCAATAATAAGGATAAAAATATCGATGGTTCACAGGATGGAATGGAAAGCAAATGAAAAAAGTAAAGTATCTGATACTGGGAGCAGGACCGGCGGGGCTGGCATTTGCAAACCGGTTGAAACAAATGGGTGAGGAATCCTTTCTTGTCCTGGAAAAAGAAGAAGAGGCGGGCGGCTTATGCCGCAGCATGCAGGTGGACGGTTCTCCGCTGGACATAGGCGGCGGGCATTTTCTGGATGTGAGAAGGCCTAAGGTGGTAGAATTCTTATTCGGCTTTATGCCGAAGGAGGAGTGGGATACGTATGAGCGTGACTCGAAAATCTCCTTTGACGGAGGCTTTATTCATCATCCCTTCGAAGCCAATATATGGGAGATGAAACCGGAGAAGCAGAAGGAATATTTGGATTCTATCGCGGACGCGGGCTGCAATAAGGGTGAAGCGATGCCGGAAGAGTTCGTGGATTGGATTTACTGGAAGCTGGGGCGAAAGATCGCAGAGGATTACATGCTTCCCTACAACGAGAAAATGTTCGGCAGCAATTTAAATACGTTGGGAACTTATTGGCTGGAGAAGCTGCCGGGAGTTTCTTATGAGGAGACGAAGCGTAGCTGTGAAGAGAAAAGGGCGTACGGCAAGCAGCCAGGACATGCCCGATTTTATTATCCGAAAAGATACGGTTATGGAGAACTTTGGCTCAGAATGCAGGAGGAGGTTAAGGATAAAATCGTGCTTGGCGCGGCTGTAAACAGGCTTAGCCTGACGGAAAAGACAGTAGCCTGCATGGATGGGAGCAGCTACGTCGGAGAAAATATTATAACTACCATACCGTGGATGGAATTTGCACATATAGAAGGAATGTCCGAGGAGATGAAAGCGGACATCGGAAAGTTAAAATATAGCTCTACACAGATTGAATACAACCCGGAGCGTCTGGATACTCAGGCACATTGGATTTATTACCCTCAGAGGGAGATTTCCTATCACAGAATATTGGTACGGCATAATTTCTGCCCGGACTCCAAAGGATATTGGACGGAGACAAACAAGGACAGAATCCTGCCGGGGGACGGAAGCTTCCGGTACATGAATGAATATGCTTATCCGCTAAATACGGTTGATAAGCCGGGGATTATGGAGCGGCTGTTAGCCTATGCAAAAAAGGAGAGGGTTTATGGCCTTGGCAGATGGGGAGAGCATGAGCATTACAACTCCGACGCTGTGGTGGAGCTTTCCATGAAGCTGGCTGAAGAGCTTTCAGAAAGGAATGGCAATTCATATGAACCGTGATGCTTTTGATATAAAGAACGAAAATTTTAGGAGAATCATTTTTTATTTCTTAATTGCAGTTTCTTTTTTGATGATTTTCATTTACAATGCGTTTACTCCGGCAATGACCGACGATTTGTCCTATGGGAAAATCGTTGCGGGTGCCGACTCCTTTCTTGACTTGATCAGACAGGAGATGCAGCAATATGCCACATGGACGGGAAGAAGTGTCAACCATATGATACTCCGTACCTTCTTAACGGGAGATAAATGGATTTTTAATATCTTCAACAGTATGGCGTTCGTGGCACTTACGCTTTTTATGTATTACAACATCGAATTCAAGAAAAAGTACGACGTTTTCGTATATCTTCTTATCAACCTTTTCCTCTGGACCTTTTCTGTGTCTTTTGCCCAGACGGTATTGTGGGAAACGGGAGCATGTAATTATTTATGGGGGAGCACGATTATCCTGGGGTATATTTCGGCGTTTCGATATTGCCTGAAGAAGGATTACAGAGATTCTCAGCAGACGGCGCCTGCAATTGGCTTACTCCTGATGGGAATCGTGGCCGGCTGGTGTAATGAGAATACTTCCGGCGGCTGTATTCTGCTGACACTCATATGGATCGGCTTTTATTTCTGGGAGAAGAAAAAGGTGCGTCTCTGGATGCTGAGCGGAGTGGCGGGAAATATGATCGGTTTCCTCTTCATGATACTGGCACCGGGAAATGCTAACAGGCAGCAGTATATGGAGGAAGAACATACGGGGCTTCTGGCGATCGCTTCCAGATGGCTGAAATGCAACTTGGCGATTCGAAATCACTTTTTTATTCTTCTGGCGATCTGCATTGTAGTGTTTGTTCTTGTCAGACTGCAGCAGAACCAGTGGAGGCGCAGTAAGAACATGCTCATTTTTTTCTTTGTTTTTATAGCTACCTGCTACGCGCTTGTACTAACTCCTGAACCGGTGGCAAGAGCTTATTTCGGAGCCGGAATTTTCCTCATGATCAGTTGTATTCAGGGAATTGTGGATGTGTCGGACAAGGATTTGTATCTGAAGGCGCTGAAAATCGGAATAACTGCTATCTTTACCCTTTCCTTCCTCTTTACGTATATGGACAGCGGGGCGAATCTGGTGAGGATCTATAGGGAGAGCGAGGAGAGATTTGCTTATATCGAAGAGCAGAAGGCGGCAGGCAATATGGACATTACAGTACCGCTGCTGCGCCCGGCCTTCGAGACGAAGTACAGTGACGCTTACAATTCCGAGCTCAGTGAAGACAGCGGTTACTGGATAAATGTCGCATATGCTACTTATTATGAAGTAAATAGTATCTTAGCAGTTCCCAGAGAAGACTGGGAACAATTAAAATAATATTGTGTGCAGGAGTCTATACACAGAAGAGAAGAACACTGGTGCGTCCGGCAGAAGCGTCGTCTGGAACTTGCTTAAGGAAGCCATCCAGAGTCCTGCAGTGATAAAGAGATAAGGATGCTTGTAAAAGCAGGTGCGAAGCTCTGTAAGGCCTGTCAAAACCACAGCATCCTTTTTAGCGGCCAAAAGAACGATTTGCAGCGCCTGAACAGTAAGGAAAGCGCCGAACCAACGTCCCCAGTCGATGGCAAGTAAAAAGGCCGGAATGAAACACAGGTGGCTTAATAAAAACAAGGAATATTTTATTTTTGCCGTACCCGCTGCCTTTAAAATGCGGTTCCAAAGATAACCATAGATAAGCGCTAGAGGCGACAGAAGAAAAATGGTCACCACACCATAACGAATGCGCTCTGAGAGCTGGTTTAGCATAAGCTCATAAAAGGCGGTGTCGATAGTGGAAAAGTATTCATATCGAAGCGCCGTTTCGTTTACATTCAAGTCTGTCCTGACAGACAAAAGGGCGGTAAGATCGTCTAATGTGCCTATATTCAGCTGAGAGAAGATCTGCAGATAAACAAAAGCTATACACAAAAGAAAAAGGCCTTGGATTCCCAGAACAAAATCGGATTTTCTGCACTTTTCAGAGACGGTATCCACAAACATGGTAAATAAAAGCGGCAGGAAAATAAACATAAATACTTGGTGAACGCA
>JAEWPN010000013.1 GCA_023399455.1 Bacillota bacterium
CCTCCGTTGTGGCGGCATTCTCCTGTGCGCTGGCGGAAAGGTTGCTGATATGTGATACCACATTGTTACAGCTTAAGTTCATCCGGCCGTTGATGCTTTCTAACGCATCGATTTGTGTATTGATGACCTCAAGGCTGTTGGCGATAGCCGTATACTTGTTTTTCGTATCGTCCACGCTCCTGGTCTGTATCTGCACCGTATCTCTCGCCAAATAGCTCTGTTCCTTTGCCAAAGCTGCGTTCTCCTGCAATTCCTTCAGCATCGTATTAATGGTGCCTACGGATCCGGCAGATTGTTCCGCGAGCTTGCGGATTTCATCGGCGACCACGGCAAAGCCCTTGCCTGCCTCTCCTGCTCTGGCAGCTTCAATGCTGGCATTCAGAGAGAGAAGGTTGGTCTGCTCTGCGATCTCCGAGATGAGAGAGCTTGCTTCTCCTATCTGATTGGCACTGTCATTTATTTTATCTATGACCTCTAATATTTCCAGAAAGATTTTCTGACTGCTCTTATTTATTTCAGCAAGACCGTTTACTACATCGAGTCCTTCTATACCAGCTTTATTTATCTGTTTGGAAGCCTTTGCGAGAAGCTCACCGCTTTCGGCACTCTGGCCGATGACCTGCTCCAAGTTCACGATTTCTGCAGCGGACTGCTCCGTATCTGTGGCCTGAGAGGTGGCCGTGCTTGCGATTTCCTCAATTGCCCTTGCGATTTCCCCCGTAGCAACACTGACTTCATCAGTGCTTTTCACCATCGTTTGAGAAGAATTGCTTATTTCGGAAGAGGCGGTGCTTATCTGCCCTACGATCTCCTGCAGGGAAGCGAGCACAGTATTGAAGGAAGAGGACAGAATTCCCAGCTCATCCTTACTGTTTAAGGAAAGAGTATCCTGCGCAAGATTCTTTTTGGCCAGTTCGTTCATGCTGACGGTTATCTCGTTGATATGCTTCCTTAAATAACGTATGATCATTACGGCGAGGATAAAAATTACCGTGATAAAAAAGATTGCTATCGAGGTCACTCGAACGATTTTGGCATGAATCTCACGCTCCAATTGGGCGGAGCTGTAATCACTGTACAGAGTGAGCAAATCCTGCATCTCATTGAGGCATTCTCTGGCTGTATCAAAGGATTCATCCATTATATGAAAATCTCCTTCTCCGGTCTCCGGGTCATAAGAGGACTGCCATATCGTAAAATTCGTATGAAACTCCTCCAGAAGATCCTTTAGCGTTTTATCCTTTTGCAGGAATCCGTCGGGATCGTCGGAGTTTTCAGATCCGTTAATTAGCACGAAGAGATTGTGAGGAGTGTAATATTCCAATAACTGTGAATGGTTTTGCAGATATTCCGTCACTTTATTAGCATTATCGATTGTCTGCTGTGCATTTTCCTTGTATACGGCTCTTAGGTCTGCGAGTTGCCCGGAATCCGAAGAATTAATGCGTAATGCTGCTTCGTTGGCTTGATAGAAATCTCTGTCGCTGCTCAGCAGGCTTACGTGAGTCATGTATAGGTTAACGTAGAAAATATCCCGACTGCTTTTATAGGTGGAATTGACTGTACTGTAAAATATAAACAACAGCAAACATAATCCCAAAGTGGTAGGTAACACAATTAAAAATAACTTGTTTCTGATCGATAGATTTTTAAACATCACTTGTCGCCCTCCTATTATAAATTATCTCATAAGTAAATATCCTTTTCCCCTGAGCTCATTATATCATCGTTATTGTGTAAAAACTATTAAAAATGTCGTGAAAAAACCATTTTATGCATAATTCTCACAAAAAACGTTTTTATTTTTGGGCTTATTCTGTACTATCTTTTTGGATAGTATATTACTAGAATGTGAGTACTTGAAGTTTCTGTTTTTTGTATTAAAATTATATTGAAAACTGTCTTTTGATGAATGCGCCTAAGTGAAGGAGGTTTTAATTTGAAAGTATTACTTATTAACGGAAGTCCTCATGAGAAGGGCTGTACATACACTGCGTTGTCAGAAGTCGCTGGTGTGCTTGAGAAGAATGAAATAGAAACGGAAATATTATACCTGGGCACCAAGCCGATAGCCGGCTGCATCGCCTGCGGGAAATGTGAGGAGACCGGCCACTGCATCTTTAACGACAAGGTAAATGAGATAATTGATAAACTGGACGAATATGACGGCATGGTAGTAGGATCCCCCGTTTACTATGCCAGTGCTGCAGGACAGCTTTGTGCCTTCCTGGACAGATTATTCTACAGCGGAGGAGACCGTATGGCAGGCAAGTTCGCCGCTGCTGTTGTATCCTGCCGCCGCGGAGGGGCAACTGCTGCTTTCGACCGCCTGAATAAGTACTTTACTATCAGCAATATGCCGGTGGTGCCTTCACAGTATTGGAATCAGGTACATGGCTTTACGCCGGAGGATGTGAGAAAGGATAAGGAAGGATTGCAAATCATGCGCACCCTCGGACAGAATATGTCATGGCTTATGAAGAGCGCACAGGTCGCACTCAGAAATGGAGTGGCGCTGCCGAAGTATGAGCCGTATGTGGCTACTAACTTTATCCGTTAGTCATTAGGGTGTGTCTGAAAATTTTTGTGATTAAATTAAGTAAGGTGCCTCTTAAGTCTTTTCATGACTTTTGAGGCACCTTTTGAATTATGGGCTTTAACCTGTTGAGTGTGACGGAGTTTCTCAAAAGAGAAACGTAGACATACGAAACAAAAATCCCCCTGCTTTGCGGGGGGAGGCAGATTGTTATACAAAAAAATCACCTTTCCGTTATGATAGAGTTGTTCAAGCTACTACAATAACGAAAGGAAAGGTGATTTTAATGGCAAACAAAAGTAATGACATGGCACATACAAAGTGGATGTGCAAGTATCACATTGTTTTCACTCCAAAGTATAGACGAAAAATAATATATAATCAATATAAAGAAAGTATCAGAGATATTCTGAAACAGTTATGTTCTTACAAAGGAGTGGAGATTATCAAAGGGCATCTTATGCCCGATCATATCCATATGTTAGTGAGCATACCGCCTAAGATGAGTATTTCAAGTTTTATGGGATACTTAAAAGGCAAGAGTGCACTTATGATTTTTGATAAGCACGCAAATTTGAAGTATAAATTTGGGAACAGACATTTCTGGTCAGAAGGATACTATGTGAGCACAGTAGGACTTAACGAGGCAACAATAAAAAAGTATATACAGGATCAGGAAAAAGCAGACATACTACAAGATAAAATAAGTGTGAAGGAGTATGAGGACCCCTTTAAGGGGTAGCCGAGTAATACAAGCGCTGCTTCAGCGGCTGCGACGAGTCAATGGCGTAGTGGCTTGAACAAAGTGAAAGCCAGCGTCTTTAGGCGCTGGCCGGTAACAGAGGCTTATAGCCTCAGAGCAAACCACGTCTTTTAGGCGTGGTTCTGATTAGAACAAAAATGCAGCTTTTCAAACACGTGCGGGTCCGCTGCTTTCCCGGATCACAAGCTCCGGCAGGAAATCTATCGCGTCCTGAGCGGGCAGGCCCTGTATCTCATCGAGCAACAATTTGATGACATAGCGTCCCAGCATATCGTTGTGGCGGTCCAGGCTGGTGAGCCGAGGAGTTAAGTAATCTCCGTCATAAAAGCGGTCGCAGCTTATCAAGGCAATATCTCCGGGGACGGAGAGCTGTCTGTCCGATATGGCGCGAAGCGCACCCAGGGATACGTTATCGTTCATTGCGAGCAGAGCGGTAACAGGAGCTCCACAGTCAAGAATATGTAAGGCGGCGTTGTATCCGTCGGCCATATAATAGTCGGAGGTAGCAACGAACTCCGGCTCATCCTCCAGCCCCAATTCTAAAAGCGTGCGGTGATAGGCACTTAAACGGGATTCCGTGATGTAAACTCCTCGTTCGCCGCCCACGAAGCCAATTCTTTTATGGCCTAATGAAGCCAGATAGCGAATGGCCATGATGATGCCGTTGTCGTTTTCCTTATTCACGAAAGTGCAGGGAATATCAGGGAGTTTTCTTCCGATCACAACGGCGGGCACAGTGGAAGCAAGCCGTTTCAGAGCTTCTATATAGCTGTCACTGATTTCACATAAGTCGATTTGCCCCCCCGCAATGATGACTCCATCCACTTTTTTATCTAAAATCATCTGAAAATAGGTTTCTTCTTTTTCTCGTTCACCTGAGGCGTAGGAAACCGCAGAAAATGCTGTATTGCATAAAATTACTGAATAGCCTGACTGATGGGCAGACCACTCGATCTCAGAAAACAGCGTGGAGAAGTAGGGATTGGTAATGTCGGGAACGATGACACCAAGTGTTTTTGTCTGCTTAAGGATAAGTCCTTGTGCAAGCGGATTGGGGGTATAATGATATTTGTTGATGACATTCTGAACCCGTTCCTTCGTCTTTGGCGATACGGGAACCGTGCCGTTTAAGACGCGAGAGACAGTAGCGATGGAAACCCCGCTCTCTTTTGCAATTTGTATGATCGTAATATTTTTATCCATATAGTCCTCCTCGCTTACCATAGTTTAACATAGGGAAAAGTAGTTTTCAACCGATAAACTCCTCTTCTTTTCACGTCATTTGTATAGGATCGCAACTTACCCCATCGCCCATAATTACATAAATAATGCACAAAATTTCTCTTATGAAATTGTGTTATCTAGACAAATTACAATGAAAAATAACAAAAGCGGGAAAATAAGATTGACATCCGAAAATTCAGATAGTATATTAAAAATACAAAATGTAAACGTTTTCAGAAAAGGTTTACAGAAAACCTTTACATATTCCAGTCTATGGAATACAAACAAGCAAAAGAAAGATGGAGGTATACCATGAAAGTGATGAAAAAGTTATGTGCCCTGCTTTTGGCAGTGGCAATGAGTGCATCCATGCTGACAGCATGTGGAAGCAGCTCGGGCAGCGAAGAAGCTGCAAAGGGGGATGAACAGGTAACCGTTGAATTTTGGACTTTGGCTCTGCAGCCAACCTACACGGATTTTATTCAGGGACTTATCGACAAATATGAAGCGGATAATCCGAACGTAAAAGTAAATTGGCAGGATCTTCCTTATGATGCCATCGAGCAGAAACTTTTAGCGGCGACTGCGGGAAGCAACCCTCCTGACGTAGTCAATATCTGGTCGCAGCTCGCATTAACGCTTGCTGGCAAGGGAGCGCTGCTGGATCTGGAAGCTGCGGCCACGGATGAGCAGAAGTCTATCTATATAGAATCTATGTATAACTCAGCAAAGCTTGGCGACGGCGTATATGCGTTTCCCTGGTATGCTACTCCCAACGTAACGGTGTACAACACGGAGCTTCTTGCACAAGCAGGAATTACCGAGATTCCGGCAACTTGGGATGAGGCGTTTGCAGCGGCGAAGGATTTCAAGGACAAGACAGGCGCATACTTGATCACACCCAGTTCCATGTATCATATGCTTTGCTATTATGACATTCCGATTCTGACCGAAGATAAGACAAAAGCTGCATTTAATAATCCTGAAGCGGTAGAACTTTTATCGCGCCTTGTAGAATATGTGAATGAAGGTGTCATCGCCCCGAACAAATGGGATGATTGGGATAACGACCGTCAGCAGTACGCCAACGACAAGCTCGGCATGCTGTGTTCAGGACCCCAGACTATCGCGAGAATCCGCACGGAATCTCCCGAGAAATATGCGGTAACAGACGTTGCAGAATCCATTTACGGACCGTGGGGCTATACCGGTGCAGCAGTTATGAATCTGGTAGTTCCGGCTAACAGCAAGCACCAGGAAGAAGGAATCAAATTTGCTAATTATCTCTCCAACGATGGGAACCAGCTCGCTTTTGCAAAAGAGGCTTCTATATTCCCTACGACAAAAGCAGCGGCTGCCGATGACTACTTCAAGTCCGACATGGACACGGTGGAAGGAAGAACGAACTACTACGCTTCCCTGTCAGCGCAGAAAAGCACGGATATGACGCTGGGAATTCCCAATGATAATGCCGTGAAGCTGGAAATCGATAACCTGATGGACATGCTGTTTGCCAGCAACATGACGCCGGAGGATGCTTTGGCACAGTGTGAGCAGAGCGTGAACCAGCTGCTCGCAGAGAACCAATAAGCGGATGAGGATATCTGCTTACCGATAAGAATGAAGAAAGCGCTGCCGCAAAATGTCGCAGATTTTGCGGCAGCTTTCCTAAGGGAGAAAAAATATGAACAGCTTTTACAGAACGCATCGAAAAAAAGTTAAAACCACTATGATATCGTATTTATTCATGGCACCGGCGCTGATTATCCTCGGTATATTTGTATTTTATCCGATAGTTTTCAGTATACCGCTGGCATTTACCAATTACTCCGCGGTGGGCGGTACGACGAAATTCATCGGCCTTTACAATTTCGAACGGTTGGTCAGAGACCCGGATTTTTGGCTGGCTCTTAAGAATTCCTGCCTATTCGTTGTTGTAGTTCCGATTTTGCAGCTTCTTTCCATTTTGCTAGCACTTTTGATGAACCAGAAATTTCATGGAAACGCGGCCCTTCGCGTGTTGATTTACATGCCGGTTGTTACTTCCATGGTAGCGGTGTCGATTATCTGGAAGTTTATTTTTGAGGATGATGGACTTATCAATGCGCTGCTCATGAATTGGAATATCATCGACAAGCCCATTTCTTTTTTGTTTGAATCCAAGATTGCCCTCATTGTACTGATGGGAGTGACGATTTGGCAGGGTATCGGCTATTACATGATGATGTACTTGTCGGCTTTGCAATCCTTCCCGACGGAGATTCTGGACGCTTCGAAAATCGATGGTGCTAATGCATGGCAGACCTTTTGGAAGATACGCTTGCCTCTTTTGAAGAATCAGATAGGCTTCTGCTCTTTGATTTCTACGATTGCGGCTGTAGGTGTATTCGATGTGGTTTTTACGATGACGAACGGAGGTCCCAACAAATCCACTTACGTTATCAATTACTATTCCTATAAAATGGCATTCACTAATTACGATTTCGGATATTCGGCTGCAATAGGACTTGTCAGTGCCGTTATCATCGGTATATTCAGTTGTATCCAGTTTGCCATTAAAAACAGAGGAGGAGAATGAGATGTCACGCAGTGCAATAAACACAATGAATATAAGAAGGAAGAAGAGGATAAAAGGATTTTCTGTCGCAGCGTTTCGTTATCTTGTGGTGATAGCCATTGCAGTTATCTGCGCAGGGCCTTTTCTATGGCTGGCAAGCGCTTCCGTCAAGGTGTCGGAAAATATATATACCTTGAACCTGCTTCCGAAAGCTCCTTCCTTTGGCAATTACGAACAGGTCTTCTCCCTGCTGAACATCGGCAAGATGTTGTTTAATTCCTTGATTATCACGGTGGGCGGCATCGTGTTGGACGTTATTCTCGGCTCCTTATGCGCGTATCCGCTTGCGAAGCTTGATTTTTTTGGCAGAAAGACGATGAATACAGTGCTTATCGCTACGATGATCATACCTGCGGCAGCGGGACTTGTAGTGAACTACATCACCATTTCCAAAATGGGATTGAACGATAACTTCTGGGGTGTCATCCTTCCCAATTCGGTAACGGTATTTAATATCATTTTCCTAAAAACTGCATATGAAGGTATCTCTACCGATCTGATCGAAGCGTCGCGTATCGACGGAGCCGGAGAACTGACTATCTGGTGGAAAATCATGCTTCCGCAAATCATTCCGGCCGTAGCTACAGTGGTCATCATGGACTTTATCAACAAGTGGAATAACTTCCTTTGGCCGTTAATCGTGTTGAATGTGGATAAATATCCGGTAGCGGCAGGACTGAAATATTTGAGCGGACAATTCACTTACAAGTTCGGCAATGTGGCGGCGGGCACGGTGGTATCCGTAATACCGATTATCATCGTCTTCCTGTTCTGCCAGAAATACTACGTGAATACAACGGTGGGTGCTGTTAAGGGCTGATAATAATAAAAAAGGAGAACGGAATGGATATTATAAAAGGAATCAGCCACATCGGTATGGTGGTACCCGATGTGGATGCAGCAGTCAGATTTTATTGTGAAGGATTAGGGCTTACGCTGAAGCGCAGAGATAATTATAACGCTATTGTCATAACGCCGGATGGTGTCATTTTGGAGATTTCTCCGGACGGTACCGACAAGGGCGACTATTCAGGAATTACCCACATCTGCCTGAACACTTACGATGTGGATGCGACGTTTCAAAGAGCGCTCTCATATGGGGCAGTCATATCCAGACCGGAGAACCCGGAGCCTTATAATTATAATTCACTGCGGATGGCGTTCGTCCGAACTCCTTCGGGAGAAGAGATAGAATTTTGGTATATTGAGAAAAACGGGCTGCTGCGAGAGCCCGTGGCAGATGGAAAATACATTAAAAATTTCGTTCATGTGGCGCTTACCGTGCCGGATATGAAAGAGTGCATCCGCTTTTACGAGGGCCTCGGCGCTGTTTTGAAGGAGGATTGGGAGTGGGGATGTTCGCTGCGCCTTGCGGACATGCGCGAGCTGGAACTTTTTACAGGAGGTTATTATTCTGAAAAGGCATATGGATACACTCACTACAGCCTTCTTACCGACGATGTGGAGAGGGCGGCTGCGCAGGTGGAAGCACTTGGAGGTAAGAAATTGGAACAGCCATATGATTGGTCGAATCTGCGCATCTGCTTCTGTCAGGGCATGGGGGGAGAGGTACTGGAATTCTTTCAAATGTATGAGGACGGGCGGGCAGCCGATGTTTTTGATAAGGCACCGGAGACTCTGCCCGATGTATTTGCCTGAAAATGCAAAGAAAGTGAGGGACGAAAATGAACCGTTTGGATTATGTGAATCTTTTAAAGGAAATCGATGACGAAATCGGCGCTCCGAAAGGAACCTTTCAGAGCATGTTCGGAGCAAAAACGAAAGAAGAGCTGGAGGAGATCCGTTATATCGCCGCTATTGCCCTTGTGGCCGCCGACCGTTTTTACTCCAACCTGACAAAAACCGAATTTGAAATGCGGGAAAAGGATGAAAGGGGGACGAGGACGTGTTGAAAATAGGATTCGCCGATTATTATCTGGACAATTGGCACGCCAATTACTACCCTGGATTTTTGAGGGAAGTAAACACCAAATATGGCCATGATGCCGCGCTGACCGAAGCCTATGCTCTGTACGATAAGAAGCAGGGGATGACGACGAAAGAGTGGTGCCGTAAAAATCACGTGCATCAGGCTTCCTCCATGGAGGAGCTGATAGAGAGAGTAGATGCGATTATGGTGATCGCTGCGGACGATTCGAGATGGCACGAAGAAGTGTGCCGTCTGCCCCTTGCAAGCGGCAAGCCCGTATTTGTGGATAAGACCTTCGCCCCTGATGTGGAAACGGGAAGGCGGATGTTTGAATATGCAAAAAAGCATCATACTCCGGTATTCTCTTCTTCGGCTCAGCGTTTTTGCGAAAGCATCTTGAATTATAAAGAGCGGGAACAGGGCAGCACGAAGTTCATATCCACCGTTGGCCCGCATGATCTGGATAACTATGCGGTTCATCAGTTCGAACCTATCGTTGCAGTGATGGGAACGGGAGTGCGTCGCGTGAAAAGCTTTGCCGTGGGAAGCAAGGTGACACAGTTGATATTGGACTACGGTGATGGACGGATGGCTAGCTTCACTCAGACGCCTAACCCATGGGCGGAGTTTAATTTCATGGTATCCGACGGGGAAAAAGGAGAGCGGTTGGATAGCTCTGACTACTACCTCAATACGATGAAAGCGATTCTCGATTTCTTCGAGACAAAGCAGCTTCCTGTGAGAGAGGATGAGACGCTGGAAATACTGGCTCTTATTGAGGCGGCGAAAAAAGCGAGGGAATTGCCGGATAGCTGGCTGGAAATAACATATTAGGAGGCGTGCGAATTGCGATGGAAAAGATAAAGCTGCATTATTTGATCGGCGATGTTCATATGGGTGGCCACGATGTACACCGGGTAGCGATAAACAATAAAATTTTGTTGGAAGAGGCGGGAGCTTTCGATATTCTGATGGTATGTGATGAGCCGTCCATCGGAGATATGTGCTTCGATACATATTTTGCCGGTGATCTGATAAAGGAATGCCAGGTGCTCGTATTTAACTGCGGCAACTACCGATTCAATATAAGGGAAGAGCAGGAAAGGCTGGAGCAGGCGGTGGCAGAGGGAGCGGGCTTCGTCTTTCTTCACGGGGATCATCCCTGTTATTGGAAGGCGATAGGTAATTCTGCATGGGAAGGCGCAGAACGGATGGCAGGACTTCTCTGGAGAGAGGTAACCTCCCATGGGGATTATGGCGAGGCTCATATAGAGATAGATCTGCCGGAGCACCCGATCATGAAAGGACTGGAGGCCTTTGATACGAAGGATGAGATATTCTGCAACTGTGAAAACGTATGGAATGTGCCGCTTCAGACGTTGGCCAGCGCCTGGTCCGATTCGCGTGTGATATCCAGGCACGGAGAACCGGGCACGGGCAAAAAGGAGCCGATTGCCGTGACGGGATACTATGGAAAAGGAAGAACCTTTAACCAGCTTTTGGGGCATGTATGGCCTTATTATACCGGACATGGTCTCGGGGAAAATACAATGCTCAGCTTCAGCCCCAGACAGTTCCGGCAGATGTTCGTCCGGGCATGTGAATGGGTGGCTACCGGAAAGGTGGAGAAGACGTTTGCTTTCGATGGCGAAGCAAAACTTCGATAATAAAAATAAGAAATAAAACGGAGAGAGAAATGGTAAAAGATTATAGAGTAGTATTTACAGAGAGAGAACGGGCTGAGCTTGTAGAGAAGGAATTCGACGATGTTCCGGCAGCGGATGAAATCGTAGGAAAAAACATATTGTCCCTCATATCCACAGGCTCCGAGAGGGGCGGCTATACACAGCAGTTTCCCTCGGAAAGATATCCGATGCAGACCGGCTCCTCTTCCGTCGCCGTAATCATATGTACGGGAGAAGGGGTGACGGATCTGAAAGAGGGCGATCTGGTCTATCATAACGGACATCATACATTATATTGTAAGATGAAGGCGGAGGATGTCATTCTTCTTCCGGAAGGAGTGAAGCCGGAGCACGCGCTGTTCGGAAGATATGCGGCGGTCTCCATGACCTCCATCTTTCATGCGTCGGCGAAACCGGTGGAAAGTGTGGTCGTAACGGGACTTGGCATGGTGGGCCTGATGTGCGCACAGATGGCGAACTGCTTCGGTTACCGTGTATACGCTACAGATCCTTCTGAAGAACGAAGAAACACGGCGAACAGGGCGGGACTTGTTAATGTCGGTGCTTCTCTGGAAGAATGGCCGGAGCTCAAGGGGAGCGTAGCGACCCTGTATGAGTGCTCGGGTAACGAAAACGCGCTGCACGCTGTCATTCCTTATATGAGAAAGCGGGGAGAAATCTTCCAGATAGGCGTTCCCTGGAAAAAAACTTCGGATTGGGATGCCCATACGCTGCTTTATGAACTGTTTTATGCGTTCATAAGTATTCACGGAGGCTGGGAGTGGTCGATACCGCTGAAATCCGATGAGCTGCATTCTCACAGCTCCTTCTCCCATATCCGTTCGGCGATGGAATTCATCGCGGAGGGAAAGGTGCATGTGCCGGAAGAGATGTACGAGCTTCGAAACCCCGAGGATTGCGGACAGGTATATCATGACATCACGATTCCTCGCATGGCGCCTACAAGCATGATGTTGGATTGGAGGGATTTTTAGCATGGCAGACATAAATGTGAAAGATAAAACAGCTATCGGTATCCATCATATAGGAATGCATTCTCATCATTTCGATGAAACAGTTCGATTCTACGAGGAAGGACTTGGTCTTACTGTGAAGCATACATGGGGAAAAGGGGAGCGTGTAGCAATGATGGATGCAGGATGCGGAAGCTGTATCGAGGTGTTCGATGCGGGAGAGGGCGAGACCATTCCCGGAGGAAGCTGGATTCATGTGGCATTACATACGGAGGATATCCATGACAGTTACGAGCGGGCCATACGAGCAGGCGGCAAGCCGAAGCTCGCTCCTGCCTTTGCTGACATATTGGAAGCGACCCCGGAGCCTGTCTACATGTGGTTCGCCTACGTGGTGGGTTTTGACGGAGAAGAGATAGAATTTATTCAGGAAGTGGAGAAGCCGGAGGGAAGCGGCCAATGCATACCATAGCGAAAAAAGTGCGGGTGATGTTTTTCCCGGAGAAGGCGCACACCGAGGAGCAGATGAGGACGAGCCGGCGGATACTTCTCATACAGGGAGTTATGGCCAGTGTCATGCTATCCCTGACCACGGGAAATTTCATGGCGGGTTATCTGGCTTATCTTGGTGCCAGTCCCTCGATGGTGGCGCGGATTGCGATTATTCCCCAGCTCGGCTGTGTGCTGCAGATGATTTCTCCCTTTTTCTTCGAGAGGCTGAAATACCGGAAACTACCTATTGCGCTTATTTGCTTCGCTTTTCGCTTCTCGATAGGATTTGCGGTGTTCGCACCGGTTCTTTTTCAAGATCAGAAGACCGGACGGCAGTTTGTATTCGTCTTGTATTTTTTTGCTTTTCTGGCCGCCGGATTCGTAACCCCGGCGCTGAATCAGTGGATGCTTCAAGTGGGGCCTGTGGATGGGCGGGGACGGTATTTCGCCATAAAGGATATTTTAGCTATGACGGCCACCTCGGGAGTTTCTTTTCTAATGGGATATCAACTGGATTTTTTTATCGGACAGGAACAGGCATGGGCAGGATATCTGGTCGTGTATGCATTCTGCATTCTCTTTTCTATTGTGGATTTCATACTTATGCTTCTCATACGTGAACCAGAGAATTCCGTGACGAAAGGATATAGCCTGAAGGATGTGGCCGGGCCCTTTCGCAATCCGCATTATCGGCCGGTGCTCATATATAATATGTGCTCCTATTTTGCAACCCTGTTCGCATCCGGATTCCTTGCAATCTATCAATTAAAGGTGCTGCACTTGAATCACACATTTATCGTGGGAAGCGGCGTGCTGGCATCCATCTTGGGAGTGGGAGGCATATGGTTGTGGGGAAAGGTGGCGGATCGTACATTTTGGACGATGGTAGTCCTTGGTATGCAGATGGTGACGGGCTTTTGCAATCTGGGATGGTTTTTCATGAAGCAGGATGTAAGATGGGCGGCACTTTTGCTCATATGTGTATCGGCGCTAGGCAATGCTTCCTCCGGAATGGCGGGCCTGAATCTTCAATATGCCAGCGCGCCGCCTGAGCGGATGACGACCTACCTTGGCGTTACGGCGGCGGCAGCCAGCATGGTAGGATATGCAGGAGCTATGGCGGCAGCCGCCTTGCAGGAACAGCTGGAGCGCATTTACGGAAGCGGGCAAAGCATTGCCGTTTTGTTCCTCATAAGCGGTGTCACCGGACTTTTCACGGCCTGTTATGGATTATATCGTCTTCCCCAAAAACGGGTGGACTACCTGAAATTAAAGAAATAAAATATAACGGAAAAATTAGGAGGAAGCATTTTGGATACCTATTTAGGATTGGATTTCGGCGGGACAAAGCTGCTGATTGGAGAATTGGACGAGGAAGGCCGCGTTTTGCAGAGCAAGCGGTACGATACCGGACTGAACAATCAAAAGGAGGCCACGAAGGTGATTCTGAATGACCTGGCAGATTATGTAGAGATGGTGGGTATTCGGGGAAACCTGAAGGCATCAGGGCTTGGCATCGTCGGAATCGTGGATAACAGAAGAGGAGAATGGGTTTCCATTAACCACGAGATTACGGGTCCTCCGGTTCCTATTGCGGCTATGATAGCCGATAAGCTGGGTGTGCCCTGCGCTGTGGATAACGATGTGCGAAGTGCCACTACGGCGGAGCTTATACTGGGACAGGGCAGAACGTCTTCGGATTTCATCTATCTGAATGTGGGTACCGGATTGGCAGCAGGTTTTGTGTGCGATGGAAAGATTATGCGCGGTGCTAACCACAACGCAGGAGAAATCGGTCATATGGTCGTGGACTTGAGCAGAAGGGAATCTTGTGTGTGTGGCAGGGAGGGGTGTGTGGAAAATGCAGTTTCCGGTATCGGTTTTACGAGACAGATCACAGCGCGCGGACTGCCGGAGCTTCTGGATGCAGGAAAAAGAGCGGATGTGGTACGTCTGTTTAAAGGGGCGGACGAGGGACTTAAAGAATGTGTTGAAATTACAGAATATGCGGCTCAAGCGCTGGCCTGTGTTATAATGAATCTTGTGAGGGTAAGTGACCCGGATACGGTTATTTTGGGCGGAGGTGTAATCAGCGACGGATGGCTGATGCGGAAGGTGAACAGATGTCTTTCCCCCGAAACGATGCGCGGCGTGACAAACGGTGTAGTATTTTCCAGCTTTGACCTGCGACATGCGGGATTAATCGGAGCGGCTACCCTCGGGATGCTGCTCATGAAAGGAGACAATCGATGAGAGATGAATTCCGGAAAGAATTAGAGGACAGTTTGTTTATCCATTCCATGCTGCCCTTGCATAGGGAACGGTCATTGGAGGCGGAATTCCCGAATAAGAAGGTGCTTGATAGAAAGAATGTATGGACGGCGAGAGAGCAGATAAGTACTCCTGCTGCGGGGGAGAAAGGAGTTCTGCTTGTTCTGACGGAGGAAGAGCAATCGTGTGTAAAAATTACGGCTCCCCTTCGCAGTGACCGATGGCCGAAGGGAGCGCCTGAAGACGGAGACTACAGTAATTTCGGAACAGCAGAGGTACATTTTTCTTTGCCGGGAGAGAATCTGACTGCCTACAACAGGCTGCATTTCTGGGTACGACCGGAGGTGAAGGGTGCCGGGACAGTACATCTGAACGTGGGGATTAGAAACGATGGAGAGCAGAAGATACCGGACCGCTATGTGCGGGAAGGGTTTACAGTGTTCGATTTAAATAACATGGAATGGAATGAATGCTTTTGGGAATTTCCGAGCCTTCCCAGAGATAAGGTGAAGGAAATTCAGTTCTATGTTTTTCTGTGCGGACAGGACGTAGCGATGGGAGAGGAACTCACCTACTCTTATAAAGACATCGCCCTGGAACAGGTGGAAAATCCTGAAAAGGAGCTTGGGTGGGAGTGTGCAGAAAATAGTATCGTGTTATC
This sequence comes from Bacillota bacterium, assembly GCA_023399455.1. GTDB lineage: Bacteria > Bacillota > Clostridia > Lachnospirales > Lachnospiraceae > Kineothrix > Kineothrix sedimenti. The sequence goes on from JAEWPN010000013.1 coordinate 15,154, forward strand.
CAGTGCAGGTTATTTTGCAAAAGGAAAAAAGAGTGCTGTTGCCAACCTGACGGCGGATTTCTTCGAAGTAATCGAGGAGAGTACGGGGAAGATCGTATACCGCAGTGCGGCTAAGCTGGTGGAAAATAAAA
>JAEWPN010000018.1 GCA_023399455.1 Bacillota bacterium
ATCGTACAATTGAATAAAAAGGCCGGGCTGAGAAGAAAAGAGGGCGTTTTCATTGCAGAGGGAATTAAAATGTTTTTGGAGGCGCCTTTAGAGAGTATTCTGGAGGTCTATGTGTCGGAGGACATTCACAAGGTTTCACAGATTGTGCAGAAGCTGGAGCAGTGCAAATATGAAACAGTATCGGAGGAAGTTTTTTCTAAAATATCTGATACCCAGACTCCGCAGGGAATTTTATGTGTGCTAAAGCAGTTTCACTACTCGCTGAAAGACATGCTGGGAGGCGGGGAGGTGCCGCTTTTTCTTGTCGCAGAGGGACTTAGGGATCCCGGAAACCTCGGAACCATCCTTCGTGCCGGAGAAGGTGCGGGGGTGAGCGGAGTGATCATGAGCAAAGATACGGTGGACATATATAATCCGAAGACGATACGCTCCACCATGGGCTCTGTATATCGCGTGCCGTTTTTTTATGCGGATGATATCGTACAGACGGTAAAGGAACTGCAAAAGAACGGGGTTAAGGTATATGCAGCGCATTTAAGGGGAGAGAAGAGCTATTCCCAGTGTGATTATAAGGGAGGTACGGCTTTTTTGATCGGAAATGAGGGCAACGGTTTGTCGGAAGAACTGTCTGAGGCGGCGGATAATTATATAAAGATTCCTATGAAGGGACGGGTGGAATCACTGAATGCGGCAGTTTCTGCGTCTCTTCTTATGTATGAAGCGGCAAGGCAGAGGGAAAATTAGAAACGGAGGGATAAGATATGCGGATAGGATTTATAGGACTAGGAAATATGGCGAAGGCCATCATTGGAGGTATGCTGAAGCAAAATATCGTGACGCAGGCGGAAATCATCGGATCGTCGAAGACGGAGGCGACGATGGAAAAAATGCGCAAGGAATTCGGCATTCGCACCACAGAAAGCAACAAAGAGACGGCGGCGGAAGCGGATGTACTCATTCTTGCGGTAAAGCCCATTTTTTTCCCCGAGGTAATAGCCGAAATACGGGATGAAATAACAGAGGATAAGCTGCTCATCAGCATCGCGGCGGGAAAGACTATGGAGTGGATAGAGAAGGAGTTTGCAAAGCCCATAAAGCTTATCCGCTGCATGCCTAATACCCCGGCGTTAGTAGGAGAAGGATGTACGGCTGTATGTGTCAATTCGTCAGTAAAGAGGGATGAAGAGGAGTTCTGCATAAAGCTGATGGGAAGCTTCGGCAAAGCCATCTCTATTCCAGAGAGGCTGATGGACGCAGCAGGAGCAGTATCCGGCAGCTCTCCGGCTTATGTATTCATGTTTATAGAAGCTATGGCGGATGCAGCGGTAGGGGCTGGAATGCCGAGGAAGCAGGCCTATGAGTTCGCCGCTCAGGCGGTGCTTGGAAGTGCGAAGATGGTATTGGAGACCGGAATGCATCCAGGAGAATTAAAAGACATGGTATGTTCTCCCGGAGGAACCACTATCGAGGGCGTCAGGGTGCTGGAAGAGAAAGGAATGCGCTCGGCGGTAACGGAAGCATTAAGTGCCTGCGTGGAGAAGTCGAAAAAGTTATAAAATTTGTAACATATGTGGGGAAATAAGGAAAAATTATCACATAGTTTTTACGGGACAAGTGTATAAAATCAAGGAAAACAGCGTAAACTTGACAATGACTGCTTCATTTGTTATTATTATTCGCGTAATAAAATTAACAAATTTGTAATAATTACATATGATAGCAGTAAGAGTAAGTGTTTTTTGCAGGAATATTTTGCATGGAGCATAAGCTTGGAGGGAATGAAATGTCAAGAAGCATAAAGCTGTTTTATAGGCTGTCAGGTATTATACTGGCAATTGTCATGCTGATGTCCATGGATATCAGGGCGGCGGCCGGCGAAAATACTACAGGCAGCAGGGAATATTTGGATTCACTTACCGTAGGAGTGGCCAGGATACTGGATCCCAGCACGGAAGCCAGAGTTGAGAGCAGTGTGTCGGAGAATTCGGCACAAGTATCCGCTGAGAGTGTTACTTCGGAAGAGTCTGTATTTAGTAGTACGGTTCAGGAAGAGAAGGCAGAGCCTGTCGAGCAAGAGCAACCGGAATCGAATCTCGTTATGGCGGATGTTCAGAACGCGTTGAATGTGCGGGCAGAGGCCAGCGAGGATGCGGAAAAGGTAGGATTGTTATACAAAGACTGCGGCGGTAAGATTTTGGAAAGAAGGGACGGATGGACGAAATTGCAGTCCGGCGATTTGGTAGGATGGGCCAACGATGAATATCTTCTTTTCGGTGAGGATGCCAAAGAGATGGCGGGAGAAGTAGGTAATCTTATCGTAACCATAGAGACGGATGCATTACGAGTACGTAGGGAGCCTAACACCGAGGCGGGCATATATGTGCTGATGGCACAGGACGATGAGCTGGATGTGATCGAGGTGGTGGACGATGACTGGATCAGTGTGGCATACGGCAATGAGATAGGCTATGTTTCATCTGAATTCGTGAATCTGGACTTCCACATCGACGAGGGTGAGACCGTCACCGCAATCAAGGCGAGGGAAAAAGCGGAGGCAGAAGCCAAGGCGAAGCTCACGACTAATCAAGGAGCTGTTGTGGTAGGTGCGGACGATACAAGACTTCTCGCTGCGTTGATTTATTGTGAAGCGGGGAATCAGGGCTACGAAGGACATCTGGCGGTAGGAGCCGTGGTCATGAACCGAGTAAGGAGCGGTGCATATCCGAATTCCATTACGGGTGTCATTTACGCTTCGGGCCAGTTCACTCCCGCGCTTAACGGGAAAGTAGCTAAGGTCTATGGAGGAAATATTCCGGAAAGCTGTATAAAGGCGGCGCAGGAAGCGATAGGCGGCGCATCCAATGTAGGAACGGCAACCCATTTCAAGAGAGCCGGCGCTCATGATGGAATCGTAATAGGAGACCATGTATTCTGGTAAGCGGCATTTTTCTGATTATAAGGTTTTGTGCGTACTCAATATGCACAAAACCTTTTATCTTATAGGAAGTACGTCCTATAAGATAAAAGCCCTTCGGGCAGGATGCGCAGCTGCGCGCGCGGAACAAAAGCTGTGCTGCCGAGGATTTGGCTGTGAGAGTGTGCGAAGCACACTTTTGTTATGTGTAAATGTAATATTGAATAAAACGCCGAAATATAGTAAGATATAAGAAAGTCATGGAAGGGAGACTGATTATGGATTACACTATTTTATGGCTTATTGCACTGGTTTTGTTTATAGTGGTTGAGATAGGGACGATGGGACTTACAACCATCTGGTTTGCAGGAGGTGCTCTCGTAGCAGTAATTGCCGCGGTTTTTGGAGCTCCGGTTGCTTTGCAGATAGTCCTTTTTTTAGCGGTATCTCTTGTGCTTCTTTATTTTACAAGACCTATTGCAGTAAGGTACTTCAACAAGGACAGGGTGAAGACGAATGCGGAGAGCCTTGTAGGAAGACAGGCAATTGTCACCAGCGAGATCGATAATCTGCAGGGGATCGGACAAGTGACTGTTAACGGGCTGGAATGGTCCGCACGGATGTCGGATGATAATGTGAAGCTGACAACAGGAAGCGTAGTGAACATAGTTGCTATTAACGGGGTGAAACTCATTGTTGACGAAAGGAAAGAGGAGAATTAATTATGGTAATATTAGCGATTGTTTTAGTCATACTTATTTTGGTCTTGGTATCCTGTATCAAGATCGTGCCGCAGGCAAGTGCGATTGTTTTGGAAAGACTCGGCGCTTATCAGAGTACATGGTCGGTAGGACTTCACTTCAAAGTGCCGTTTATCGATAGAGTAGCGAGGCGGGTAAACCTGAAGGAGCAGGTAGCAGATTTCGCTCCCCAGCCGGTAATTACAAAGGATAACGTAACGATGCGTATCGATACGGTAATATTTTTCCAGATTACGGATCCGAAGCTTTACGCATACGGAGTAGAGAATCCGATTATGGCTATCGAGAATCTGGCAGCGACGACGCTGCGTAATATCATCGGTGATATGGAGCTGGATCAGACGCTCACCTCCAGAGAAGTCGTTAATACGAAGATGAGAGCAACTCTCGATTCTGCCACCGACCCGTGGGGAATCAAGGTGAATCGTGTGGAACTTAAGAATATTGTTCCTCCTGCCGCTATTCAGGATGCCATGGAGAAGCAGATGAAGGCGGAACGTGAACGCCGCGAGGCCATTCTGAGAGCGGAAGGCGAGAAGAAGTCTACGATTCTCGTAGCGGAAGGCCAGAAGGAATCGGTGATTCTGGAAGCAGAGGCTCATAAGCAGTCAGCGATCCTTGGCGCAGAAGCGGAGAAGATGAAGATGATCCGTGAGGCGGAAGGTGAGGCAGAAGCGATTCTTACGGTACAGAAGGCGACAGCGGACGGCATTCGCATGATACGCGAAGCAGGTGCGGATCAGGCAGTTATTACGCTTAAGAGTCTTGAAGCGTTTGCGAAAGCGGCGGACGGCAAGGCGACCAAGATTATCATTCCTTCTGAGATTCAAGGTGTGGCAGGTCTGGTTTCCTCGATTAAGGAAATCGCTGTGGATGGTACCATCGATTGACAAGGTCACACACGGTCGGATAAGGGCTAATTTTTGTTCCTGCTGCGTTACTTTCGCTCCGCGTACGTTTAGTACGCGTCGGTCAAGTGCCTTGCAGGGACGAAAATTTGTCCCTTTCCGACTCTTCGACCCTGACCATAGAGATTTGTTTGGTTTTCAAGGCGGACGAGTGAGGCGTACTGGACGTACGCCAATTGAGGACAACGATGAAAACCGGGCAAATCTCATGGTTCAGGGCATGTAAGACCTTGTAAATTGATGGTAACATTAGCAAATAAAACAAAGCTTATCAGTTCCGGTAGTTGGAAGAAAGTTTCCGGCTGCCGGAATTTCATAACGCTGTAAAATATTAAAACGAGAAAAGACACTGGTTTGGTACATTCAGGAGAGGCAGGAGGAACACATGGATCTAAAAGGACGTCATTTTTTGAAGCTATTGGATTTTTCGCCGGAGGAGATTACATATTTGCTCGATTTATCGGCAGACTTAAAGGATAAGAAGAAAAAAGGGGTTTTGACCCAGTGGCATACAGGGAAGAATGTAGCGCTGATTTTTGAAAAGACAAGCACGAGAACGAGATGTGCGTTCGAAGTGGCAGCTCATGATCTGGGTATGGGAACTACTTATCTTGATCCGGTGGGCTCTCAGATAGGAAAAAAGGAGAGCATTGCAGATACGGCGAGAGTGCTTGGAGGCATGTACGAGGGCATCGAGTACCGCGGATACGGTCAGGAAATCGTAGAGGAGTTGGCGAAGTATGCGGGAGTCCCAGTATGGAACGGCTTGACCAACGAATTCCATCCGACTCAGATGCTGGCGGATCTGCTGACCATCAGAGAACACTTTGGCTATTTGAATGGTATCAAATTGACTTATATGGGAGACGCCCGTTACAACATGGGAAATTCCCTTATGGTGGCCTGCGCGAAGATGGGAATGTATTTTACAGCGTGTACGGCTAAGAAATATTTTCCTGAGAAAGCGTTGGTAGAAGAATGCCAAAGGCTAGCTGCGGCAACCGGCGCTACGATCGAACTGACGGAAAGCGTGGAGGAAGGAACGAAGAACGCGGATGTAATCTACACGGATGTGTGGGTTTCCATGGGAGAGCCTGCGGAAGTCTGGACGGAGCGCATCGAGGAGCTTTCGCCCTATCAGGTAAATCGTAAGGTAATGGAAAATGCCGGAGAAAAAGCGGTATTCATGCACTGTCTGCCTGCTTTCCACGATTTGAAGACGGTGATAGGAAAAGAAATGGGAGAAAAATTCGGCATTACCGAAATGGAAGTGACGGACGAAGTATTCGAGTCTGCGGCTTCTATCGTGTTCCAGGAGGCGGAAAACCGTATGCACACGATTAAAGCGGTAATGGCGGCGACGATTGGGGTTTTGGAATAAGTATGAAAACAGAGATTTTGACTCTCCTTAGGGAAAGTGAGGACTACGTTTCCGGGCAGGAGCTTTGTAACCGGTTCGGCGTGTCGAGGACGGCGGTCTGGAAAGTAATGAAGCAATTGAAGGAACAGGGCTATGTGATAGAGGCGGTCCAGAATAAGGGCTATAAGCTGAAGGAAAATCCGGATGTACTCACCTTGAGTGAATTAAAGAGCCGCATCCATAATAAATGGGCGGGAAACACGGTTTATTTTTATGAAGAAACCGGCTCTACGAATATCGATGCCAAGCGTCTTGCGGAGGAGGGAGCTCCCCACGGGACGGTTGCAGTTGCGGATAAACAGAATGCCGGAAGGGGAAGACGGGGGAGGGTATGGCAGTCTCCCGCGGGAAAGGATATTTATTTTACACTTTTGCTGCGGCCTGATTTCATCCCGGACAAGGCATCGAGCCTTACGCTCGTCATGGCGCTTTCCGTGGCTCAGGCGGTGGAGGCTTTCTGCGGGCTGACGACAGGAATCAAATGGCCCAACGATATTGTGGTAAACGGCAAGAAAGTCTGCGGAATCCTGACGGAGATGAATGTGGAGCCGGGCTATATCCAGTATGTAGTCATCGGTGCGGGCATCAATGTGAACCTGGCACAGTTTCCGGAGGAAATAACCGGGACGGCAACCTCGTTGTTTCTGGAGAGCGGGATGCAGTGGCCGCGTGCCGAGCTTTTGCAAAATGTATTGAAGCGCTTTGAAAATAATTATGAGATTTTTTTGCAGACCCAGGATCTGACGGGGATTAGGGCGGAGTATGTGAAGCATCTGGTGAATGTGGACAAACAAGTGCGGGTGCTTGATCCCGCAGGGGAATTTGAAGGAATCGCCAGAGGAATCGATTCGTCGGGAGAGCTGCTGGTAGAGAAGGAAGACGGGGAAATCGCAAGGATATATGCCGGAGAAGTATCGGTAAGAGGCTTGTTCGGTTATACCTGATACCGAAAAGCGTCCGGAAGAAATCTGTGAAAGGAGCACGTTTTATAGAAATGGAAGAAAATAGAATTGTTTTATGCGGTGCAAATTCTTATGAGCAGAAATATTATTTTAACGATAGGTTCGATGGGATTCCCAGTTCCATTAAGGACGAACTGCATATCATATGTGTGCTCTTCACCGAAGAGGTAGGAGGGATTTTCACGGTGGTATTCGAAGAGGACGGTACTGTTTTCCTTGAAACGAATTTTGCAGAGGACGATTTTCTGTATGATGAGATAAGCAGCGGACTGATGGTAGGTAAGATAAGAGGCAGCAGGCAGGAGCTATTCGAATCGTTAAGCCTTTACTACCGTATTTTTGTCCTGCAAGAGAAGCTTGATTTGGAAGAAGCATAAGAGAATGAGCAGGACCTTGAAAGGAGCATGGGTATAAATATGATACTTGTAATTGACGTAGGAAACACGAATATAACCTTTGGTGTATATAATGATAAGGAGCTTGTGACTACTTTTCGCATGACCACGAGGATGGAGCGCACTTCAGATGAGTATGGCATGAGCATTACGGAGCTTCTTAGAATCAATAATATAAGCAAAGCGGATTTGGAGGGAACGATTATCGCCAGCGTCGTTCCCAATATCATGCACGCTCTGATAGGCGGAGTATCCAGATATCTGGGAACTGTGCCGGTTATCGTAGGCCCGGGAGTGAAGACCGGAATTAAAATTATAACCGAAAATCCGCGGGAAATCGGACCGGACCGGATTGTTGATGCGGTAGCTGCATATGAGATTTACGGGGGACCGGTTCTGGTAGTGGATTTCGGTACGGCGACCACCTATGATCTCGTAACGGAGGACGGCTGTTTCGCGGCCGGCATCACAGCGCCGGGCGTTCGTATCAGCGCGAAGGCTTTGTGGGAGCATACGGCGAAGCTGCCAGAGGTAGAGATTAAAAAGCCTAAGTCCATTCTGGCGCAGGAAACCATATCCAGCATGCAGGCAGGACTTGTATACGGGCAAATCGGACAGACGGAATATATCGTGGGTCAGGTCAAGAAAGAAAGCGGCTTTGATAATCTGAAAACAGTGGCGACGGGAGGGCTTGGCCGGTTGATCTCGGAGGAGGCGGAGAGCATCGATATTTACTGCAGTACGCTTACCTTGGACGGACTGAGGATAATCTATGATAAGAACAGGAAATAAAAAATGGAAAGTAAATTAAGGCCTCTGCGGATAGGAGATGCCATACTGGAAAATAATATCATATTAGCCCCCATGGCAGGTGTTACCGACCTGCCGTTTCGATTGCTATGCAAGGAGCAGGGGGCCGGGCTTATATGTATGGAAATGGTCAGTGCCAAAGCGATTATGTATAATAACAAGAATACGGAAGAGCTACTTGAGATACATCCGGAGGAGCTTCCCGTTTCCTTACAGCTTTTCGGTTCGGACCCGCATATTATAAGCGAAATGGCAAAAAGGATCGAGGAGCGGCCATTTGCCGTGCTGGATATCAACATGGGCTGTCCGATGCCTAAGATCGTAGGAAACGGCGAGGGATCGGCTCTTATGAAAAATCCGGCATTGGTAGAGAAAATCGTAGCGGAGACGGTAAAAGCAATCAAAAAGCCGGTTACCGTAAAAATCAGAAAGGGCTTTGACGACGCTCACGTTAATGCGGTGGAAATTGCAAAGGCGGCGGAGGCAGCGGGAGCCGCGGCGGTAACGGTGCACGGACGGACGAGAGAGCAATATTATGCAGGAGAAGCGGATTGGGATATTATCGCCAAGGTAAAGGAAGCTGTTCGTATTCCGGTCATCGGAAACGGCGATGTGACTGACGGAGAATCGGCTGCGAGGCTGATGGAGCAAACCGGCTGCGATGGTGTGATGATAGGTCGTGCAGTTAGAGGAAATCCTTGGATTTTCAGGGAAATCAAAGCGTATTTACAAACTGGAGAGAAGCTTGCTTCTCCTGAGACTGCTCAGGTAAAAGAAATGATCTTGCGCCATGCAATGCTTCAGCTTAAATACAAGGGGGAATATATAGGCATCCGGGAAATGCGCAAGCATGTTTCCTGGTATGTGACCGGTTTTCCTTATGCGGCGAGATTCAGGCAAAAGGTGAATGAGATGGAAACCTTCGATGATCTGATGAGAGGCGTGGAGGCGATTTTTATGTAACAGGTAAGCACACTTTTGTTCTGCCGGGAAATTCACCGACAAATGTAATAAGGGTAAGTTGACTCTCATATGCTGTTTAAAAGTAATAAGCGCTGCGGCCGGTATTTTTATAAGCAGCCTTAGACTGGGAGAAATATGGAATCGGATAAGAAAACGATCGTGTATTTTCATCTGGAAAAAGGACAGAATGCGAAGAAGCATTTTTGGAACACTTTTCGGATGCCTTGCGTTAATATAGATATGGGAGAGGAATACGAACTTTTATTTTACAAGGTGCCGGAATTCTACGGCGGCGGACAGCCTTGGGATAAGCAAAGGCTCTTCGAAACATTGAGTGCACAGCTGGAGCAAACGGAGGCTTGGGATTATTATTTGCAGCCGGAGCTGAGTGTCCTGCTGGAAATGAAGGAAAAGCTTCCGCCGGAAATCTTACTCCATATGGTTGTGAAGCAAAATTTGTGCTGGGAGTATCTGTTCCTGATCGGATGGAATGCAGTGGATGACGAGTTTGGTGAGGAAGGTTCCTTTCAGAGGATGGATGCGATGGAGGAGCAGAGAAGAATCTTTGCCGTATTATTACAAAAATATTTGCCCCGTATCAATCACTTTACGGTAGTTACCGACAGACCGGAGATGTATATGGATTTTACGGATTATGTATATGAAGAATACGGAATTCCCGCTGCTTACGTAAACAAGCTGGAAAAACGCCTTGGTAAGAACAAAAAGACGGTGATCCTGGATGGAAGGCCACGCTATGTTCCCCCCTATGCTGCTATTCCTGAAGAGGCTTCGTATATTGATTTTTGGTCGGAAAATGAAAAGCGGAAGGTGCTGGAGAAGAAGCGGAAGGATATAAGGTATCTGTCAACAGTGAAATTCCTTGACACTCTCGCGAAAAATGGGTACAATACTAGAGTTAATCAGACCCATACTCATGCAGAGAAGAAGTAAAAATTGGTGGAAAACGAGTAAAGAGAACACTCGTAGGAAGGGTGACCCAAAATGGAAGAAAAGAAGAATATTTTGACTTATGAAGGTCTCAAGAAATATGAAGATGAGCTTCATGACTTAAAAGTAGTAAAAAGACAAGAAGTAGCGCAGAAAATTAAGGAAGCCAGAGAACAGGGCGATTTATCGGAAAATGCGGAATACGATGCGGCGAAAGACGAGCAGCGCGATATCGAAGCCAGAATCGAAGAATTGGAAAAAATCCTGAAAAATGCCGAGGTTGTAGTAGAAGACGAAGTGGATCTGGATAAGATTAACATCGGCTGTAAAGTAAGGATTATGGATATGGAATATAAAGAAGAATTGGAATATAAAATCGTAGGCTCCACCGAGGCGAACAGCCTTAAGGGAAAAATCTCTAACGAATCGCCGGTGGGAAAGGCATTGATCGGTGCAAAGGTAGGAGCATTAGTCAGCGTAGAAACGCAGGTCGGCGTATTGAAATATAAAGTGCTCGAGATTCAGCGCTCCAGCAATTAAAAAGTGTAGGGGCTGACAGAGAAAGTCGGGAGAAAAGGAGTGTCAGTAGTGGAAGAAACACAGAACGTACAAGGTCAGCAGCAGGAACAGGATATTAACCAGCTATTGAAAGTAAGAAGAGAGAAGCTTGCGGTGTTGCAGGAAAGCGGAAAGGATCCTTTCCAGATTATGAAATATGATGTGACCCATCATAGCCTTGAGGTGAAAAATAATTTCGACACATTGGAAGGCAAAATAGTATCCATAGCAGGACGCGTTATGTCCAAACGAGTTATGGGAAAAGCTTCGTTTTGCAATGTGCAGGATTTGCAAGGCAATATCCAGTCATATGTAGCCAGAGACAGCATTGGGGAAGAACCTTATGCGGATTTCAAAAAATATGATGTGGGCGATATTGTCGGTATAGAGGGTGAAGTGTTCAAAACCAAGACGGGAGAAATCTCAATACATGCGGCTAAAATCACGTTACTTTCCAAGAGCCTTCAGATACTCCCCGAAAAATATCACGGACTTGTAAATACGGATATACGTTATCGCCAAAGATATACGGACCTTATTATGAATGAGGACGTAAAAGATACCTTCGTAAAGCGGTCTCAGATTATCAGCTCCATTCGCCGCTATCTGGACAGCCAGGGCTTTCTGGAGGTAGAGACACCCATGCTCGTATCCAATGCGGGCGGCGCGGCAGCCAGACCCTTTGAAACCCATTACAACGCATTGGACGAGGAGGTAAAGCTTAGGATCTCCTTGGAACTTTATTTAAAGAGGCTGATTGTCGGTGGAATGGAAAGAGTGTATGAAATTGGAAGGGTATTCCGCAACGAGGGTCTTGATACAAGACACAATCCCGAATTTACATTGATGGAGCTGTATCAGGCATATACCGATTATAACGGAATGATGGATCTGAGCGAGAATCTATACCGCCATGTGGCGAAGGAGGTTCTTGGAACGACGAAGATACAGTACGGCGATGTGGAAATCGATTTAGGCAAGCCGTTTGAAAGAATTACGATGGTGGATGCCGTTAAGAAATATACGGGTATCGATTTTGAACAGATAAAGACTACAGAAGAAGCGCGGAAGGTAGCGGATGAAAAGGGCGTTCACTATGAGAAGAGACATAAAAAGGGCGATATTTTAAGCTTGTTCTTTGAAGATTTCGTAGAAGAGCATCTGGTGCAGCCCACTTTCGTTATGGATCACCCCATCGAAATCTCACCGCTCACCAAGAAAAAGCCGGACAAGCCGGAATATACGGAGCGTTTTGAGCTGTTCATCACCTGTCGTGAGATGGCAAATGCGTATTCTGAGCTGAACGATCCTATCGATCAGCGCGAACGCTTTATCGCACAGGAGGAGCTGATAGCGCAAGGTGACGAAGAAGCTAACAGCATCGACGAGGACTTCTTGAATGCCCTCGAAATCGGAATGCCGCCTACGGGCGGAATCGGATTCGGCATTGACCGTATGGTTATGCTGCTTACGGATTCGCCGGCGATCAGAGATGTTTTATTGTTCCCGACGATGAAGAGCCTGGATAAATAAATCCAGTAAAATCAGTACTTTCAAGGTTTTTGATATAAGGTTGACCAAGTTGTGACCAAGAAAAAACATAGTCATTAACACGAGTCAACGCTTAGATAAAGAATGGTTTGGATTTCAATTTAATAGAAAAAAGCACTATTAGAGGACATTTTCTAAAGAAATTTAGAAGATGTCCTTTTTTTGCGTTATGGAAATTAGTCAAAGAAAAATAAAAAATTGGTCAGATAATAATGACCCAAAACAGAAGGAGAATTGTATGGATAATAAGATTAATAAAAATACTCCAGTGAAGATTGAGAAGAAAAAATTAAACCCTGACAAGTTTGTTAGGTATTCTGAGGGTGCACAAATGTATCATATGAGTGTATCGAAATTTATGCAACTCGCAAAAGACGCAAAAGCTTGTTATAAATTGAATCAAATGGTCTTAGTTAGTCTGGAGGTATTGGATCAATACATTGAAACATTCAGAATACTAGATGATGACTTTTACAAGTAAGAGGTGACGATGTGTTGAATAAACTAAAACCATCTGTCAGGAGTTACATTCATGATGACAATATTTATAAAAGATATTTACGTCCAGAAGAGGCTAGCAAGATTTTTGGTTTAGATGAAAGTCGCATTATTCAATTTGCCTCAGCAGCTGGAGCTATCTATCAATTACCAAGGATACTTCTTATTCGTCATCAGAGATTGGAGGATTACATGA
>JAEWPN010000097.1 GCA_023399455.1 Bacillota bacterium
CCCGATACCCCACGGCACTCTTTATCTCCATCTTATTCTGAAGCATCTCATATTCCGCATCGGAAATCAAATCCTGAATATGTTCCTCCACATTCGTCTTAATAACAAATCCCACCGCAACCGACGGTGCCAGCACGGTATCGCCTTCATAAGCCAAGCATGCCTCCTGCACCCGCCTGCAATATTCCTCCGCCTCGTTTTCTTCTGCCATAGGAATCAACACGAGAAAAACATCGCCCTCAATCCTTCCAATGATGTATTCTGCCCTCGCTTCATTCATAACGATGGAAGCCACGAGCTGTATAAGGCTGTCGCTCTTTTCCACTCCGAATTTATCGTATACAAACTTCCAGTCATTAATATTAATAAGTGCAACCGCAACCGGTACGACCTCAGAGCGATCCAGCACGTTCATCCTGCTCTCAATATATGCCTTGCTGCATACTCCCGTCAGGACATCCTCCTTCATATTGCATCCGCCCTGATAGCGCTCCTTCTCAGACTTCTTATCCATCCTCTCCATATAGGAAACAGCTTCTCTGCCCATATATGTTTCAGTTCCCAGCCTGGTCAAAAGGGAAAACGCTGCATCCAACAGTTTCTCTGCGTTTGCCAGTTTCTCTCCGGCGACCTTGTTATACCTGACATACCAATATCCCACCGTATACCCGCAGATTTGCAAATCTATACCGGGCGCATTTATAACATCGGGGCTAAATCCCGAAAAGTCTCCTATCTCCAGCACCTTCTCACCGTACCGGTCCGTCAGCAATATCTCTACTCCAAATTCTTCGGCAATCGTACTGAAAAATTCCATAAGATAATCAATAGTGAATAAACTTTTAACCGTATAGCTCTTAATGTTTTCCTTTATTCTATTTTCAAAAGAAACTGTATCATAATTCATGGTATATGCGCCTCCCTCTGCCTAAGGTTCCGTTCTACCTGGATGCCGAAAAAGATATCTCCGCAGCATCCGTTTTATAAGTTTCCTGATATCCGTCTACGTTGAAAATATGACGGACTTCTCCCTGCACTGCTTCACTGCTGCCTTCCTCCTCTGCCTTCTCCGGAAGTCTTTTGTATTCATCACTTTTCTTGAATTCCTTATAGGCATCCGTGAGTGCGGCAATTATCATCTCTTTATCCGGATCTTTATCACTTAAGCTATTTACAGCCGTCTGATAAACCGTCTCCGCCTCCTGCTTGGAGCGGCAGGCCTGAAGTCTGTTCTCCAGCGCTTTTCGCATAAGATGTGCCCGCAGGGCCTTGGCGTACAGAATCGGATTATTCTTCGCCAGATAACTCAGCTCCGCAGAGGTCAGTTCCTTCCCCGCCTGAAGCTTCGCATATATTCTCGCCTCATATTTCGCTTTATCCTCTTCGCTTTGTCCTGCGCCTTCGCAATAGACATAGTTCAGAACCTGCTGCCCGAAAGCTGCCCGTACATCCTCCGTATCCGCCGGAATCGGCTGTGTGTTCATCCTTATGCTGTTATCTAAATTTATGCTCATTAGCATAGATATACTACCTCCTCCTTCCAAACCTTCTATAGCTGCCCGTCCACAATGAGGCCCTTCAAGTCCTCTTCCAGAAGCTCCATATCCTTCAAGATCTTATCCAGCTTCTTCTGTAGTTCATCCTGAATCGCCGCATTGGTGTTCATCGTCTCTACAATCTCCTCCTGTTCTTCCTTCTCTCCCTTTATATCTTCCAGCTTCTCTTCTTGTTCTTTCTTCTTCTCATCTGCTTCCTTCGCTGCCGCTACCAGCTCATCCATCTCCTCATCGATATGCTCCTTAGCCTCCGCCCTAAGCATGCCGACAATTGCATCGGAAGCCGCCTTAATGATACTATCCGCTCCATTCATCGCATCTACCATGCCTTTTTGCTCTAGCACAGACAGCTTGGCATCCGTAAGCGCACTGACGCATCCCGCGATTGCTATATCCATAACATCTATCAAAGAATCGCAGTTTTCTATTACATCATCCGATGCCAAAGATTTTCTTTGATATTCCGTCAGCTCGCCCATGTTTGCAACCCGTTCAAGCTCCTCTTCGCTCAAACTTCCCAAATCATTGTTTCTCTGCGCGGTGCGGGCCTTACGAAGAAGCTCCAGATCCTGCTGTTCCTGACTTTCATCCTCGATACCGTACGTCTCCTTTAGCTCGTCCTGTCGCTTCAACACGTTGTTTCTGCGCTGGTTCAGTTCATTTCTCTGCTCCTGCAGCTCGGCGATCTTACTGCGAATCTCATTTAAGCTGTCGCTCACTTTCTCGTCGCTCTCAAACTGATCCATGATGACCTTCGCCGCCTGCTTTCTTGCCTGCGCCCGCTTGCTCTCCACCCGGTCAGACATTATTGCATCTATATCTCCGGCAAAAATAACGCTTTTATTTCCCTGCTCCTTTTTCGCCTCTTCCTTACTATTTTTACTCTTTTCCACGCCGATGCCAAAGCCTGTGGTTCCTTCTAATCCTGTGGTTTTCATTTTATCCCCCTATTCCATTTTTACCTTTTTTGACCTCATTTGTTTCTATACTTATGTATATCGGTTGATATTGATAATCTATTAACATTTCTTTGAAGGCAGTTAACGGCCTCAGACATCTTCCACCGATACACTCATGCTGATAACTCCTATTACAGCCACCACAGCTCCTACCAAAAGTGTCATGCCGGCACCATAATCATCCAGCATCTTTCCGCCAACCACACTGGCGAACACCCCGCCCAGCGTGATTGCTGTCGTCACGAGAGACTGTCCCTTCACCATATCCGCCCTGTCGAGCAGTTTGCTCACGTAATAAACAGAGGCCGGAATGAACAGCGCATAGCCTCCCGCCTGAAATAACTGAGCTGCATAAATCATGCCGACTGACCCTGCCATAAAATACAGGATACTTTTCACAGCAAAAAAGAGGCCGGATATCCGAAGCAAGGTCTTGCAGCTTACCCTCTGCACCAGTTTTATGAAAAATATCATAGCCGGCAGCTCCATTACTGCTGAAATAGAGCTTGCTACTCCCATACTCGCGCTGTCGCCGCCTACATTCTCGATAATCTGATATAAGAAATTACAGCTAAGTACATGATAATAAAAAATAAACGTGATTCCAATTAGGAAAACAAAAAATTTCTTATGGGATACCAAGAAAGAGACCAGGCCTTGCGCTTTCTTTTCCTGCGCATCTTTTTTCTTATTTAATCTCCCCGCTTTCCATTCCCCTTTGTGTGCTGCCAGAACACCTACGCTGGCAAACAGACCCAGCGTGAGAATCGCTGCGGAAAAAGGTATCAAGGCGGTAGGATTATATTTTAGTAAGACCCCCATCACGGTGGATACCATTGCATAACAAAAAGAACCGCAAGCCCTGCATACTCCGAAATTGATAAAGATCCCTCTTTCCTCCAGCTGTACGGACATCGTATTCACAAAAGGCTGGATCACCATGATACCTATGAGCGAAAACGTAATAAAAGCCGACACCAGAAACGACGCCCCGCCGCCAATAGTAAGCCCCGCCGACGTCAGTAAGATGATTGCTGCCCCCACCCATATGATTCCCTTCAAGGTTATTTTCTCATATTTATCTGCGAGACTCGCGATCATTGGCTGCAAAAACACAGCGGCCACGTTAGACAAAGCTATAATGATTCCTATCTCCGAATTGGTGTATCCCCTATCCAGCAGGAATATCGCAGTAAATCCTAATAAAGAGCAAAAAGCTGCCCAATAGAATCCTTGGACAGCCGCATATTTTATCGTGTATTTTTTATTGTCGGACATCGCCACTCCCCTCCAGTTTCTCATCTGTTCATAGCTACATCATAACAGCTACTGCCATGGGAACGCAAGACAATATATTGACTGCAATTAAATAAGATTATGCTTCTTTCAGTTTCCTGCTACCCGCAATTCCAAAAAGCAGCAGAATAGGGAATACGATCGCAGCCAAAATACCGACTTTCAAATTGTCTCCGAAATAGCTGGAAACTATTCCTACCACCGTTGGCCCGCCCGAGCAGCCCAAGTCGCCTGCCAGCGCCAGCAGAGCGAACATCGCCGTTCCTCCGCCGCGGATAGCCGCTGCTGCCTTGCTGAACGTGCCGGGCCAGAGAATTCCCACCGAAAGTCCGCATAACGCACATCCTACCAATCCCAGCGCCGGAACGGGTATGAGCGATATGCCAAGATAGGACACTGCACACAACAGTACGCTGTATCCCATAAAGCGGTCCAGGTTAATTTTTTCGCCGTATTTTCCATAGAATACTCTCGATATACCCATCATTGTAGCAAAAGACATAGGCCCTGCCAAATCTCCCACTGTCTTGCTCACTCCCAGGCCATTTTCCGCAAAGGTGGATGCCCACTGGCTGACCGCCTGCTCGCTGGCTCCCGCACATACCATCATAAGCATCAGCACCCAGAATATCTTCTTGGAAAAAAGCTCCTTTATCGTCAGTCCCGTTTCACCTTCTCCGATAAGCGAGGCGATAGGAGCCTTTGCAAATATCACTGCGTTTATAACCGGGATAAACGCCCATACCAGCGCCAACAGTTTCCAATTAGAGATACCGAACGCGCGGAAGAATATCGTGGAAATCAGAACTACTCCCACATGTCCCCAGCAATAGAAGGAATGCAGCAGACTCATTGCCTTTTCCTTATTATCCGTAGGACAGGCCTCCATCACCGGACTTACCAGCACTTCAAGAATCCCGCCTCCTACCGCATAAATTATTACCGCCATGAGCAGTCCGATAAACGGGTCGAAAAATAACTCCGGCAATATCGTAAGGGATATCAAACCGGCAGCCACGAAAATATGGGCAAGCAGCATAGATGCCCTATAGCCAATTTTGTCCACAAAACCCACGGACAGCATGTCCACCAGAAGCTGGATACCAAAATTGATGGTAATGAGCATGGTGATTTTCGCAAGGGGTATTTCGTAGCTATTTTGAAAGGTCAGAAATAGCAGCGGAACAAAATTATTCACGATCGCCTGTACTATATATGCAATGAAACAGGCGTTGATCGTTTTCTTATAGCCGTTCTTCATAGAGCTGATCCTCATTCTCTCTCGATTTTATCTCGTGTCAGTCACACGTTTTTGCATTATATCACAATCTTCATCTTCATTGTTTGCATTATTTCTTCAATTTATGATAAAATATCTTCAAGCAATGCAAAAGGAGAGGACGTATACATTATGCAGGTCACAGAAATCATTACGGATGATACCTTACGGGAAACACGAACTCATGGAAGCTCAGATTTTCAATTCGAATATTACTTTGATGATATTAAGAAATTCAATAAACAGTATGTGGAATGGCACTGGCACAACGAAATTGAAATCATTTTCGTAGACCGGGGCCCCATTGATTGCCTGATTGGAAATGAGCGTATCCGCATCCATGCCGGTGACGGTATGTTCATTAACAGCGGCATCATCCACCGTTTCGAATCACCTGCCACCGGGCATATGCCTAATATCTTATTTACCCCCGAGTTCATCGCTCCCAGCGCCTCTCTCGTATATAAGAAATATGTATATCCCATCATATCCTCTAACTGCTCCTACGTCTTATTAAAGTCCGATGTGGCATGGCAGGCAGATATTCTGAATACGCTGCACCGCATTTATGAAGAAGCGCAGACTCGGGGACTGATGCGGGAACTCACCCTGCAGACCCTTGTCTGCTCCATGTGGTCCGAATTATTTGTACAAATACAAAGCTCTTTGTCTCAAAGAAACGCAGAAGGAAATATTTTCATCCAGCCTCGTTTACAAATGATGCTGCAATTCATATCCGAGGAATATTCCCGGAAGATATCTCTCAAGGATATCGCCGCTTCCGCCAATATAAGCAAGAGCGAGGCACTTCGCTGCTTCCACTTCGGCGTCCAGACGACGCCTGTCAATTATTTGATTGAATACCGCTTAAACCGGGCCAGGGAAGCGCTGTCAACGACCAAAAGCACCGTTACCGCCGTCGCTTTGAGTACGGGCTTCGATAATGTGGGGTATTTCTGCAGACTTTTCAAAAAGACCTACGGAATATCTCCCAAGGCTTTTCAAAAACGATGAGCAGCTACAAGTTATATGATAGAATACTTATTCCTGCCCTCCGACTTCGATTTATACAGTCCCTTATCCACTCTTTTGAACACCTTGCTCATCGTATCCGTTTCCTGCATCTTGGTTATACCTATGCTTACCGTTACTTCCTTATCATAGTCCAGTTTTATTCCCTTTAATATTTTATTCAATTTATCGACCGTACTGATCACACCTTCCTCAGTGCCATAATAAATGATAGAAAATTCATCTCCTCCCCACCTGGAAAGAAGAGATTCTTTATTCAGCAGGGGATTCAGCCCTCTGGCAATCTCGCTCAACACCCTGTCCCCCGTGCTGTGACCGTAACTATCATTTATTTCCTTAAATAAATCCACATCGAACAGTACGATATAAATCTCTTTTTCAAAATGCTCCTTCGTATCGATAATCCCTTCCAGTTTTATATCAAAGATACGCCTATTGCTAATATTGGTAAGCACGTCTTTACTCGCCAGATACTCCAGCTTCTCGTTCGCCTCCCGAAGCTGTATACTATACTCGTTCAACTTCTCCCTCTCCCTGATATATGTATCGGAATACAGAGTAAGGATCAGAAAACCTCCGACTAAGGTTATCGGAAGCTGTATGAGCCTATCCATAAACAGCATATCATAATCATAGACCTTCAATATCTCAGGAAATCGATACTCGATATAAAACAAAACCGCTACCGTCAGTCCCAAAATAACTAAAAGTATTTTTCTGAGCCTATTCTCATAAAGCAGGATAATACCTATCATAATCAAGAACAAATATGCCGTTGCACTGCTGTTCCCTCTTCCGCCGTTCAGCCAGCCAACAGGAAGAATCACTAAGATAATATTCAAACTGAGAAACAGTTGCAAATAAGACTCATAAACACTCTTACTCCCTAAAATAGATAAAACTGAAACAAAAAGCAAATAAAACCATTTATAATTAGCGCTCATCGGATACTTCGTTATCACATTCCCGATCACACACATGATAGAAAGGAAGAATGTCATTATACTAATATAATAAAAAGCTCTATTCCTAATATCTACACTTCGCTCCATCCAATACCTCTATTCCATTACGTACACCGGATAACTCTGTTTTGTCTTCTGTAATCAACTATTAGAACCTTGTCAAATGATGGTATACTTCTCCTTTAAAAATCCCGCCTCCGTATACGGAATCACAAAATTCAAAATCCCCGCCGCATGAGGCGAAATAATATACTCATTCCCGATAACATGAAAGCCTCTCTCTCCCAGATACCAAGTGTCCTCCGTCAGCAAATCTCCGACACTGCTCTCATATCCTTCAAAAAACATCCCCGTATATTTCTCCTGCTTCGTCTGCTCCAAAATTGCATTCGTAATTTCCTTAACCGCCATCCTTTCATCCGTAGTTACATCCGCAAGCGTCAGCCTGTTTCCTGTCTTTGGATCGAAGTTCAAAGCTGCCTCCATCGTATTGGGATGAGCTCCGCCCATATAAGACGATGCAGTCACAAGAAAGCTGATGACCCTTTCATCGGCCCTTTTCAGGGAAAAGACCGTTTGCATATCATAGCCGTACCAATTGTCCCTGCCTCTGGTTATATAATCCTCATCTGCCCATTTCTTCGCATCCTCCACAGACATTCCATGCAAATTAAAGGTTCTGATATAATTGTTGATCGCCTGTGATGCCTCTTTATTTCCGGCAATATCCACCGTAGGTATGGTTTCTTTGATAGTAAGAAGTACCGTCTTATCTTTCGCGGTATATTCCTCGGTTTTCTCTTCAAAAGTAACATTTATTACCTGCTTTTCCGCGTCATTCCCCTCCCTTTTCTTTTACCTCTCCTACCTCTTCTTTCATTTAACTCTTTTTTCAGGAATGAAGCTATCAAAAATAAATAAATCGAAGTCCTTCTTCCTCATATCGAGCTGCTGCTGTGTCTTTATAGTCCACGCCACCGCAAGATTCCCAAACAATCTTCTGCATATCCATCTGGATGGCATTCTATGATATTTATGATTATATGCAATAAAATCCGGTTTCGTTACACAATTCAGGAGCAAATGCTCCAAAGAAAAGTACAGCGGCCCCTTCAGACCATTTTCCTTCTTAAATACATCCGAAAGTTGCCCCCGCATAACCTCCTTGCGGTGCTTCTTATACCAGATAAGTCCGAGCGGATTAAAGGATTCTATACAATAGGCTCCCTTATACTCCTTCAACAGCCTGTCAGCCAGCTCACAGACGGAAACATCCGTCCATTCAATTTTAAGTTCCACAATCAAAGGAATCTTACCGTCCGCCAGTTTCAGAAAATCCTCGAACCTCGGTATCTTCTCATCGGAACGGTACAGATGAAACTGCTGAAGCTCATCATACGTATAGTCCGAAACTTTCCCTTCCTCACCGCACACTCTCTTAAGCGTGAAATCATGGAATACGACGGGTATCTTGTCCTTGGTAAGCTGCACGTCGAGCTCCACCCCGAAGCCTCTGTCTATCGCCTTTTTTAATGCCTTTAATGAATTTTCAGGAGCGTCTCCTTCGTTATCGTGCAACCCTCTATGCGCGTATAAGACTCCCATAAAAGGAGTCTTATCAGGCTTGTGCACCATACGGGGCATGATAGCCAATAAATATAGTACCGCTAAAATTATTATAATGCTGATTATCACTGTCATTTTTCTGTCCTTCGTATCATTTAAAATTTAATCGTCTAAATCGAAGTTCTCCAATGCTGCCTTCTTTTTCACCGGCTTGGAATCTCCATGGCGCACCTGCATCATCGTAAGAAAGGCCGCCGCCGAAAATAGAAATGCATAAGGGAACAATGTCCTATAGGAAATGCTCTCTAATAAGAAGCCCGACAGAATCGGGGTAAATATCTGCGCCGCCATAGAAAAGGTATAATAGGTTCCCGTGAATTTGCCGATGTCGTTTCCCCTGCTCATCTCCACGATCATAGGGTAAGAATTCACATTGATGGCCGCCCATCCTATACCGATAAGCGCAAAGGCTATATTGATCGCCGGATGATAGGTGCCTGCAAATATCGCCGCGAAATAGCATGCACTCATCACAACAATGCCACCCATTATCGTCTTTTTACGCCCTATCCTGCTCGCAATACTTCCGATGGGAATGTAGCTGAGTATAGCCGCCACCGTCGCTACCATCAGACAATCCGCAAAGCCTCCTCCCTCCATATTCCACACAACTCCCGTGTATCTGGAAAATGCAGTGGTTACTGCATTATAAGCTGCAAACCATAGGAAAATCGAAGCCAAAAGGAAAACCATGCTTCGCTTAACATCCTTCGGCATAGCTTCTTTCGCAACATCCTCTTTCGTCTCCTCCACCGCCGCGTCGATAATCTCTCCGCTTTCCGCCTCATAAGCCTTTACCTCCGCTTCCACCAAAGCCGCAACCTTCTTCTCCCTAATGGCGAAAAACAGTACGGCAACTGCAACGAGCATCAGACCGCCTATGCTGACAAACAGCGGAAAATAATCCGGGTGTTTGCCTGGACCCACGAGAAACTTTATCATAAGAAGCGCATAGACACCACCTACGGCCCCCATCAAATTGATGATCGCATTCGCCTTACTTCGCAAACGGTTTGGCGTCAGATCCGGCATGAGCGCTACTGCGGGAGAACGATACAACCCCATGGAAAGCAGAAGTGCAAACATAATCACAAGAAATAAAATCAGGTTTTCTTCGCTGTCCGCTATAGGAAGAATCATGAGAAAGGTTACCGCAAACAACGTTCCGCCTACGATAAACGGCATCCTTTTTCCTATTCTCGTATCCGCCTTGTCGGAAAGCAGCCCGAACAACGGCAGTAAAAAGATGGCCAGTACGTTATCCATAGCCATCAGCGTACCTGTCAGTGTCTCACCCAGATGAAATGTGTTCTGGAGCATCAGCGGGATAATGCTGTCATATATCTGCCAGAAACCGGATATGGACAGAAACGCCAGTCCAATAAGAACCGTTCTCCTATAATTTAATTTCATATGTGAAATTCCTCCCTCATTCTATACCTTTCTACATGCTATTCCTATCATAACATGCAGTTATCCATAAATCCATGTCAAATTTATGTGAAATACGCCGGAAATATACCGCAATCCCAAGAAACCCTTGCAAAATCCTCGATTTTCTGTACAATAAGAAAGGATGAGATAAACCTCTATTCTTACCAAATATTTTTCAGAAAGGCTTATAACAATGATTAGTGCAAACAACGTTACGTTACGTATTGGAAAAAAAGCGTTATTCGAAGACGTTAACATTAAATTTACCGAAGGAAACTGCTACGGACTTATCGGAGCCAACGGCTCCGGCAAATCCACCTTCCTCAAAATATTATCCGGCAGGCTTGACACTACTAACGGAGATATCGCCATTACTCCCGGCCAGCGTTTGTCGGTGTTAGAGCAGGACCATTTCAAATATGACGAATACAACGTTACCGATGTGGTCATCATGGGCAACGAGCGTCTCTATCAGATTATGAAGGAAAAGGATGCTATTTATGCAAAAGAAGATTTTTCGGAAGAGGACGGCATCCGTGCCAGCGAGTTAGAAGCGGAATTCGCCGAGATGGACGGATGGGAAGCCGAATCTGGTGCTGCTATGCTCTTAAACGGCCTCGGCATCGATACGAGCCTTCACTACTCCATCATGGGAAGTTTAAACGGAAATGAAAAGGTAAAAGTCCTTCTTGCAAAAGCTCTGTTCGGCAACCCGGATATCCTCCTTCTTGATGAGCCTACCAACCATTTGGATCTCGATGCTATCGGGTGGCTGGAAGACTTCTTAATCGACTTTGAGAATACGGTCATCGTCGTATCCCACGACCGCTATTTTCTGAATAAGGTCTGTACACATACTGCGGACATCGACTACGGTAAGATTCAGCTCTATGCCGGCAACTACGATTTCTGGTACGAATCCAGCCAGCTCCTCATCAAGCAGATGAAGGAAGCAAATAAGAAAAAAGAAGAGAAAATCAAAGAGCTTCAGGAATTTATCTCCCGTTTCTCCGCGAATGCTTCAAAATCCAAACAGGCTACCAGCAGAAAGCGCGCATTGGAAAAAATTGAACTGGATGACATCAGGCCCTCCAGCAGAAAATATCCTTATGTGGACTTCCGTCCCGACCGTGAAATCGGCAACGAGGTACTGACGGTGGAAGGGCTTTCCAAGACCATCGACGGCGAAAAAGTGCTCGACAATATTTCCTTTATTGTAGGACATAGCGATAAAATCGCATTCGTAGGCAGTAATGAGCTGGCAAAAACAACGCTGTTCCAGATTCTTACAGGTGAGCTGGAACCGGACGAGGGCTCCTATCGCTGGGGCATTACCACCTCACAGGCATACTTTCCCAAGGACAGCACGAAGGAATTCGACAACGATTACACCATTGTGGACTGGCTGACCGGCTATTCTCCCGTTAAAGACGTAACTTATGTACGCGGCTTTTTAGGCCGTATGCTTTTTGCCGGAGACGACGGCGTAAAGAAGGTGAAAATTCTCTCCGGAGGTGAAAAGGTAAGGTGTCTTCTCTCCAAGATGATGATCAGCGGAGCTAACTGCCTCATTTTAGATGAGCCTACCAATCATTTGGACATGGAATCCATCACCGCACTCAATAACGGGCTTATCAAATTCCCGGGCGTAGAATTGTTCGCCTGCCACGATCACCAATTCGTACAGACCACCGCTAACCGCATTATGGAAATCCTTCCGGGCGGACAGCTCATCGATAAGATCACTACCTACGACGAATATCTTGCCAGCGATGAAATGGCGAGAAAACGTACCGTATATACGAATAAAAACGAAGAAGACGATAATTAAAGCCGGAATTCATTTCCGGCAGCCGAATGTATATTCGGTTTAGAAAAGGGGCTGGAATTTCAGCTCCTTTGTCTTAACATAAAAGCAATTCGTGAAGCGTGTTACTCGTTGTCTGCCCTCATAACCATAAGGAGATTTTTCATGAATATCGTAGATTTACACGTACATTCCAATAAATCCGACGGAAGCTTCTCTCCCGCCGCTCTCGTGCATCTCGCCGTAAAAAAAGGCCTGTCCGCCTTCGCCCTGACCGACCACGATACCACGGACGGCCTCACTGAAGCGATGGAGGAAGCCAAAAAGCTGCCAAAAGAAAACTCTTTGGAGGTCATTCCCGGCATCGAGCTATCCACCGAATACGAAGGAAAGGATATTCACATTATAGGACTGTATATCGATTATGAAACCCCATTTTTCAAGAAGCACATCAAGTCCTTCGTAGATTCGCGTCTTTCCCGCAACGAGAAAATGTGTAAAAACCTTAACAGTGCGGGCATAAACATTTCCTACGAAAAATTGCTGGAGGCCTTTCCCGGTTCGGTCATTACCAGAGGTCATTATGCGAAATATTTATTGGAGCACGGTTATGTAACGAGCATGAACGAAGCCTTCGACCGTTATGTAGGCGACCGTACCAAATATTTTGTCCCCAGAGAGAAAATCACACCGAAACAGGCCGTGCAGTTTATTTTACAGGCGGACGGCATCCCCATTCTGGCCCATCCCATGCTTTACCACATGAGTGATGCCAGACTGGATACTTTGACCCGCAAGCTGAAAGCCGCCGGACTCATGGGCATCGAAGCCGTTTACAGCACCTATAGTCATTCCGAAGAATGGAAGATGCGCAAGCTCGCCGACAAGTACAATTTATGTATCAGCGGCGGTTCCGACTTTCACGGCTCCACCAAGCCCTCACTAGAGATGGCTACAGGATACGGAAAGCTGGTGATTCCCGAGGAGATACTGATTAACTTAAAGAAGAGAAAAGAAATGGAGCACAATTTGACACGTCAAATGGACAATAATAAACCAAAGATATTTTTTACCGATTTAGACGGCACCTTGCTGACGAAAGAAAAAAAAATAACCCCTGCTACTATGGAGGCGCTTAAAAAATGGACTGCTGCGGGCAACAAGCTGGCGCTTTCCTCCGGCAGAGCAATCGACAGCATAAAAGATGTAAAAGATTCTCTCGGTCTGGACTTTCCCGGCATGTATCTCATCGGATATAACGGAGGAGAAATCTACGATTGTGAAGCGCAAAAGGTAGTCTCCCGCATCTCCCTTTCCATGGAGCAGGTGGCTATCGTAGCGAGGATGGCTAAGGAGCAGGGCATCCACTGCCAGACCTATACCGATACCCATATTATCAGCCCTGCGGACAACGATGAACTGCATGTATATCAAAGATCCATCCACAGTCCCGTCATTATAAGCGAAGATATTATGAAGCCCCTCGATAGGGAGCCATGCAAATGCCTCGCTATCGAGATCCACGATAAGGAAAAGCTGGAGTATTTCCGTCAGTCATTACTCCCTTTTACGGAAGGAGAGCTGAGCCTTCTTTATTCCAACGATAAATATCTGGAGATTTTTCCTGCTTCCTCCGGCAAGGAAACCGCAGTAGTAAAACTGTGCGAGCTGCTGGATATTCCCATAGAAAACACTATCGCCGCAGGGGATGCTTCCAACGATATTTCTATGATTCAGGCTGCAGGGGTAGGCATTGCCATGCTGAATGCGAAAGAGGACGTGAAAAAAGCAGCCGACATCATTACGGCCGCCGACAACAATCAGGACGGGCTTGCAGCCATCCTTTTGTCCTGTCTATAAAGATATTCGCAAAAAGACCTTTTGACACCCTAGTCCTATTACAAAAAAACGGAGGGGTTTTACCCCTCCACAATTAAGTATCTTCCGTCGCCGACATCGAACACTTCCTGTGCACTTAAAATTTCTTCTTCATCCGCGCCTTCCATATCGACACCTTCTTCATCGAAATATTCCCATACCTCCTGCACCGAGTTCACTACTACCGCCATACAGTCCTCCAGAAACGCTTCTGCTTCCTCAAGAGTCTCCGCTACATTCTCGGGAAATAACTGTTTTTGCTTCTTTAGAAAGCATGATAGTACAACATCATCATATTCGTGCATCTAAATAATCATTCCTTTCTTTATGGCCTGCAAGCTCTTTTCCACAGGCATAACACATTATCTATTACCATTACTATATACTGTCACTGCTCATTTATCAAGCCTTTTACCACCTGATATACACCTTTTTCCAAATAAGAAGGGCAGATGTATTTTGCGGCATTTTTCACCTCTGTTCTGGCAGTTTCCACCGCATAGCTCTCTCCCGCGGCACGCATCATTCCGATGTCGTTGTGATTGTCACCAAAAGCCATTGTTTCTTCCCTTTTTATGTGAAAGTATTCCTGAACAAAAGCCAGCGCATGCCCTTTGTCTACAGAGGCATCCATGAAATCCACCCACTCTTCACCCGACATACAGGCTTTCACTTTATCCTTCCAGCGGGGGATCAAGACTCCCTCTCCCAGATCTCTGATACTCTCCTTCTGATAAACGGATACTTTAATAATCTGGACATCTTCCTCAAGAACGTCTCTGACGAGAGTGAACTTATTGCGATATCCATAGGTTATCAAATCGATGAACTCTTTATTCCTGCTTTCCAGCAAAGATCCATCGGGTGTGGATACGAGGATATCGCAGTTCCTGCCATATTCCCGCAACTGCTTTATAATCTCTTCCGCATATTGCCTGTTCATAGGCGTTATGCTGATGTCCTTTCCCTGATAGCGAATCTGCGCACCGTTCTCGGCTATAAATACAATATCCTCATCGACGAGGCGGAACACATTCTTGATACTGTCATACTGCCTGCCGCTTGCTGCACAGAAAACGATTCCCTGACCGATCAAAGACTTTATGGCCTTCATCATTTCAGGATATAAATCCGGCGTAGAGTCTTTAATTAAAGTTCCATCTATATCTGATGCGATTAATTTTATCATTATCAAACCTTACCTTTACAATAAATTCCTTGTTTTCATCTCTTGATAGAGCCTTCCTACAGGCAATCCCACTACGTTATTATAGTCTCCGCAGATCCCTTGGATATATGCGGCACATCTTCCCTGAATACCATAGGCGCCGGCCTTATCCATAGGCTCACCGCTTTCCACATATGCACAAACTTCTTCTGAACTCATTGGATACATGGAAACATCTGTCTTCTCATAAAAAGTATAAAATATGGCCGGCTCGTTCCTTTCCTTGGAACAAATGGTCACACCGGTATATACCTGGTGTACGTTACCCTGAAGTCTATTCAGCATTTCGCAGGCATCTTCTCCGCTCTTTGGTTTTCCCATTACCATATCCATAAAGGATACTACCGTGTCCGCTCCGATAACCGTAAATGCTTCCTCTCCCTGTTTCGTAAGGAGGCTGCAGACCTCCTCCGCTTTCTGATAGGACAGCTCCTGAACAATTTCATAGGGCAGACTTTTGGTCATTTTTTCTTCCTTTTGGCATGGAATCACTTCATACTCTATACCAATTTGTTTTAACAGTTCTTTTCTTCTCGGCGATGCCGATGCTAATATTATTCTATTCATGATGAGTCTCCGGTATAAATATACGATCGTCCTCCGCCGTTTTTCCTTCCTGTGCCTCGGCAACCGCCTCCAGTGCGAATTCCTTCTGAGAATTATAAATCGCTTTTCCCCTCTTATCCACCTTCTCATAGCTTCCGTCAGGCTGTAATATATGCGCTTTTACCGTGTCCATAAGCTCGCCTTCCAGAATGTGCACTATTTTTTCCTTCAGCTCATGACGTTCCACCGGAAAGAGAATCTCTACCCTCCGTTCCAGATTACGGGGCATCCAATCCGCGCTGCCGCAATAAATCTCCTTATTGCCACCGTTTTCAAAATAAAATATTCTGCTGTGCTCCAAAAAATTTCCTATGATAGAGCGCACGCTAATATTATCGCTTATCCCGGGGATTCCCACCTTAAGACTGCAAATGCCGCGGATAATGAGTTCTATCTGCACTCCCGCTGCGTTAGCCTCGTATAAGGCTTCTATAATATCCTTGTCGCACAAGGAATTCATCTTTGCAATAATGCGGGCGGGCCGGCCCTCTCTCGCATATTTCGCTTCTCTGCCTATGAGATATAAGAATCTGTCCTTCAGCCAAAGGGGCGCTAACGACAATTTTTTCCATGTACGCGGCTCCGAATAGCCTGACAGCATATTAAATACAGCAGTAGCGTCTTGCCCGATATCCTCGCTGCAAGTGAACATGCCCATATCCGTATAGAGCTTTGCCGTAGCATCGTTATAATTACCCGTTCCAAGATGCACATATCTTCGGATGCCGTCTTCCTCCTGCCTTACCACAAGGGTTATCTTACTGTGTGTTTTTAAACCCACGAGACCGTAGATGACATGGCATCCCGCTTTTTCCAGCATCTTCGCCCATACAATGTTATTTTCCTCGTCAAAACGCGCCTTCAGCTCTACCAGAACAGACACCTGCTTTCCATTCTCCGCCGCCTGAGCCAGCGCCGCAATAATAGGTGAGTTCCCGCTGACACGGTAAAGTGTCTGCTTAATGGCAAGAACCGCAGGGTCCCTCGCCGCCTGCCTTATAAAATCCACCACCGGAGCGAAGGTCTGGTACGGATGATGCAGCAGGATATCTCCCTCCCGTATCCTTTCAAAAATATCACACTCTGCCGGAAGCTCCGGCACCGGCTGAGGCTTTTCGTATCCGGACTCCTTCAGATGGTCGAAACCATCGAGACCGTACATCTTCATGAGGAACGTTAAATCCAAAGGGCCATCTATCTGGTAAATGTCCTTCTCCATAATGGAAAGCTCACTGCCAATCAAACGCAGGAGGCGCTTGTCGATACCGCTTTCCACCTCCAGACGGATTGCCTGTCCCCATTGTCTTTTTTTGAGCTGCTTCTCGATTTCTTTTAATAAATCCTCCGCTTCATCCTCCTCTATGCTCAAATCGGCGTTTCGCATAATGCGAAAAGGGTAAACGCAGACAATATTGTAATTCAAGAACAGCCTCTCTATATTTCTTTCGATGATTTCCTCTAAGAGAATCACCACTTTTTCCTTTTCATTCTCCACCTTAAGCGGCACGATTCTCGGAAGCACGCTGGGTACCTGAACCGTGGCGAATTCCAATTCTTCTTCCCCGTCTTTTTTTCTTACCAGAGCTCCCAGATTCAAGGATTTATTACGAATCAGAGGAAAAGGTCTGGAGGAATCCACTGCCATAGGGGTAAGGACAGGATATACGTTTTCCATAAAATACTTATCCGCATATTCCGCCTCCTTCACCGTCATGTCCTCATGATGCTCTATGATACGAAGGCCGCTTTGCAATAACAGGGGTACCAGCGACCGCTTATATGTAGAGTATTGAAGGTTTACCAGCTCATGAGTCGCCTCGTTCAGCCTTTGAAGCTGTTCTTCCGGCGTCATTCCCGCAAGGTCGGGCTTGGTATAACCCGCATTTACCATATCCTTTAAGGAAGCGACCCGTACCATAAAAAATTCATCCAAATTAGAGGCCGTTATGCTCAAAAACTTCAGCCTCTCAAAAAGTGGATTCTGTTTGTCCCTCGCTTCGCTGAGCACCCGCTTGTTAAAGAGGATCCAGCTCAGTTCCCGGTTCGTGTAGTTATTATAATCCGCAACCTTTTTCTTTTCACTTTCCTTGCCGTTCATAAAATCCTCCACTCTGTTTACGCTTTTAAGCTTCTTCTCTGCTTGATAATCGGCCTGACACTGTATACCTCCTCAAAAAACTCAGCTCCACTGCTGAACATTCCTTTTTCCAGCGTAATGTCATCGTTGGTATCTACTGTAATTGTTAGTACATTGTCCTTGAGGGCCGTCTTAACGTCCTTGAACTTCTGCTTATGACTTCGGTCTAAACCGTTAGCTATCCGGAGTATGGCGGTCAGCTTGGCCATTTTCAAATAGGTCTCTCTGCTAAGCTCCGATTCTCTCCCCATTTCCGTGTAGTATACGAACTCCGAATGATTATATTTCACCACGTTTGCCACGATTTCCCGCTCCGCATGGGAAAGGCCTATGATCTCCGTCGCCATGATGATGCTGTAAGAGCACTCACCCAGATTCACCATGCTGATATATTTTCCGCAGTCGTGCAAAAGCGTAGCGATTCTAAGCAGTAATCTGTCTCTTTTTTCAAGCCCGTGCACTCTCTTCATGCTGTCGAATATGGTGAGCGCTATTTTTTCTAAGGTTTCTCCCCTTTTCCTGCTCCCCATATACCTCTTGCTGATATTCCTGGCACAAGCGATGATGTCCTGTTCAAAATCATGCTCCGGCAGGACAATTTTATTACTCTGTGCATATTCGTAAGCGATGCCGTCGCACAGCGTTACACCCGGAGCCCAGAGCAGTTCCGCATTCATTACCTCTATCATTCTTTTCAGCAAAATGCAGGAGATATAGAGCAGTGTGATATTCTCCTCCGGCATATCGAAGAGCTTTGTCAGATCCTGTACCGTTTTTTCCCGGAATACTTCGAGAAGGTACTCAAAATTCTTCGCATCCACGTATCCGTTTACTTTTTCCAAAAAGATGCTTTTTTGTACAAGAGCGGAGATATAATCGTCCACGATGATGATGTTGTTGATTTCGCGTTCCTTTAAATACAGCTTTTTAAAGACCGAAAGCTGGGCGTTCACCATCTCCTCTATCAGCGCCTCGTACTGCCCGCTTCCTGCTCCCAGCTGATTCATATAATCCCTCAGACGAAGCACACCCAGACGAAGATTCTGAGTCGCCACAAGTGCGTCCTTGTCAAAAAGGGAAATCTGGATACTGCCGCCTCCAATATCAGCGATGACCGTCCCCTTCTCAATGAACTTGTTAAAATCCTCTCCCATAAAAGCGATGGATTTATAATCCAGAAAGCGCTGCTCCGAATTGCTCAGCACCTCAATATCGATGCCCGTCCGCTGACGGATCTGGTCGAGAACGATGATCGTATTCTCCGACTCTCTTATCGCACTGGTACCATACGCCTTATACTCCGACACTCTGTAGGATTTCATGATTTTCGTATATTCATTCAGATAATGGCACAATTCATCCACTTTATCGTTAGCCATTTTTCCCGCAGCATATGTCTCCGACCCCAAATCGATACGGTGCCTGATATGGTCAATTTCCCTCATTCCGTCTTTTGCCGATATTTCAAATATTTTCATGGATAACTCAAAGGAACCTACGTCTATTGCCGCAAATGTTTTCATGCCGATAGCAATCCTCCTTTTATCTTTTGACGTAAAAATAGAAATTCCCCCGCAGTGCGGCGTTCTGATCTAAAATTTATTTTCACGTTTCCCCAGCAGGTAATCGATAAACTGCTGGGCGGTACGTCCTGAAAGCCCGCCATGGGAAAGCTCCCATTTATTTGCCTCCAACAAAAGCTCTTCCTCCGGCATCGTAATCTTATACCGTATAGCAAGTTTTCGGACAATTTCCTGAAACTCTTTCTTATCCGGCGAGCAGAAGAAAATCGTCACGCCGAACCGGTAGACGAGAGACAGCTTTTCCTGAACCGTATCGCTGGCATGGAGCTGATCCCTGCGCCCCTCCTTATCCGCGAAGGTCTCCTTTATCAGATGCCTTCTGTTGGAAGTGGCATATATAAGCACGTTATCGGGCTTTTTCTCCAGCCCGCCTTCGATTACCGCCTTTAGGTATTTGTATTCGATTTCAAATTCCTCGAAACTGAGGTCGTCCATGTAAATAATAAATTTATAATTCCGGTTCTTAATCTGAGCAATGACATCGTTCAAATCCTGAAACTGATGCTTATACACCTCGATAATGCGCAGTCCTCTGTCATAATATTCATTGGCAATCGCCTTGATGCTGGAGGATTTGCCGGTGCCCGCATCACCGAAGAGCAGACAGTTATTGGCCTTTCTTCCTTCCACAAAGGCCTCCGTATTCTCTATCAGCTTCTGCTTGGGAAGCTCATAGCCTATCAAATCATCCAAATACACATGAGCGATGTTCAATATCGGAACAATGGAGACACCGTCCTCGTCATGGGATACACGAAATGATTTATGTAAACCAAACTTCCCTACTCCATATTCCTTATAGAATTCCGTAAGGGTTGCCTTCATTTCTTCCGGCGAATCATTCTGCGTGAATTTCACCGCAAGCGTACAGATGCTTTTGCAAATGCGCTCGTTATATACCTTGCTTTCCTGCTCGCAGCCGTCATAAGAAAGAATGAGAGAAAAAGCCTCCACTCCCAAAAGCTCCATCATACCGGAAAAGTCGAAGTCGTAAAACTCCTTAAATATTATAATATCATGAAGAACGGCCTGATTGATGGTTCCTCCCACCTCGCCCCTTATTTCACATGCCTTGCT
>JAEWPN010000128.1 GCA_023399455.1 Bacillota bacterium
GGGAGAATTTCAAGTGTAAGGGGTAGGAATGGAGTGCTATGGACGGTAAGAAAAAGATAAATTATGTAGAAATGGCAAAGAAGCTGGGGGTTTCCAGAACTACCGTCTCCCGCGCCATGTCGGGGAAAGGGAGAATCGGAGAAGATACGCGAAAGATGATACGGGATTATGCGGTGAATGTCTGCGGCTATTCGGAGCTATCCTCTGAAGAAAAGAAGGGCAGGACAAATAATATCGCACTTGTCATCCCCAATAACTGGAGGATCATCGACCTTCCGTTTTTCCAGCGCTGTATGATCGGAATAACAGAAATTGCCATGGTAAATGATTATGATACCATTATTGTAATGACTGGGGACAGAGATATCGGAAGCCTGGAGCGAATCGTGAACAGCAGGAAGGTGGACGGCTTTGTACTGGCGAGAACCTATGTGGATGATGTGTTCGTGAAATATTTAAAGGGAGTGAACATGCCTTTTGTGACCTTAGGAAGCATTGATGATCCGGAAGTGGTACAGATAGATAACGACCACGAGGAGGCTTGCCGGGATATGGTATCCACTATGGTTTTAAAGGGGATGCGCAAAATTGCGATGATTGGAAACAACCGAAGCCATATTGTCACCAATGCCAGATTCAATGGCTATTGCTCAGGTCTGGAGGACAACCGCATCGGAGTAAATCCCGACTACGTATTCCTGGATGTGCACAATAAGCTGAAAGCGGAGAAAATCGTGGACGAAATTATAATGAAAAAAATAGATGGAATCCTATGTATGGACGATACGCTGTGCCGGTGGATTCTTACCAAGCTACGCCGCGAGCACATTCGGGTACCGGGGCAGATAAAAGTCGCCTCCTGCTACGACAGCGAGGTGCTGGAGGATTATACGCCCTCTGTCACCTCCATCCGATTCGATGCTATCGAACTCGGCAGTGTTGCCTGCAAGGTTCTGTTAGATTTGATCAACGGGAATAAAGTGGATGTAAGGACGCTGTTAGGTTATGAAATCATCTTCAGGGAATCTACCAAGTGATGGGAAATCGATAGTATGCCATAGTCCCAAAGGTGCGCACGAATGAAAAATAAGGTGCGCAAAATTGCGCAAAAAAGAGTTGAAAAGGATTTGAAAAATGTGCAAATAGATGAAAAATAAAACGCAACAAAAGTATATTCTGTCAATAGACAACAATGAGAGATTTTAGTATGATATTTTCAGAACAAGCAATTGCGCAAACGAGAGCAACGTTCTGAAGAATAATAACAGTTGATACAATCATTTGGGAGGAAAGAGAATGAAGAAAAAATTAGTAAGCACCGTTTTAGCGGCTGCATTAACGGTTTCCCTATTAGCGGGCTGCGGCGGAGGTGCCGGGACGGCGAGCCAGACCACAGGAACCGATGAAACAACCACGGAGGCAGCTTCTGCTGCGGAAACAGCAGGGGACGAGGCGCAGGCTGATACCGGAGCTGCCGGAGAAGAGAAGCTGACCGTATGGTGCTGGGATCCGGCATTCAACATCAACGCGATGAACAAAGCGGCTGAGGTTTATCAGAAGGATCATCCGAACTTCGTACTGGAAGTAATAGAAACACCCTGGGAGGATGTTCAGACGAAACTGACCACGGCGGCTACCTCAGGAAACCTCGAAACGCTGCCGGATATCCTCTTAATGCAGGATGCGGCATTCCAGAAGAACATAATCAGTTATCCCGATGCATTTACAGATCTTACGGGCAAGTTGGATTACAGCCAGTTCTCAGCAGGTAAGGTAGGCTTTTCTACGGTAGACGGCAAGAACTACGGTGTACCCTTCGACAACGGTGCGGTTATCGCTTCTTACAGAACAGATTTGCTGGAGCAGGCAGGGTACACAATTTCCGATTTTGAAAATATCACATGGTCGGATTTCATCGAAAAAGGAAAAGTTGTTCTTGAGAAAACCGGAAAACCAATGCTCTCCTGTGTAGGCGGTGAATCCGATATCATCGTTATGATGCTTCAGTCCGCAGGCGGCAGCTTCTTCGGAGACGACGGCTCCGCGCAGTTGGTTGATAACGCCATTTTGGAAGAGGTTATGAGCACCTATGCGGAACTGGTTAAGATCGGTGTCCTCGTAGAAGTGAACGACTGGGATTCCTATATCGGAACCCTTAACAGCGGAGCAGTTGCAGGAACCATGGCCGGATGCTGGATTATGGCTTCTATTCAGGCGGCTGACGATCAGGCCGGCAACTGGGGAATAACGAACATGCCTAAATTAGATAACGCAGCGACAGCTACCAATTATGCAAACCAGGGCGGTTCCAGCTGGGCAATCACATCCAACTGCAAAAACATAGATCTTGCGGCTGACTTCATGGGTGCTACCTTCGGCGGAAGCGTGGAATTCTATGAATCCATTTTGAATACAGGCGCAATCGCATGCTACTTGCCGGCAGGCGACAGCGATATGTACGGTGCATCCAACGATTTCTTCGGCGGAGAAGCAGTATATGCGAAAATCATCGATTTTGCGGGACAGATTCCTGCCTGCAACACGGGCGTTTATTTCTATGAAGCACGTGATGCCGTAGCGACAGCAATTACAAATATCGTATCCGGCGCGGATGTTGCCGGTGAGCTTCAGGTGGCTCAGGATACCGTAAATTTTGCAATGGGACAATAAACTTAAGAAAGAAGGGGAGCGGCCCTCGGGTCGTTCCCTATCAATTACATTATGGACTATTTAATGATAATCGCGGCCCTGCTCGCCTTTTTCGTAAAAGGGATAAGCGGCTTTGCGAATACGCTGGTATTCACCACCATAACCGGTTTTGGATACAACAATGTGAATATTACCCCGGTAGAGCTTATTTTAGGGTATCCGACCAATCTTGTTATCGCATGGAAGGAAAGGAGGAATACGGATTATAAAATATGGCTTCTTCCGGCGCTTCTCGTATGTTTGGGAAGCATTCCCGGAATGCTTTTTTTAAAAAGCGGAGATGCGCAGTATATAAAAATATTCTTCGGGATCATCGTCATAGGTCTCGGAGTGGAGATGTTGTTTCGGGAATATAAAATCAAGCAGAGAAAATCCTCAAAACTGGTGCTCTTCATTATTGGGGCGCTTTCCGGACTGCTTAGCGGCTTATATGGAGTCGGTGCTCTATTGGCCGCATATATGAGCAGGACGACTAAGGACAGCAGCTCCTTTAGGGGAAATATCTGCGTTGTATTTATCGTTGAAAATACGTTCCGAATTATTGTATACATAATTTTAGGGATTATTAATAAAGAGATTTTTGTAAAAGCCGTTTTGCTGATTCCTTTTATGGCGCTTGGACTGGCAGGAGGAATGCTTAGTTCAAAGTTCATGCCGGAGAAAACAGGAAAGATGTTAGTGATCATTATGCTGATCATTTCCGGAGCGGTATTGGTTATAAATAATATTTAAACAGAGGCTGCATAGCTAACGGAGAGAGGAGGAGGCAAATGAAGAAAAAACTGACTTTGGGACAGAAGCACAATCTCACAGGCTGGACATTCCTTATGCCTGCGGCGGTACTGATTGTTGCAATGAGTTTCGTGCCGATGGTCCAGGCGCTCATTTTGTCTTTTAAAACCGGCATAGGCAATAACATGACCTATACGGGAATAACCAACTACACACGGATGTTTAAGGATGCAGTCTTTATGCAATCCTTAAAAAACAATTTTTTCTATCTTATCATACAAGTACCGATCATGCTAATCACGGCACTGGTGCTGGCATCCATGTTAAACAACAAGGATTTAAAATTTAAGGGGTTTTTCCGCACGGCGATTTTCCTTCCCTGTGCGACCTCGCTGGTGTCCTATGCAATTATATTCCGCTCCCTGTTCGCGGTGGATGGGTTCGTGAATAACGTTCTGATTAACCTCGGAATCTTACATACAGGCTACAATTTCCTGGGCCATCCCTTCAGTGCGAAAATTATCATTATCGTGGCTCTCGTATGGAGGTGGACCGGTTATAATATGGTATTTTATCTGGCAGGATTACAGAATATCGAATATTCAGTATATGAAGCCGCCAAAATAGACGGGGCATCGCCCTTTCAAAGCTTTCGAAAGATTACCGTTCCGCTGTTAAAGCCTACCATTCTACTGACGGCTATTATGTCAACCAACGGTACCTTGCAGCTTTTCGATGAATCGATGAACTTGACCAATGGAGGACCGGCAAATGCAACCATAACGATGTCACACTATATTTACAACATTTCCTTTAAGTATGTTCCTAACTTCGGATATGCGGCGGCGATGTCGTACATGATTTTGATATTGGTAGCAGTACTGGCCTTCATACAGATGAAAGTAGGTGATAAGCGTGACTAGTAAAGCAAGAATGGCTTTTTCCTATATATTTCTGACAATAGTGTCATTACTGTCCATATTTCCGCTTTACTGGATGGTAGTGGCTTCCACCAACAAAAGTGTGGACGTAGTGAGAGGAACTTTGATCCCCAGTACATATTTCATAGAGAATCTGAAAAACCTTTTCGCTGCTCAGAAGGTAGGAACAGCAATGTTCAATTCCTTCCAATATTCGATCATACTTACGGTTATTTCCCTCATTGTATGCTCTCTTGCCGGCTACGGCTTCGAAATATACCATGATAAAGGGAAGGATACGGTAATGGCAATTATCCTTTTAGCTATGATGGTTCCCTTTGCGGCGACCATGATTCCGCTGTTCCAGATGTTTTCGCAGGCAAAGCTTTTGAATACTGCCATAGGCTTTGTTCTGCCCACAATATCCACCCCTTTTTTGATCATGATGTTCAGGCAGAGTGCCAGATCTTTTCCTCACGATATTATTGAGGCTGCGAGGATCGATGGTTTGAGTGAGATTTCCATATTCTTCCGGATGTTCATACCTACCATGCGCTCCACTTATGCGGCTGCGATGACGATTACGTTCATGAATGCCTGGAATAATTACCTATGGCCTAAAGTGATCATGCAGGATAATGACAGCATTACAATGCCTATGTTGGTGGCGAATTTAAAAGAAGGCTACTTTACGGATTACGGAATGCTTATGCTGGGCGTACTGCTTTGCACGATTCCTACGGTAATCATTTTCTTCCTACTGCAAAAGAGTTTCGCGGAAGGAATCACCGGAGCGGTGAAGTAAGGGTGACTGTTCACACAGTAGCTTAACACTTGCTGTTAAGCTACGTAGGAATATGATTCAAGAGATGATTTCTGCTTCGCGAAGCGAATTTAAATGCAGAAATCATACGTTACTGTGAACGGAGTGAACAGTAACAAGTAAGAAAAGCATAAAAATATGAGAGGAACAAGGTTATAGTAATGAGTGATTTTATTCTAAATATTATACATCGCCCGGAAATGGTGCCGGAATATGCGGAAAAGGTGACCGGCCATGGAAAGGAAGAGGATATCGGAAGGACATCGCTTTTGAAGGAATCTCTGGATATTTTCAGATTTCAGCAGGAAACTGCTCATAAATACGGACTGAGGACGACAATACATATGACATATGCGTCATTGTTTAATGAGGAAGCGGTGGAGATTGCCAAGGAGCACCATGAAAAATACGGAGATGAAATCGCACTTTCGTTATTAGGGCTTCCCTGCAATGAATTCCGCGAAAAATATAAGACAAAGGATTTCTGCATATGGATGTTTTCCATGGAAGATAAGAAGTCGATCATAAACGACGTTTTTGAAAAATTCAATAATGTATTTGGTTTTTATCCGGAATCCACCGGCTCCTATTACATGGATGCAGATTTGACGAACTATATCAAAGAGCAATATCCTATGGTAAAATGTGCGGTTGCAACCTGTTGGGAAGAAGGTCCGAAGGCGTACCATACCTGCAATAATTCGTGGTACACATTTATGGACGGCGGTCCGTGGAACCCATGGATTCCATCCAAGCAAAACACCCATGCTCCGGCAGCGAGCAAGGAAGAGGACAGCGGTATCGTGGCGATTCCTCATTTGTCAAGAGACTTGATTGCCTGCTATGATGGAAATGGCTCCAATTTCGGAACCCATCCGCAGAATGTGCTCCGAGGCATGATCTACGATACCAAGACCTGGGAATATCCTTATCTGTTTAATTTGATAGACCAATACAGAAATCTGGAAAAATACAACAACGGCTATTCCTATAACATGATGTTTGTGGGTCCGGGCTGGCTGAACAAAATGGGAAGGTGGGAATCCTCCTACGAATTGTTAGTTAAGAGCTATGACGACGGAATGGCATATTACGGAAAGCTGAAGGAAGAAGGAAAATTGAAGGATATGACGATGGCGGAATTTGCGGATTATTACCGTCAGAAAAAGTCGTATACCGAGCCGGAATGTGCCCTTTGGAGAGATAT
Organism: Bacillota bacterium; assembly: GCA_023399455.1. Taxonomy (GTDB): domain Bacteria; phylum Bacillota; class Clostridia; order Lachnospirales; family Lachnospiraceae; genus Kineothrix; species Kineothrix sedimenti. Next base: position 6,392 of record JAEWPN010000128.1, read on the forward strand.
CCTGTATGGCTCCGACAAGCAGTTATTCTGGTACTGCGATCCGGATATGAGGGCATGTGTCAATATGGATCAGGGCGGTGCGCTGGTGGATCTGCGTCCCTATACGGCGAAGCTTAAGTGGCCGGTAGGTATCGGCACGAAGCACGTAACAGACGCCTCCTATCCCTTCCTTATCCAGGAAAAATACCGAGCGGGCTATTTTACTCACTATGCCGGTGAAGGAACCATAAAGAGTGCGAAATTATCCTATCAGGGGGAAGAGGTAGATTTGTGCCTGTGCCGGACCAAAGCCCATTATTCTGAGGAGGGCAAGGTGAGGATTCTTACACTCGACCCGGTAGACATCGAATTCAATGACCTGACGGTAAAGCTGCAGACGGTCATATCCTTCGGGGAAGGCAGTTCGGAAATCAGATTCGAGAGAAAGATACTGAATATGAGCAAGCCCGGTGCGGAGATAGAACTGAACGAATATATGGTTGCCTGCTACGGAACTACGGAATATTCGGAGCCCATGGAGGGAATTACCCTAAGCTGCAGGAATGAAGAACGTATGGAGACGATTTCTTATGAATATAAGTGCAGGGAAATCGAGATGCCTGACGCGAATTTGGTGCGGGCGTCAGTGCCCCAGATCGAGACGGGAGTATCCATGCGCACGGACAGAAAAGAAGCGACGGGATATGTGAAAGAGGGATACGCATTTTCACCTATGTTCACGCTGGGATATACGGCGAAATTGAAAGAGAAAGAGGGACTTGTATCATGGCTCAGTCTGGAAAAGGTAAATTAAATTACAGATGTCCTTCCTGCTTTATGAGAGACTTGGATATGGATATGTTTTATGATAAGGATAAAAAGGAATATTACTGCATCAGATGCCAGTATGTAGGAACAGAAGAGGATGTACTTGAGAAAAATCAGATGGCCAGATTCCGCTACAAGGATATGATGAAGAGATTTACCAATTTTGAATTTTAATTTTATTTATAATGCGGAGGTCGTGCGGTGGAACTTAAGAATATGCTTCATGGAGGAGACTACAATCCTGAGCAGTGGCTGGATTGCCCGGAGATATTGAAAGAGGATATCGAATTGATGAAGAAAGCGCATGTCAATTGCGTGACCTTGGGAGTATTCTCCTGGGCTGTTTTGGAGCCGGAGGAGGGAAAGTTTAATTTCGGATGGCTGAAGGAGATTATTGACAGACTATATGCAAATGAAATATCTGTCATACTCGCTACTCCTACGGGTGCGATGCCTCACTGGATGACAGAGAAGTATCCGGAGGTTATGCAGGTGGGGGCGGACGGCAGAAGGAATCTTCCGGGAAAAAGGCATAATTTCTGTTATACCTCGGCGAAGATGCGGGAAAAGACAAGAAGGATCGATGAGAAGCTGGCGAAGGATTTCGGGAATCACCCTGCGGTCCTGCTTTGGCATATTTCCAATGAGCTGGGCGGCAATTTCGGAGACGGAAGCTGTCATTGTGACGAGTGTAACGCTGCCTTTCGTAAATGGCTGAAGGATAAGTATGGTTCCTTGGAAGAAGTGAATAAGGCGTGGTGGAGTACCTTCTGGAGCCACATTTATACGGACTGGGAGCAGATCCACAGTCCGGTGCCGAACGGAGAAAATTTGCTGCACGGGCTGAATCTGGACTGGCGGCGTTTTGTGACCTGCCAGATGACGGACTTTTGCAGATGGGAAATCGATTCCGTCAGGGAGTATTCCAAGCTGCCGGTCACTACGAATTTTATGTTTTTCTTCAAATCACTGGATTATTACGAACTGCATAAGTGTATGGATGTGGTGTCTTGGGATTCTTATCCGTTTTGGCATAAGAACAAGGACGAGGTACCGGTGGCGGTAAAGACCGCCGCTGTTCACAGCATGATGCGAAGCATGAAAAAGAAGCCTTTCTTACTTATGGAAAGTACGCCCTCCTGCATTAACTGGCGGGCTTTCAATCCGGTCAAGAGGCCGCAGATGCATATGCTTTCCAGTATGCAGGCAGTGGCTCACGGTTCCGATTCGGTACAGTATTTCCAGTGGAGAAAAGGAAGAGGCTCTTTTGAAAAGTTCCATGGTGCCGTCCTGGACCATAGAAATAAGGATAACACGAGAACCTTCCGGGACGTAACGGAGGTGGGAAGACGGCTGGAAGAGGTAAGCGAAAAGGTTCTGGCGACCTGCAACAAACCGAAGGCGGCAATCGTCTTCGATTGGGAGAACTGGTGGGCAGTAGAAGATGCCACCGGTCCCAGGCTGGATATCGATTATGCAAAGACCTTTCTAACGCATTTCCGTGCCTTTTGGGAAGCCGGCATAGATGTGGATGTAATTAATATGGATTATGATTTGGCGGATTATGAGCTGATTGCGGCACCGCTTAACTATTTATATAAGGAAGGGTATGCCGGGCGGGTGGAGGAATTCGTAAGAAACGGCGGAAGCTATGTGACCACCTATTGGAGCGGTATCGTGAATGAGACGGATCTTTGTTTCACGGGAGAGCATCCGTTAAGAGAGGTACTGGGAATCCGTCAGGAAGAAATCGACGCGCCGGGAGAGGAATTCGTGAATTGCATTGTTTATCACAATCACAATTACTCTACGGGAGGTCTGTGTGAGATAGTTTGCGCAGAAGGCGCTCACGTGCTCTCTGTCTATGAAAAAGAATATTATAAGGGCTGTCCTGCGGTAACCAGGAATGACTTCGGACAAGGTACGGCCTACTATTTGGCCGCGGAGATTTCGCAGGACTTTTTGAACCTTTTTTATAAGGAACGCGGAGAGGAAAAGGGAATTGGCAATCCGTTATCGGAGAGCCTTCCTTATGGAGTGACGGTATCTGTCAGAAAGGGAGAACGGGATTTGGTGTTCCTTCAGAATTATAACGACGACAAGGTATTGGCGGCAATCACCGGTCGGTGGAAGGATGCGGATACGGGAGAAGATGTGGAAGAGAAGATAGAGCTTGCAGCCTTTGAGTGCCGGATCCTGATAAAGGCTTAGTATAACATGCACGAAGCATTAAGGTATTTAGTGCAGGTTACACTAGTCTACTGTATCGATGACAACAGGATAACGACGAAAGGGATTGAGCTGTAATGAGAGAATTTATACATGGCATGGATATTTCTTCGATGGATGAAGTAGTTCGTCTTGGAGGGAGATTTTATAATAAGGGCACGGAGCAGACGTTGGTCAATGTCCTTAAATCGTATGGAGTAAATTATATACGTCTTAGGCTTTGGGTCGATCCTTATTCAGAGGACGGAACTTCTTACGGAGGCGGAGGAAACGACTTTCCTGTGACAATAAAAATGATAAAAGAAATCAAGGCAGCAGGGCTTAAATATCTGCTGGATTTCCACTACAGCGATTTCTGGGCGGACCCGGGAAAGCAGATAAAACCCAAGGAATGGAAAGATTATGACGACGAGCAGCTGGAAAAAGCGGTATTCGAGCATACGCAGAGCACATTGAAGCTGCTGAAGGAAGACGGACTTTTTCCTGATATGGTTCAGATCGGAAATGAAATTACAAACGGGCTTCTCTGGCCTGACGGAAAAAAGCCTGCCTATGATAAAATCACACGTTTTGTAAATGCCGGAATCCGCGGAGTGAGGGCGGTAGACAGCGATGTGCAGATCATGCTGCATCTGGACCATGGTGACGATCACGAGATGTGCCGCGATTGGTTCGATCATTTCAGGGAACGGGGAGAGGAGTTCCAGATTATCGGATTGTCTTATTATCCCGTATGGAACGGAGCGATGAAAGGGCTTATCGATAATATGAATTTGCTTGCCAGGAGGTACGGAAAGCCCATGATTGTTGCGGAGGTTTCCCAGCCCTTTACGATGGAGGATTATGCTTCCTATGAAGGGCTTGCCCCGGAGAAAAGAAAAGGCGCGGCAGCAAAGCCGGCGCTTGAGAAGAATTTGGAATACCCTGCAACAAAGGAAGGACAGACCCTTTTCATGGAGAAATTCATGGAAGAGGTAGCGGCAGTGGAGGATGGTCTGGGAATCGGCTATTTCTACTGGGAACCGGCATGGCTTCCTGTAAAGGGCAGCGGATGGGCGACGAAAGAATCTCTTGCTTATATGCAGGATTCCGGACCGTGCGGCAACGAATGGGCGAATCAGGGGTTATTCGACTATGAGGGGAATGCTCTTCCGGCTTTGGAGGTTGTGTCGAGGGTTGCCTTAAGAAAATCCAAGCCTCTCGCTGACGGAACAGAAACCTAATCCGCCAAGGAGAGGCTCAGGAAGGCCGTAAAATTGGCTCGGACACCAAATGCCTGATGAAAAGGCATTGTGACCGAGCCGAATATATTTGTGGAGATGATTTCTGTTCCTATTGTGTTCTCACACCGTCTACTGTCTGCTCGATAATGCTGACCATAATATCCTTAGTTAGCTGGCCGGAGACGTAGCCGAATACATTTCCGTCCTTGTCTATCATAAAGGTTGTAGGATAGGCGTTTATTCCATATGCAAATGCCATCTCGCCGCCGGTATCCATGGCTACCGGATACTCATAGCCGTTTTCTTCAAGAAAAGCGGTAATTTCTTCCACAGAACCTTCTTGGCCTACATCCGGGGAAGCGATGCCGAGTATAATAACGTCGCCCGTATTCTCGCCGTAATCTTCATACAGCTCTTGAATTTCAGGCATTTCCGCGCGGCAGGGAGGACACCAGGTCGCCC
>JAEWPN010000158.1 GCA_023399455.1 Bacillota bacterium
ATATCAGGATGACACTATGAAAAACAATATGATAGTTCCTGTTGATACCGAAAAGATGACTTACGCAAAACTAATTGCTTGCTTGATTATCGGAATGATGATGTTTACTGTTCTCTTTATTTTTACAATAGGGAGTATTTTGTTTATTCACGCGGATCAAATTACTTTAGATTTGTTTTTAATGTATTTAAAAATTTACCTATTACATGCCATCGCTTGTTTTATCGCCACGCTTCCAATCATTGTTATTATGTCAATGGTGAAAAACGGATGTTGGATATCCGTTGTTTTTGCAGAGATTTATTCATTTGCCGGGTTGGTTGTTGCCAGTTCTCAATTCCGTACGATTTACCCGGTCACTGCAGCCTTTGGTTTTTCTGGAGCTAATAATACGACAATCACTGAATTCGTTACCTGCTGTTTTAGTATGTTGCTTTCAGTCGTCATTGCCTGGATCATAATAAAGATCGAAAAAAACATCAGGAGGAAGCAATGAAAAGCAAAAGTTCAAAAAAAGCTATATTTATCATAAGCATAGCAGTAATTCTGCTTTTTATTTCTGGATATATGTTTATGTCTCGGAATATTAAACAGGTCATTCAACCCAATGACAGGCAGACTAATACCAAAATTGACGCGAATACGCAAAACCTTTTTTCGGAAGTTGAAAAACTGATAATCAATAAAATGAGCCAAGGGAAGATTCCTGGATTATCAGTGGCGATTGTCAAAGACGGAGAAACGGCATATAAAGCGGGATTCGGTTATGCCAATCTGGAAGCCGGTGAGAAAGTTACATCCGATACTTTATTTCAACTTGGTTCAAACAGTAAGGCTTTTACATCGCTCGGAGTGTTTCAATTACAAAAAGACGGCCTAATTAATTTGCATGATCCGATTTCAAAATACATACCATGGTTGAAACTCCTTTATAGCGGTAAAGCAACCGACGTGACCATTGCAGAATTTCTGCATCACACAAGTGGAATCTCATCCAATACGATTTATAGGATTCCTGAACTGAATGAAGAAAATGATAATGCAATTGAAAAGACGGTCAGAACGATCGTTGGTCTGGAATTAGTAAGTGAGCCTGGTACTAGATACGAATATGCAACCATTAACTATGATGTTTTAGGACTGCTTATCGAAAGAGCCTCGGGGGAAAATTATGAAGATTATATTCAAAAACATGTGCTTGATGCCGCAGGACTACACGATACCTATATGTTTAAAAGCAAGGCTGATGCAATCAATCTGGCATCCGGATATAAAGCCGGTTTCTTATTGCCGCAGCATTACAATGCCCCTTGGTATGAGGGTAATAAACCGGCGGGATATATCATTTCGAGTGCCGGTGATATGGCTGCATGGCTGAAAATTCAGATGGGCACAAGCGAATCCTCTTTACTGGATACAAAATTAATTGTTCAATCACAATATCCCAATCTCAATGTGGATACTTTTGGAGAGGGAATGGCCTATGCTGCCGGCTGGATAGTATACGATAATGCGGGGACAGAAATTCTTCACAGCGGTTCCAATCCTAATTTTTCTTCATTTATTATATTTAGACCAGAAGAAAAAACGGGCGTGGCAGTTTTATGTAATACAAATACGACGTACGTTATGGATATTGCTCAATCTATTATAAAACTTTTCTCTGACAGTCAAAGTAGCTATACAAGTGTGGCAGATTATAATCAAAAGATAGATCAGGTTTGCACAGCGATAATTTTCGTATTGTTCTTTGCTATATGTGTAAACTTATACTCGCTTATAAGTTCAATTTACCGGTTTGTAACAAAGAAAGAAAAGTTCTGTTCACTAAGTAGGAAAATTGTTATTAAAATATCTGTTATATCGATTATCTTTGTCATGATAAGCTGTATCGTATATTTTTTGCCGGGATTTTTATTTAATGGTGCCACATGGCGTTACATGATCGTATGGTATCCTGTTACCGTGGGAATTCTATTATATTCAATCTATACATCATTATTTTTATTATTATGCAATAGTTTAATGAAGACTTTTCGCACTATGTGTTAGTGAAAGTAATATCAAAAAAGGTTGACATTGTCCGCTGCTTTTAATAAACTTGATTTAAGTTACGCTGTATTGCACTAAAACAATAAAGTCCCGAGAGGAGAAATAAAATGTCAGAAAAGAAGATCCCATATAAAATATATCTGGAAGAAAGCGAGATGCCGAAGCAGTGGTATAATGTACGTGCAGATATGAAGAACAAACCGGAGCCGCTATTGAATCCGGGCACCCTGAAGCCGATGACCTTCGAGGAGCTCCAAGGTGTGTTCTGCGATGAGCTGGTAAAGCAGGAACTGAACGATACGGATGCCTACATCGATATTCCGGAGGAAATCAGGAACTTTTACAAGATGTACCGCCCGGCGCCCCTTGTCCGTGCTTATTGTCTGGAGAAAAAGCTGGAAACGCCCGCAAAGATTTATTATAAATTCGAAGGAAACAACACAAGTGGAAGCCATAAACTCAACTCAGCCATTGCACAGGCTTATTATGCAAAGGAACAAGGCCTGAAAGGCGTAACTACAGAGACCGGAGCGGGGCAGTGGGGGACAGCCCTTTCCATGGCGTGCTCATACTTCGATTTGGACTGCCGCGTATATATGGTAAAGGTATCTTATGAACAGAAGCCGTTTCGCCGTGAGATGATGCGCACTTATGGAGCGCAGGTAACACCTTCTCCATCCGATACAACTAACGTTGGCCGTAAGATTCTGGAGGAGTTCCCCGGAACGGGCGGAAGCCTCGGCTGCGCTATTTCCGAAGCGGTAGAAGCTGCTACCAGTATGGAGGGTTATCGTTATGTGCTTGGAAGCGTGCTGTCTCAGGTGCTTTTACATCAATCGATTATCGGTGAAGAGACCAAGGCGGCCCTTAAGAAATATGACATTAAGCCGGATATCATTATAGGGTGTGCAGGCGGCGGATCTAACTTAGGTGGATTGATTTCTCCTTTTGTAGGAGAAAAGCTAAGAGGTGAAGCGGATTACCGCATCATAGCGGTGGAACCGGCATCCTGCCCCAGCCTTACGAGAGGAAAGTATGTATATGATTTCTGCGATACGGGCAAGGTATGTCCGCTTGCGAAGATGTATACGCTTGGAAGCGGATTTATGCCCGCACCGAATCATGCAGGAGGCTTACGTTATCACGGAATGAGTTCTGTTGTTTCTCAGTTGTATCACGATGGTTTATTGGAAGCGATAGCCGTGGAGCAGACCTCTGTCTTCGAGGCAGCAGAAAAGTTTGCGAGAGTAGAGGGCATACTTCCTGCGCCGGAGAGCTCTCATGCAATAAAAGTTGCAATCGACGAAGCGCTGAAGTGCAAAGAGACAGGAGAAGAAAAGACCATCGTTTTCGGACTTACCGGTACCGGATACTTTGACATGGTGGCTTATGAGAAATTCCATAATGGAGAAATGTCGGATTATGTCCCTACTGATGAGGATTTGGCGAAAGGATTTGCAGGAATTCCTTCATTTCCGGGAAATGAAGTTTTTTAGGCTTGGGACTTGACATTTATATAAGAAGCATGTAAAATAAAAATCGTTGCGAACGAGAATGACGTTTGCAACGGATGTGTGCTTAGCTCAGCTGGATAGAGCGTTTGGCTACGGACCAAAAGGTCGGGGGTTCGAATCCTCTAGCGCACGTAGAGCGTGCGGTTGTGCACGTATAGAGCCCTGCAGGTGAAAGCTTGCAGGGTTTTTTATCTTATAGGATTAGGGTGTCAAAAGGTCCTTTTGCGAACGTCTCTAGGCAATATGCTCAAAACAAAAAGATTCCTGCGCCGAATTCCAATATATAAGAAGTTCTAATTCTCAGTCTATTCGCGCCAAACATACCAGAAAACAAAAAACTCGCTGCGCTCAAACAGTTTTGTTTTCTGTTATGGCTCAAATATCCAGAGAAAGAACTTCTAAATATTTACATAGGCGCAGTC
>JAEWPN010000160.1 GCA_023399455.1 Bacillota bacterium
TGACCTTGATGATGACGAATTTGAAGAAGGTTTTTATATCTTCTAAAAGCATTCGTCTTATCCGTATGCCCGTCTCCGGCGGGCTATTTTAATTCAAGATTCCTCCAACAAGAGGAATTTCCTATTATATAAAAAAGAGCTACTTTGCCCGAGAATGCTTATCGGTATCGATTCTCTTACCTGCAATTATAGCATTCGGGCAAAATGGCTCCTATGTAATAAAATGTCTTTATTCTATAAATTACTATCCATTTTACGGGCACTCTCTCTGTACTGCAAGGGAGACATTCCCGTTTGTTTCTTGAAAGCGAGGGAAAAATAGTTGGTGTCTCTATAGCCTACATCCTGCGCTATCTTTCCAATCTTCATATTCGTAGTGGCCAATATATATTTCGCTTTTTCAATGCGTTTGCGCACGATATATTCGTTGCAGCCTTCATTGGCGACCCTTTTAAACAGCCGGGAGAAATAATTCGGACTCAGATAAAAATATTCACTGATGCCGGCTACCGAAACATCCTCAGTCAAATGTTCATTGATATACCGCTTTACCTGAACGATTAATTCATGAGCGTCATTTTCTTCCACCTTCAGAAGATTCTCCAAAAAGGCCTTTGTAATTTCATAATTTTCATTCCGGTTTGCACTCAACAGCGTCGCTAAGAGGGCGTTTAATTTACTGTCCGCATTTTCTCCCGATTCCATTACATAGTTAAAGTAAACCGAAGAAGCTATTTCAAAACAGCACCTTCTCACATACTGGTCTGTAATGTTATAGGAATTGGTGGCGGCGCAGAAGGAATCGAATATCCTCAGTACTTTCTCTGTATTTCCGATATTCGCATTTAGACTGTTCTTAAGCTCGGCATAGACTTCTCGGAACATATCTAATTGTCCCTTTTTCCCTTTATATTCTATAAGCGTTTTGTACTCGTCCTTTTCTTCATTCCACATATAAGTAGCATCATTATAGGAAATTGCCGCGTTTTCGAAGCCCTCCACTACGCTTCCCATAACTACACGGATACGGACGTCAGCCTCTTCCTGAATCAACTTGGTAAAGGTATCCACACAGTTTTCCAGATCATCGCTCTTCTCTCCCTCGAATAACACAAGCAATATCCTGCCGCTGGTGTCTTCGAAAGTAATTCCCCTCTTACCGGCATCCAAATATCCGATTAGAAGGTTTTTAATGGTGAGCAGAGACAGAGACTCGCTTTCCCCTTGACGTATGCCTGCCGAATGCACGGAGGGTATCAATATGGCGATGCGCATCCTGATATCATGAGCGTAATGATATTTATTACATATTTCATCTGCAATCTCTTTTGTATCCTTGTTCAGAATAAGTTCCCTCATCCATGTTTCCAGACACATTTGTTCGGACAGCCCGGAAATCCTATTTTCATGAAACCTTTCTTCCTCTTTCTCTCTTCTGCTCTTCACCGCTTGAATCTGCTTCTTGATGGAGTCGATGAGAACCTCTTCATCCACCGGCTTAAGCAGGAAGTCCTGCACCCTCATCCGCAGGCACTCTCTGGCGTAGTCGAATTCATCATATCCAGTCAGCACGATAATCCGAATATCCTCTTTTAATTCTCTCACTTCGCTTATCAGCTCGATTCCCGTCATCTCTGTCATGCGGATATCCGTAATCATGACATCGATGCTTTCCTGTCTCAGCACCTCCAACGCTTCCTTCCCTGAAGCTGCTGTGAATACTTCTTTAACTCCCAATGCATTCCAGGGAATTGCTGCCCGGATGCCCATTCTAATCATTTTTTCATCGTCCACTATCAATGCATTCATAATTTGGCAAAACCCTTTCCTTTATTCCGTCGAAGGCAGCAAAGCGAAGTCAGGTAAATCTGACTTTGGCGACTGCCCGCAGGCCATTTGACTCTGGTGTGTGTTAGGAATCAAGATCTTTACAGTAATGCCTCCCTTATCGTTTCTCATATAGGTCAAGCCATATTCCTCGCCGCAAAACAGTTGTATTCTGCGGTTTACGCTTCTCACTCCATAGCCGAACTGCTCATCGAATACCTTTATCATGCCGTTTATCTCTTCCACTCTCTCCTTCGACATTCCGGCACCGTCATCCTCCACCAGAATTTCGATATCGGCAGACACGCTGCGAACCCTTATCACGATATGCCCCTCACGGCCCTCCATTGATTTTATGCCATGATAAATAGCATTTTCTACTAACGGCTGCAATGTAAGCTTGGGGATTACCGCTTTTTCCAATCCCGGCTCTTCTGCTATCTCATAATTTAGAATCTCTCCATATCTCATTCGCTGGATGAACAAATAATTTTTTACGTAATCCAGCTCCTGCTGCAGCGTAATAATATCCTTTCCTTTGCTTAAGCATATGCGGTAATAGGTGGCAAGAGCCTTTACCATATTGGATATGTCCTGATTCCCGCTTACAACAGCCTGCCAGTGGATACAGTCCAGCGTATTATATAAAAAATGAGGCTGTATCTGGGAATGAAGAGCATCTAGACGAATTTGGTTCATTTGCTGTTCTTCTTCTTTTATCTGCTCCATCAGCTTTATGATCTGCTCCATCATGCTGTTAAAGCCTTTTTCTACCACCTTCATATCCGGATCGTCTTCCTTGACGGAAACTCGAGTTTCCAGTTCGCCCTCCGATACCTTTCCCATGGCAGTCACTATATTTCCCCATGGCGCATAGGCTTTTTCCACCATCTGCCTCGCCAGCCGGATAAACAGAACGAGCAGACCCAGGAGCAATATAAGCAGCATCAATACGGTCCACACACTGTCCTTTGCCAAGTCCCACCAGCCGATATGGGTCACATAGTAAAAATCCCATCCGGAAAGCTTCTCATAAATGATGATTCCCGTATTGCCCGATATTTTCCCCTGTTTAATATTAGGAAAATCCAATCCCTCAAACTTCTTTCCGTTCTCCTTTTCGTCCGCCGATACTATAATGCTTCCATCTTTATGGACAAAATAAGTATCTACTGCAAATTCTCCGCCGGTATTTTTATCGGACATGAGCTGGAGCAGATTGGAGTCGCTTACATTAATGCACAGGGTTCCTAATCTATCCCCGATTACAGAGTTCGAATAAAGCGGGTAATAAATACTTAACGAGTATTCTTCCTTCGTACTGTAGGTCTTGGAGTAGACCATTCTCATTACATTGTTGCGCATATTAATACTGTTATTGTAATCATCTTTTATTTGCTTCTTATAATCGGGCAGCCAGTTAGGAATTGAATTCCCTTTTATCAAAAATCCATTATTCTCTCCCTTTACAATCGATATAAAATTAACGTTTCTGTTCATGTTGCATATATTGTCCAGAACGCTGTAGGCATTTTCTACCGCCTCCTGCTGATTGCTTTCTTCCTTCAAATATTCCTGTATATGGTCGTTTAAGTTAATGGACCATATTAAATCATAATAGTACATGAAATTATCTTCTGTATTGGCTGCCATGGCATCAACTTCTTTCATTGCCATCTGCGCCGACTTATTGATCAACGATATCATAGTGGAAACTCCGGACACCAATATAAGCAGCATCGTGGATATGATCAAAGCCCTCGTTATGAATAGCACTATCTTTTTATCAAAGGTCATTTTCGCGTTTCTTTCTTCTTTTCTCATAGGCATCTCCGATTGAAATTACATTCATTTATCCTTATCATATAATTTCATCCTATAATTGTCCATAGCGGACATTTTAATACACATCAGCCTTTTTCCAATCATGCAGAAATTTGCAGAGAGGTGTTATGATCATGAATGATGTAAAAATTGAAGATATACAAGTCATTGTGACAGCTCCAAACAATATCAATCTGGCAGCGGTAAAGATGGTGACCAATCAACTACCGGCCCCTTGACACAAACAACGGTAAATTTGGAGTTGATTTTGTTCGTCTTCGCATGATAAAATGCAAAAATAAAGGAAAGGTGATTCCATGAAACATTTAAAGTCTTTCGCGTTTGTTGTTTCAATAATTGCAATACTTATGCTGTCTGCTTGTTCATCCGACGCACCACAAAATAACATATCGGCTCACCCATCAAATAATTCAGATTTTGATTTGCCCGAAACTTCGGAGCAGATATATTTATATGGAGAACAGCATGGAGTGGGAAGCATAATAAATAAAGAACTGGAGTTGTGGCGTGAATATTATCACAATGAAAATATGAGACATTTATTTGTCGAACTTCCGTACTATACCGCTGAGTTCATGAATCTATGGATGCAAGCGGACGACGATGAGATATTGGATTCCATCTTTATCGACTCGGAAGGTACTGCGGGGAATACTGCAGCAGAGAAGGAATTTTATCAAAAGATAAAAAATGAATGCCCCGAAACTGTTTTTCACGGTACGGATGTTGGGCATCAATATGACACTACCGGAAAACGATTTTTAGAATATCTTCAAGCAAATGGTTTAGGAGACTCAGAGCAGTATTCGCTGACCGTGGAGGCCATTGAACAGGGTGAACGATTTTATGAGAACGATGATTTTGTATATCGCGAAAATAAAATGACTGAAAACTTTATTCGGGAGTTTGAAAATCTCAAAGGCGAGAGCGTTATGGGAATTTATGGAGGGGCTCACGTCGGGCTTGATGCTATGGAATACAGCACACAATCTATTCCATGTATGGCAAACCAACTTAAAGAGAAGTATGGCGATGCTATTCATTCCGATGATATTAGCTGGTTAGCATTGGATATTGAACCATTAAGAACTGAAACACTTCTTGTGGATGGAAAAGAATATGAAGCACTATATTTCGGTGAGGAGGATATCTCTTCTTTTGGATTAGATTTTGTAAAACGTGAGTTTTGGCGTTTGGAAAATGCTTACGAGGATTTCAAAGAAAGTCCCAAAACAGATGATGTGCTACCATATAACAACTATCCAATGTTGATAGAAATCGGACAGGTTTTCGTCATTGACTATACGAAAAATGATGGTACAGTTGAAAGAATGTACTATCGTTCTGATGGTAATGAATGGAATGGAATGCAGTCAACTGAGCAATTTGTTATTAAGTAAGCAGTCTATTTTGTTGGGCGGTACACACAAATCATTGTATGTATCGCCCAAAGCCTTTTTGCCCTTTAACTTGAGATAAATATCGCCAAATCAGTTCCACTCGTAAATATAAACAACGCTGGCATGAAGAATACTGTCACTATCATATTCGCCGTAAATTACCAGACTTGTCTGCTCCTTCACATCACTTATTGCTGCCGCATCATAGGTTACAGCATTGGTCTGGAGGTTAATATAAGCTGCTTGAAATGTACAGTCCTCGCCATAGGCAACGGTAATCAGTTCTTCTTGATTTTCATAGCCCGGTGCTGCTTCATAAGCTACATCATCCTGCGTATATGTAGGTGTAATTTTACAGCCGTTATTAGTAATTTCCACAACCGCGCCATTTAAATTACTGCTTTCAAACAGTTCATCACCATTTGCAGGATTTACTTTCTCTGTCTCCTCAGAAATTTTTTTATCATCAGCATCTCTATCTTGCTCCTGCTGTTCCTCTAGTTCCTGTGTTGGCGTAAGGCTCTCACTTCGTGTCTGTTTGCCACAGCCGGTACAAGCCATCAATAAAGTCATTGTTGTCAAAAGTAAAATAATTTTATATTTCATACTAAAATACCTCCCTTGGTTTGTTGCGCCAATTATAGCATTTACTTCCTCTAAAATTCCTCTAATATTAGCCCGCCATCGATATAACGATAGGTTTATCGTGAAGCAAAATAAAAGAGGCTATTTGATTAAATTCTACCGACCCGGAAGAGGATAATGTCACATTTTTTCAAAAAACGGTAACAATTTTAGCAGAAAACCTTTCCGCTACTTTATATAATATTTTATAAAATCATGCAGAAATTTGCGGAAAGGTGTTATGATTATGAATGATGTAAAAATTGAAGATATACAAGTCATCGTGACCGCTCCAAACAATATCAATCTGGTAGTGGTAAAGGTGGTGACCAATCAGCCGGGACTTTGCGGATATGGATGCGCAACCTTCACGTGGCGCTATAAGGCTGTGGTAACGGCTATTGAGGAATATTTGGCGCCGATGCTGAAAAATAAATCGGTCCACAACATAGAGGACATATGGCAGACGATGATGGGCAGCTCCTATTGGAGAAACGGTCCCGTTCTGAACAATGCCATATCCGGCATCGATGAGGCCCTATGGGATATTAAGGGAAAGCTGGCAGGAATGCCTCTGTACGCTCTCCTCGGCGGCAAAACAAGAACGGGAGTGGCTCTGTACCGCCATGCGGACGGCAACTGCCTGGAGGAAGTAGAGGAATGTATCCGGCAATATATCCAGGACGGATATCGCTACATACGCTGCCATATGGGATTGTATGGGGGGAATGCCGGACAGGTGGGCCAATGGCTGTGCAAGCCCGATGACGCTCCTGAAGGCGCCTATTATCATCCGGGGCAATATACCCGTTCCGTGATTTCTTTATTTGAAAAAATACGTATCGATTTCGGAGAAGATCTTGAGCTGATGCACGATGTACATGAGAGGCTTACTTTGGCAGAAAGCATGCGGCTGGCAAAGGATCTTGAACCGTATCATCTGTTCTTTTTGGAGGATGCACTTTCGCCGGAGCAGTCGGACAGCTTTAAAATATTGAGAGAACATACCGTAACACCTCTTGCCATGGGAGAGCTTTTTACAGCGCCCAACGACTGGAAGGCTCTTGTCCAGAATCATTGGATTGATTTTATAAGAGTACATTTAAGCGATATCGGGGGTATCACTCCGGCAATAAAGCTGGCTCATTTCTGTGAAGCCTATCAGGTGAAGACAGCGTGGCACGGTCCTAATGACATGTCCCCCATAGGTGCCGCCGCAGGCATGCATATCGATACTGCAGTCACTAATTTCGGAATACAGGAATATGCCGGTTTTTCTGAAAAAGAGCGAGAGGTCTTTCCGGGCTGCCCCGAAATCAGGAGAGGCTATGCCTATGTGAGCGAAGCGCCGGGAATCGGTGTGGAAATAGATGAGAAAGCCGCGGATAAATATCCACCTGTTTCTATGGATTTCAGCTGGCTCTACAGCCGCCTGCCGGACGGAACGGCGGTCAGACCGTAGAAGCTTCCGGTAATTACCATATAAATAACGTATATTCAAGGGGATGACTATGTTACGATAAGACATAGTCATTTTGCTGCTACTGTTCACAGCCAAATTCCCCTTTAAAATGGAGGTCAGATATGAGTAAGCTGCAATCAAAAATATTATTATGGATGTTCTTGATTATCGTGCCGCTTTTATCCGTATTATTCGCCTACAACGTATATACGCTGCGTATCCTGAACAATCAGGTCGCCTCCAATAATTTGGATATTTTATCTATTTATGAGAAGCCTGTGGCAAAGGATATCGAATATATCAGTTATTCCATGGCTAACCTATTGGCCAACGACGCGGATATGTTACAGCTGAATTATGCCACCAGCTATCTGGAGGCTTATTTGTGCTGCGATGCAATAGCCGCGGATTATCGCGCAATGGTAAATTCACAGTTAGCGGGGTTAGGTGCTTTGGGCATTAATTCTCCTTACAACGGCATTTTCAGAATGGTCTATGCGGAATCAGGAAATTACACCTATTTCGAGAAAAAGGAGCTGGAAGAAACGATTTCTTCTCAGATCCTTAATGATGCGCAGTGCAATAAAAAGGGCTGGCAGTTGATACAGCTGGAGGGAAGAAATTACTTGCTCCGGATCCTGAAAAATAATCATAATTATGCGGTAATCGTGCTGGACTTTTCCCTTATAACCACGCCCCAGCATGAAAAGGATGAAACTCTGGACGGTTATCTGGTCTATGCCAGAGAGGACAACGTGCCCTTGACCATGAACGCCTTCATGGAGGAACATCAGATTCCTTTGGAGCGGACGAACAAAAACTATTATATTGCTTATGCAAACGGTGAAAAATATATGCTGGTGGAAAAGGATTTTCCCTATGCCGGCATTATGCAATATTATATAAGCCCTTATAAAGGGGCCTTCCAATATCTGGATTATGTACAAATATTGCTGCTGGTATTGACCCTGATCATCGCGCTGGCAATCCCTTTCGGCTTCTTCTACATGAGAAGGAAGCTTTTTGATCCTTTGGAAACGCTCATTGCAACCATGAAGTCCATAGGAGAAGGGCAGACAGATGCCCGAATGGAAGAGGAATACCATATCGAAGAATTTCTCCAGATGAAAAACAGCTTCAATGTTATGGTAGATAAGATCAACGAGCTGAAAATCAACGCCTATGAGAGGGAGATCCAGCTTAAGAACGTACAGATGCAATATCTGCAAATACAAATCAGGCCTCACTTTTTCCTAAATTGTCTCAAAAACATATATGCCTTGGCTGAACAAAAGGACTTTGAAAAGATACAGGAAATGATTATCATCTTGTCTAAGTATCTGCGCAGCATGTTCAAGAGCAATCCGGCTTTCATCACGCTGGGAGAGGAAATAGAGGGCGTTAAGAACTATGTAGCATTACAGCAGATGTGTCAGTCCGAGCCTCCGGAATGCCGTATAGATATCGATGAGGGGCTGTTAGAATTTCTTATTCCTCCTTTATCGATCATTACATTTATAGAAAACTCTGTAAAGCATGGCGCTCAGTCAGATAAAAAGCTGATGCTTTCCATACGTGCCACAACACTTACGGGAGAAAAAAACTCCTATGTCTGCATTACCATTCTGGACAACGGTCCCGGCTTCGGAGAAGAACTTCCCAACCTTTTCGGGGAAGATTACGAAGCAGACGGGAAAGAACATATAGGAATCAAGAATATCGAAAAGCGCTTTGAAATGTTTTACGGCAAAGAAGGAACCATTCTTTGCAGCAATTCTAACGGTGCATGTGTAGAGCTATATATACCGATAGAACGGGAGGCAGGAAAATGACCATTTTAATTATCGACGACCAAATCAGCGTAGTCAGCGGACTGATATTCGGTATCGATTGGAAAAAAACCGGGATACAAAAAGTCCTTAAGGCTTACAGCGCTAACGAAGCGAAAGAAATTATCAAATCCCAGAAAGTGGATATCATTCTCTGCGATATAGAAATGCCCGTAGAGAACGGTTTAAGTCTTTTTTCCTGGGTCAGAAGAAACGAATACGATATCGAATGTATCTTTTTAACGGCACATGCGGATTTCATATATGCCAAGGAGGCTATTCAGCTTGGAAGCTTCGATTATATTCTGCAGCCGGCAAGATATGAAGAAATCGAAAAGGCGGTAGAGAAGCTCATCGGAAAAATACAAATTAGAAGAAAAAAAGAAGAAATGGCTTATTGCAGCGACCTTTTCCAAAAACGCAGGGATATTCTGCTGGATGCTGTTTTGCAAAGGATGTTTTTGGAAACGGGCGACTTGCAGAAACAGGCTTTGAACGACTTGAAAAATCTGAATATTCCTCTCGCAGAGGATGAGAAGTCCTATGTGGTATGGCTTCAGATACAAGAAGAAAATACCCAGATGAAAGAATGGGACAGCGATTTGTTAAAATATGCCATAACCAATATTCTGGAGGAGCTTTTCTATAATTACGGATACGGTGTGCTGCTGTATGCCAGGGATAGGAATGAATATATCATTTATTTTTTCAGAAAGGAATCCCGCTCCATCGAAAAAGAAATCGTGCTGCAGCAGCTTGCACATTTTATAGAGCTTTACAGAGAATATTACGGCTGTACCGTTAGGGGCTACATTGCGGGATGCGAAGAACTCTCTCATATAAGAGTTGCTGTCGAACAGTTAGAGACGGTTAAGCAGAAGGATGTGACAAAGGGCAATACCATTATGGATGCAGATGAAATAAAGAATAGTCCGGCCGGCTACGAACAGGTGAGAAAATACTTTGCAGCCATAGAACCCTTACTGCAAAACGAATTGTATGAAAAAATCTGTGATGATGTTTTGGAAATCATAGAAAAAATGGCGGAGAAAAAAGTAATCAGCTCAGAGATATTGAAATGTTTTTATCAGGATTTCCTAAGTCTGGTTTATCAGGCTGCTGCCAAATACGGAAAGACCCTCTCCGAAATGTTCGATGAAGAGGAGCAGCGTGAAAGAGCCTTAAGTGCTTACAGCTCTCTGGAAGACATGAAATGGTTCATAAAATACATTATGGCTTACTTAAACGAAATGAGCATGTCCGACGAAAAGCAGAAATCCCAGATAGATTCCATCCGGCAATACATCCGCAGCAATATGGAAATGGACATCAAGCGTACAGATATTGCGGAGCTCGTACATCTGAATCCCAACTATGTTTCCCGGCTCTTTAAGAGCGAAACGGGTATGTCCTTAAAGGAATACATCATGAGCGAAAAAATGGAACTTGCAAAGGATCTGGTGCGAAGCACCAATCTTCCCATCAGCGTGATAACCATGAAGGTTGGCTACAATAATTTCTCATATTTTGCCCAGGTCTATAAGAAAATGAATGGACTTTCCCCGTTAGAGGACAGAGAGGTAAACGGGAAAATGAGGTAAAAAAGTAACATTTCTTGCCTGAAAATGTTACTTTTTTATCATCCCCGCAGAAAAAATATCACTTTTTTAATATTAACAAGACACAAGCAAGGTGGCTGTATGAAATATACTTTTCTATAATGAAGGTATCAAACAAAGGAGGCTTGTTATGAAAGCAAAAAAAGTATTATCCGTATTATTAACTACGGCAATGCTCTGCACAGCCCTCGCCGGATGCGGTTCGGCCGCAGGCACCGACACATCGGCAGGACAAACGTCAGATAATGCGCAGGAAGCATCTGCAGGAACAGAAAATGCTGCTGCAGGCAGCAGTGAGGATCTTTATACGGTGACTATCTATGCACCCTATGAAGCCAGCACAGAGGCTTGTGCCGAAGTATCCGAAAAGGTAAGCGAGATTACCAGAGACTTGATCAACTGTAATGTGGAGCTGGTTCGCGGAGTTACCTCCGAGCAGCTGAATCTGGCTCTTACATCCGGTGAAAAGCTGGATTTATTCTACGCATTTCCATGGGAGGTAACTCTATCCAGTATGGTAGCAAGTAATGAAATTGTAGCTATGGATGACCTTCTGGCACAATACGCACCGGACATGCAGTCTTCTATTTCCGAGGATGACTGGGCTTGTACTACAGTAAACGGAAGTATCTACGGTGTTCCCATGAATAAGGATAAAGCTCAGGCAAGAGGCTTTGAAATGAACAAAGCGATTGCGGACGAGCTGGGCATCGATTACAGCAGCCCGATCACCTTCGAAGAACTCGAGGTTGCTTTACAAAAGGTAAAAGAAGCATATCCCGACATGTATCCCTGCGTTCCCAACGGCGGCAGCATGAATTTTCCTACATGGTCCGCAGATGTTATGAGTGACAGCCTCGGTGTCCTGGAAAATTGTCTGGAGGACAGCACCCAGGTCGTTAATTTATACGAAACGGAAAGCTTCAAAGAATATTGTGATATGATGTACCGCTGGGTGCAGGAGGGCTTAATGATGCCCGACGGCGCTAACACAGATGAAAGCTATGCTACCTATATCAGTTCCGGCGTAGGTTTCGGTACCTTTACGCCTATCAAAGCTGGATTTGAGGCTGAGGAAACGAGAAAATGCGGTGTAGAAATGGCTGCCGTAGAGCTTTATGCAGCTCATTCCACTACTTCTATGGTTAACGCTTGCTGGGCTATTGCCGGAAACAGCGAACAACCCGACAAAGCTATGCAAATGTTGAACCTGATGTATACGAACTCAGATGTAGCTAACCTCTTAATTAACGGTATCGAAGGCAAGAACTACAAAATTGTAGATGAATCGAATAAGATCATCAATTATGCGGATGGCATCGACTCTTCCACTACCGACTATTCCGTCGTCGGATGGGCATGGCCTAACGAGCAGATTACATACGTTTGGGAAGGCGACGATGCGGATGTATGGAATCAGCTTGGAGAATTCAACGCTTCCGCACACTCTTCACCGGCAAAGGGCTTCCTTTTCAATAATGAAAATGTATTGAACGAAGTAACCGCATGCAACAATATAGTAGCAAAATATCAGAACGGATTGATTACAGGATGCTTAAACCCTGACGAAGCGATTCCTGAGATGACACAGGAATTGAAGGCGGCGGGAATCGATACGATTATTGCAGAGAAACAAGCACAGTTCGATGCCTGGCTGGCTGAAAAGTAAGAATAGGATAGAAAAAACGGATGAGGGTGTTCCAAAATTACATAAGTTTTCAAACTTATGGAGGGGACATCCTCTTCGTCTGTTCGAAAATCCAATATAAGAGGTACAAAATCATATGCAAACAACAAAGCGCAAAAAAATAGAATGGAAAAAAATCAAGAAATTTTTACCCCTGTATCTCATGATGCTGCCGGGAATTATTTATCTGTTCATCAATAATTATATCCCAATGTCGGGTATCGTATTAGCCTTTAAAAAGTATGATCTTAAAAAGGGCGTATATGACAGTCCGAATATAGGCTTTAAGAACTTCGAGTTCCTTTTTAAAACTAAAGACGCATGGACGATAACAAGAAATACCCTCGGTTACAATGCCGTTTTTATCATACTCGGAACAGTAGTTGCCATCCTCATTGCAATACTGCTAAATGAAATAAGAAATGAAAAGGCCAAAAAGACATATCAGACTTTGATACTCATACCCTATTTAATTTCTACGGTAGTAGTCAGCTATGTAGTATACGGCTTTTTAAATACACAGAACGGCTTTATCAACAATTCCATATTAAAACCCTTGGGCCTTGATATCATATCCTGGTATTCCGAAGAAAAATACTGGCCCTTTATATTGATATTAGTCAATTTATGGAAAGGCTTTGGTTATAACTGTATTATTTATTACGCTACTTTAATCGGTATCGACAAAGGTTATTATGAAGCCGCCATGATCGACGGAGCAAGCAGATGGCAGCAGGTGAAATATATAACTCTGCCGGGGCTGAAAACAACGATTATTACGCTGACTTTAATGGCAATCGGCAGAATCTTCTATTCTGACTTCGGACTCTTTTACCAAGTACCCATGAACAGCGGTTCCCTGATCGATGTAACCAATACGATAGATACATATGTATACCGGGGTCTGACTCAAACGAATAATATTGGCATGTCGGCGGCGGCGGGCCTATATCAATCGCTTGTAGGCTTTATTCTGGTATTGACTGCTAACTATGTAGTCAGAAAAATAAGTAAAGAAAACGCACTGTTTTAGGAGGAAAAAGATATGGTTAATCATGATAGGGGATTTCAATATGCTGTAAATACTGTTATGGTAATTTTATGCCTTGCCTGTGTCCTTCCCTTTCTTCTGCTCATCAGCTCTTCCTTGACGGCGGACGGTACACTGGTAAAATACGGATATTCCTTTTTCCCGAAAGTCTTCGATTTGTCAGCCTACAAGTATTTGGTTTTCGGCTCCAAATCCATTTTCAGAGGATATGGGATATCGATTCTGGTAACCTTTTTGGGGACCCTTACAAGCCTCGTTCTTACAACGCTGTTCGCTTATCCGTTGTCGAGAAAAAGTATGCCGGGAAGAAACATTTTTGCTTTTTTTATATTTTTTACCATGCTGTTTAACGGCGGTCTTGTACCGACCTATATCATGTGGACTCAGACCTTTCACATAAAGAACACTTTATGGGCGCTGATTGTGCCGGGCCTGCTGTTAAATGCATTCAACGTAATTATGATGCGCTCTTATTTAACGACCAACATCCCGGAGGAGGTCATAGAGGCGGCAAAAGCGGACGGAGCCGGAGAATTTCGGATCTTGCTGCAAATAGTGCTTCCCATGTCCAAGCCCATTATTGCTACCCTGACCTTGCTTATAGGTCTAAGCTACTGGAACGACTGGCTGAATGGTCTTTATTATGTTACTAATGATAAATACT
The DNA here is from genome assembly GCA_023399455.1 of Bacillota bacterium. GTDB lineage: Bacteria > Bacillota > Clostridia > Lachnospirales > Lachnospiraceae > Kineothrix > Kineothrix sedimenti. The sequence continues at coordinate 14,009 of JAEWPN010000160.1, forward strand.
TCAGCATTCAGGTATTGTTAAAGAAAATGCTGGATAATGTGGAGATGATAAAGAACGCCTCCTCCTCAGGAGCGACCACTATGCAGATGCCTTCTACTTCCATACGTATGGCGGTGGCGGTGGTCGGGGCATTACCGGTACTTTTAATCTATCCATTTTTCCAGAAGTATTTTGTAAAGGGCATCGTTATCGGAGCAGTAAAAGGATGACAAATAAGAAAAAGGAGGACGGCACTTGCCGGAAAGATTATGACATTTCCTAAAAATTTTATGTGGGGAGCCGCTACTGCGGCTTATCAGATAGAGGGGGCTTCTGCAGAGGACGGACGGGGACCTTCTATCTGGGATACTTATGACCATGACACGAGGTATGATTCCCTAAGAAAGAAAACAAATATTTTAAACAAAGAAAACGGGGAAATCGCTTGCGACCATTATCACCGGTATAAAGAAGATGTGGCGCTTATGAAGAAGATGGGTCTCAAAGCATATCGATTCTCCATCAGTTGGAGCCGGATACTGCCGGAGGGCAGAGGGAAGGTTAACGAGCAGGGAATCGCCTTTTATAACCGCTTGATCGATGAATTGCTGGCAGCCGGTATTGAGCCTTGCGTTACGCTGTTTCACTGGGACTTTCCGCAGGCACTGCAAGATATCGGCGGCTGGGCGAATCCCGCTTTGCCGGATATATTTGCGGAATATGTTCGTGTGGCCGTGGAGCGCTTTTCCGACCGCGTGAGCTATTGGATGACTTTGAACGAACCTCAATGCCACATCGTTATCGGACACATAGACGGAGAATGCGCTCCGAAGCTGCGGGTGACGGACAGACAGGCCTTTCAGCTCATCCATAACCTATTGAAAGCCCATGGTAAGGCAGTTAAAGTTATTCGCGAATATGCAAAAAAGAAGCCTTTCGTAGGCATGGCCCCCAATCCTTCTGCTTTCTATCCTGCAACAGATAATAAGGAAGATATCGCAGCAGCCGGGAAAGCAGCTTTTGCCTGCAAAGAGCGCAATTTCTGGTGCAGCGCTTTATGGCTTGATCCTGTTTTTAAAGGAGAATATCCAAAAGATGTTGTGGAAGTCTTCGGAGACGATTTTCCAAAAGAAATGATCGCTCCGGGCGATATGGAGCTGATATCACAGCCATTGGATTTCTTAGGCTGCAACTTCTATACGGGACAGGAAATACAATGCGGAAGTGACGGAGAGCCGCAGCGTACACCTCATCACCTGGGTGCGGACTTAACGGCGTTCAAGTGGGAAGTAACCCCCCGTATTCTCAGATATATGCCGGAGTTTATATATGAAAGATACCGGGTACCGATCATCATTACGGAAAACGGAGCTTCTATGGCGGATTGGGTAAGTCTTGACGGAAAAGTGCACGATCCTCTTCGGATCGATTTTCTCCAGCGCTATTTATTGGAGCTGGAAAAAGCCATAGATGCAGGAATTCCCATCCTTGGCTATTTCGCATGGTCGCTCCTCGATAACTATGAATGGTCCAACGGGTATACGGAAAGATTCGGACTCATCCACGTGGACTACACCACGCAGAAACGGACACTTAAAGATTCCGCTCTTTGGTATAAAGCTGTAATTAAAAGCTGCGGTAAGGCGATTCATGTGGTGAAATGACTGTGAGTTACCTGACTAAGCCCGCCACATTGTATATGATTTCGGCCATTTCCCCGGCCGACTTCATGGCATCGTCCTTCAGCCAATGCTGAATCAGGCCCACGCTCCCGGACACAACGAAGACAAAATAGAACTCTTTCGTTCCCATGCCGGCATTTTTGCCGGAGTCCGGAGCTATGCCGCAGAACTCATAAATCATTGCAAAGAGCTGCTTTTGAAAATTAATATCTCCCTGTTCGCTCATGAGCACCTCCTCTAACAGCTTCATCATCACACCTTGGGTATCTAATTCTCTAACATAATAAAGAAAGATAATTTCTACATTTAATGCATAATATTTGACGTTTATGCTCGAAAATGTATAATATTAAGAATATTTGTTATTATGAATAAAAGTTTTATTGGAATATAAGGGGACATAGCATCTAATAACAGTCTAATTATAGAATATAAAGCTTGATTACTCATAATTAACAGAAAGGGGAAATGTTATATGAAAAGAAAATTGTTTTTAGTTCCGATTATTGTATCGTTAATGTCAACTAGTATTACTGCTTTTGCAGAGGACGCCGCCATTCAGGAAGAAAATCTATATTATGATGAAATGAATTCGGTTTCTGTAAATGCATTGCCGTCTGATGTTCGATCCATTACAATTACTCCAGTCAGTACCCAAATTATTCCGACTACACCGTTCAAAGAAAGTTTAGTCAATAACGCAGAAGTTCTATACCGATTTAGATATAAGGTTACAGCTATAAGGTATAACAATCAGAAAGTGACCAATACACCTCTCTCTGCTTTTTCGTATACCGGTCCAGTTAAAGGTAGTAAGACTACTGCTTTTGACAGTTCGGGTAACGGCTACTTAGATCTTGATATTCGTGGTCCGAAGACATTTTCTTTATATTGTAGAATGGGCTCTACGAATTCGAATACCATTACTCAAACACCAAACTTACGTTGTGACTATCAAAATAGCTTTTACTGCACAGGTTACAATATTGCTTTAGAAAGTGATTATAGTGATGCTAAGATAAATGCATCAGGGATAACCGATAGCACCTTTAGAGGAAGATTTTTAGCAGCAGTAAAACTTAACGGTTCTGGAAAAGCTGATAATGGTAAATACATCAAGTATATAGGATCAGATACATATTCTTATAGTTCCCCAATGACAGCAACCGGAACCACCCCCACCGCAGGCACAACAATTGCTGTTGATCCCTATTTCATACCAAGAGCCAAAGTGGGAGGCATTTGGAAGCGTGCAACAGTGCAAATTACAAATGTTGGGAGTCGAAGAGCAGAAGATGGCGGTAATGCTATTAATGGTTATAGAATTGATGTTTTTAGAGGGATAGGAAATTCAAGCATGAGCGGATGGACAAATGGGAATAGGGCGGTTACCTTAATAAGTGTTGGTTAAATCAATATATATGGCCTCTTTGCAGATGCAGGGAGGCTATGTTGTCCTTCTATAAATTATAATGGGGAGAATGTATGAAATATAAAAAAAGTCTTGTTGTTTTTATAATGGTTCTCATATTGCCGCTGTTCGTATCATGCGGCAATAAAGAAATAAATAAGGATGTTGCAGAAAGGAAGGGCTCTTCCGAACTGATAAGCATTGATAGTAAAAATATTTCTATTGCGGGTAATGAATACTATAGTAGAATAGATGCGAATAATGGAAACATATTATATTCTACAATGGATAAAAATCGGGAGAATTTTTATTTTTTAAAGACGGACAGTAATAACGTGCCATCCTCATTTTGTTCTTTCGATTTAGAAACGGTCGATGTATTGGATTTTGCGCTATCATCAAAGGAAGTTGCTTTTTTTCTGATACTGGAGGTTGACGGTAATAATGAAAATATCTATGTCAAAAAAATTAATTTAGATGGTACCGAAAAAACAATTAAGTGGATGAATGAATTTCATGGCGGTGATGAAGATGATTGCTATGAATGGAAGATAACTGCAAATGAAGATGACAATATATTGATATACTCTAAATTCGCTTACTGCTTTATGAATCTTGACGGGGAAGTATTGGACGAAAAAAGGTGGGCGGATGAATCGTTTTACGATGTCTGCTTTCTTGAGGATGGTTCTGCCATTGTACAGCAGTTTATAAACGGACAAAGCGAGATAGGCATTTGGGATGTACAGACAAAAGAAATGAGAAGTATCCCTGGAATTCTTCAGGATGTTTATTTTGACTTTATTTCAAATTCTAATGGTGATATATTATACCGCACAGATTCCCAGTTGTTTTCCTATTCTGTCTCTACGGGTAACATCAGGGTTATGTTGCAATGGTCGGATTATGGAATAGTTGGAGATAAGATAGGCAAGATATATTATGATGCGGACAATCGTCTTAATTGCCTCGTTCTTCAAGAGGAAAGCATTCGGAATATTTCATGGCAATCGGAAGAGTCGATAAAACAAAAGACAGAGCTTCTGCTCGGATGCTTCCATGAGAAAGCAGAGACACGCAATGCCGTGGTGCAGTTCAATAATAGTAACCCCGAATATAGAATCACCATAGTCGATTACTGGGAACAGGATAATGATACATCGGTAAATAATCTTTATTATGACTTAATCGCGGGAAAGGGGCCGGATATTCTATTGCTGGATTCGCTCTACATCGACGATTGGGTGCTAGGATCCAAAGGAGTGCTGGATAATTTGGTTCCCTATATGGAGAAAAGCGATGTGCTTCATAAGGAAGATATGGTAAACTCTGTTTACGAATCGCTTTTAAATAATGGTCAATTATATATGCTGCCGACAAACTTTACTATCGATACATTAGTAACGAAAGAAAAATGGGTGGCAGACAAAAGGGTATGGTCTACCGATGATATCATGAATATTTTGGACAACAATCCTTATCTGCTTGAGAAAACGCCTATAAGCAAGGAGATGATGCTTCAGCTTTGCATTTCCTATGGTATGGATATTGGTACGTCCAAGGAGAATCTCCGCTTAGATAAAGCAAGACTTCAGCAATATATTGAGCTTGCGGGCCGCATGCCCTCAGAGGTCTTCTATACTAGCGATACTTCTGTTCGCAGACAAGGGCAAATGTTATTTGAACCAAATTCGTTTTCCGATGTTAAAGAATACTTATATAGTAGCTATGTATGGGGCGATGATACTATATTCGCCGGCTATCCGGGGGCGGCGGGTAACGGAGCGGTAATCATACCAGATAATTGCTTTGCTATCAATGCCAAAAGCAGTTATAAAGAAAAGGCTTGGGAATTTATAGAAAGTCATTTTACGGATGAACTGCAAGGAACCATAACCCCAAGCTGGAAGTTCTCAACCTGCAATAAAATATTGAACAGACAATTGGAAGCCTCTATGAAAATTGATACTTATTTGGACGGTGAAGGAAATGAGAGGGAGGTTCCGGTAATATCCTATTTTGATGATATGGAAAATAGGGTAGTTGAAATATATGCGGCAAGAGAAGAGGATATTAAAATCATTAGAGCGCTTATCGATGGCTCTGTAATCATCAGACGGAATGTTTCTCCCTTAGTAAGCATAGTTATGGATGAAGTACCAGCTTATTTTACCGGACAGAAAACGGTAAACGAAGTAACCGATATTATAGAGAATAGGGTAAATATCTATTTAAATGAATAATCCGCCCGCTATCTGACTAAGCCCGCCACATTGTATATGATTTCGGCCATTTCCCTGGCCGACTTCATGGCATCGTCCTTCAGCCAATGCTGAATCAGGCCCACGCTCCCGGACACAACGAAGACAAAATAGAACTCTTTCGTTCCCATACCGGCATTTTTGCCGGAGTCCGGAGCTATGCCGCAAAACTCATAAATCATTGCAAAAAGCTGCTTTTGAAAATTGATATCTCCCTGTTCGCTCATGAGCACCTGAATATGATTTCTGTTGTCGATAAAATACTGAAATATCTCCTCTAAAAGCTTCATCATCACATCCTGGTCCTTTTCCCCGATAAGGTTGGAGATAGCCTCTCTTGCATAGGAAAGACATTCTTCCTCCATCTTTTGGAGCAGATCGTACTGGTCGGTATAATGCGCATAAAAAGTAGTGCGGTTAATATCCGCATTTTCACACAACTCCTTAATCGTTATTTTCGCGATGGGCTTCTGCTTCATAAGCTCCACCAGACTGTCTTGCAAAACCATTTGCGTATATCGCGTTTTCCTGCCTTGTTTCATTTTTTTCATAAATGTACTCCTTCCCCGCGGTCAATATCTCTGCCACTACCCCGGCTCGTTAAGCCGCTTCTTCCCATGCATACCCCAAAAAACTTAAATTTTAAATTTAAACCGACATTTTTATATAACTTGATTGTGAAATCAACACTTTTATATTGTTTTGTTGCAAAATCATCGTCCCGAAATCAACTGTCGGTTGCAAAATCAACACAGTGTTTATATAATGACTCTATCATAAATAACTTTGGGGGAAAAGTCAAATACAGCGGATATGCAAAAATTGAAATGGAGGACGCATGGCATATATAGAATTTAATCATGTTATTAAAGAATACGCGGCTGACGATGTCAAGATCCGGGCATTGAGCGACGCGAGCTTTTCTGTGGATAAAGGAGAACTAGCCGTCATTTTAGGCGCTTCGGGCGCCGGCAAAACGACGGCTCTTAATATATTAGGAGGTATGGACACGACCTCCTCAGGCGATGTCATCGTGGACGGAGAAAATATTGCCGCCTATACCAAAAAGCAATTGGTAGGCTATCGGCGCGCAGACATCGGCTTTGTGTTCCAATTCTATAATCTGATGCCTAATTTGACAGCACTGGAAAATGTGGAGCTTGCATCACAGATTTGTCCGAATTCCTTGAACGCTTCCGAGACTCTCGATAAAGTAGGGCTTACAGATCGCAAGAATAATTTTCCCGCACAGCTTTCAGGTGGGGAACAGCAGCGTGTGTCCATCGCCCGTGCAATTGCCAAAAATCCCAAACTTCTTTTATGCGACGAGCCTACCGGCGCGTTGGATTACAATACCGGAAAGCAAATTTTACAACTGCTTCAGGATACCTGCCGAAAGGAAAAAATCACAGTTCTCCTTATCACGCACAATTCTTCCCTGGCTCCCATGGCGGACCGGGTAATTCACTTTAAAAACGGTACGGTGGTAAAGACGGTGCAAAATGAGCATCCTATGCCCATCGAGCAGATTGAGTGGTGAAGTCATGAATCGTTCCTACAAGAAAGACACCTGGCGTTCCATGAAAAAGAACTGGAAACGCTTTTTATCCATTCTTATTATTACCATGCTTGGGGTAACGATGCTGACGGGCATTTATGCGTCTTGTCAGGATATGTATTACTCCGCGGACAAATTTTTCGACAGACAGAATCTTTTTGATATTCGCATCGTATCCACACTGGGACTCTCCGAAGAGGATGTAGATGCACTCGAGAAGGTGGATGGCGTAGCGCTCGCTGAAGGCGGATACAGCAAAACGGTCAACACCTATGTGGAGGAAATATCGAAAAGCGCCGAGATGACAGTTCTCAGCGAAAACGGGATGAACACACCTTATTTGCTGGAGGGAAAGCTTCCTGCAAATTCCGGCGAAATCGCCGTTACACAGAAATATATAGATGCTTCCGGGAAATCTATTGGAGATACCATTACTATTGCGGAAGATTCTGAGGAAGAAGATGATATAGAATCCTCTGATGAAGATAGCGTTGAAATCGCTGAAAATAATGCAGCTTCTGATGATATCGAGGATTCTACCGGCGAAGATCCCATCTCCGACGTCGACTTCGATGTGGATGAAGACATGGATATGGATTTAGAAGAAGAGGAAGATACCCCTGTCTTTGCCCATAACACCTATACAATTACCGGCATAGTCATCGACCCCATGAATATCCAGAGCGAAGGCTTCGGAACGGTATACCGTTCTGCCATGTCCGCAGACTATACTTTTTTCATTATTCCGGCCGACGCTGACATCGATATCTTCACCGCTGTTTATCTTACTCTGTCCGAAACGATCGGAATGGACAGCAATTCCGACGAATATGAAAACGCAATCCAGTCCGTTATCAACAATATTGAAGGCCGTATCAAGGAACAGCGGGAACTGGCACGCTACAATTCCGTCGTATCAGAGGCCCGTGATAAAATCGAAGATGCCGAAGATACCATGAATGAAAAATTTGCAGAGGCGGATGAAAAATTTGCGGATGCCTGGAACGATATCAACGATGGAAAGCAAGAGCTAGCGGACGGTGAAAACACTCTCTCCCGGGAAGAAGCGGACGCTCTAAAGAAAATTGCGGACGCCAGGGCAGAGCTTTTAGACGGAAAGCAGGAACTGGCCGATTCCGAAGCAGAGCTTTTAGACGGTGAGGCACAGTTGGCTCAAGGCGAAGCGCAGCTGAATGCCAACGCCAAACAAGTCGAAGACGGGAAGCAGGAGCTGGCCGACGGCCGCAGACAGGCAGAAGACAAATTCGCAGAGGCTGACGAGCAGCTTAGCAGCGCCCAGAATCAATTGGATGAATCCCGCATGCAGCTGGAAGCCGGCCTGGAACAAATAAAAGCCCCCTTCGGAGACGCTTGGCCTGAAAACGAATGGAATGCTCTTGTTGACGCAGCGGCTGCCTTGGCTGCCGCCGGTGCACAAGACGCTGATATCGCACAGAGCACTGCTGTCGAAAGCGCTGCTCTCCTCAGTGCGCTGCAAACCCATACAGATACTATGAATGCCGGACTGACCGCACAAATTGTACAGCTGCAGGAATCGATAAACGATATCAACGTATATATAGAAAATTTAAACCAGAGAATTGCAGATGCCGCAGATCAAGGTCTCGACGAACAGATCATCGCAGACTTAACAGCCGAGAGAGACACAAAAGCAGCTGAGGCTGCGCAGCTTATTGCTGCGATCGGACAGATGCAGACTCAGACGGAGCAGCTGAATGCACTGCCCGCTTCCGGTGTGCAGGCAGCTCTCGGCATGGCTAAAATAAACGGAGGCCAGCAAGCCTTGGACACTCAAAAAGCCGCTTTCGAACAAGCAAGAGAAAGCACCAGACAGCATTTGAATGGAATTGCATCCCAGCTAGCCGGAGCGGAGGCCCAGATAGCAGAAGGCCGTAAGACCATCGAAGAAAAAAAAGCAGAGCTTCAGGACGGCAGGAATAAAATAGAATCTGCAAAAGCAGAATTGGCTGACGGTGAGGCGACACTTAATGCAGAAGAATCGGATGCAAAAAAGAAAATTGCCGACGCAAAGGAAGAGTTGGAGGAAGGAAAACTGGACCTCGCGGAAGGTGAAACGAAGCTCCTTGAAAAGGAGCAGGAATATACCGACAAAAAAACGGAGGCCAAAGAAAAAATCACCGACGCCTATGCAGAGCTCGATGATATCGACATGACCCAGTGGTATGTTCAGGACCGTATCTCTCTGGACAGCTATTCCAGCCTTCATAACGATATGTCTTCCATAGAAGCGGTAGGAAACGTATTTCCTATTATCTTTATATTAGTGGCTGTTCTCATGAGCCTTACCACTATGACGCGCATGGTAGAGGAGGAACGGGGGTTGGTAGGAACCTATCAGGCATTGGGCTTCAAGAACGCCGCCGTTTATTGGAAATATCTTCTTTTCGCCCTGCTCGCCTGCTTGTTCGGAGGAATCTTGGGAGATTTAGCAGGATTTATTCTGCTTCCGAAGTTTTTACTGTATATTCTAAAAACGCTTTATAATCTTCCTGAATATTATCTGCGTTTCGACATGCTTTACGGCATAGGCGGTGTGCTATTATTTTTAATAGGAATCGCGGCGGCGACCGCACTCGCCTGCCATAGTGAGCTTAACCAGACACCCGCAACGCTCATGAGACCCAAGGCTCCCAGAGCAGGCTCCCGCGTTTTTCTGGAGCGGCTGCCCTTTATCTGGAACCGTTTCAAATTCCTGAATAAAGTCACTGTCCGCAACCTGTTCCGCTTTAAAAAGCGCTTGTTTATGACGGTAGGAGGCATTATGGGCTGTACCGCCCTCGTTCTTTGCGGTTTCGCACTTAAAGATACCATCGTAAACCTGGCACCGGAACAGTATGAAGAAATCTACTGCTACGATTTAATGGCGGTAGTGGATTCAGAGGATAACGATTTTCTCATACAAAAGCTTTCAGGAGATGAGAACGTAACCGATTACCTGAATCTGCAAATCGACAGCATCAAGCTGCTTAATTCAGCAAAGGAAGCGGAAAAGGTCCAGTTAATGGTAATTCCGGACGATACCTCCATCGAAGATTATATTCACGTACAAAGTCCGGACTCTGTGCCCATTTCCATAGGCAGCGACGGCATATATGTTACTCAGAACGCCGCACAGATCTTGGACTTAAGCGAGGGAGATACCGTTTCCCTCCAGAATCTTCAATTAGAGGAAAAAGAGGCCGTTATCGCCGATATTGCAAAGAATTACTTAGGCAACAACATATATATGACCCAGTCCTACTATGAGACACTATTTGAAAAATATGCGCCCAACGGCGTGCTCGTACATCTATCGGAAGCGTGCACCGATCATGAGGAATATGTCCAGTCACTCAGGAACAGCGATGAAATACTTACCGCTGCAAGCACCGACGGCCTAAAAGAGGATTTCGGCTTTGATTTGATTAACGCGGTTGTCCTGCTGCTCATCGTCATGGCCGGAGGCCTTGCCTTTGTGGTATTATTTACCTTATCCAACACCAACATCTCCGAGCGTGTCAGAGAGCTTGCTACTATTAAGGTATTAGGCTTTTACGATAACGAGGTGCATCAGTATGTGCATAAGGAAACGTTGATCTTAACTTTAATAGGAATTTTGGGCGGCTTGCCGTTAGGCAGATTTTTGAGCGGACTTCTTACCAGCGTGCTCCAACTTCCCTCGGTATTCTTTGCCGTACATGTGGAACCTTCGAGCTATCTGATATCTTCCGCCATCACATTCTGCTTTGCCCTGGCCGTGAACCTGATGACTAACCGCGCTCTTAACAGGATCAACATGGTAGAGGCACTAAAAAGCGTAGATTAATAAAGATTCATCTTGAGTTTCCGTAAAATGTAATTTTTAAAAAATATAACTTCTCCTAAAGTACCAATCTGTCTTTTTTTTGAAAAATAAAAGGACAATACTTCGAATAGAGTCACCGAAACAAGCCCCGTGGGAA
>JAEWPN010000191.1 GCA_023399455.1 Bacillota bacterium
TTGGATAAAAAAGCGAAGCAAAGCATTGAGAAGATTGTTAGAGCGGAACCGGAAAAAGACACGAAAAGCGAACCGGATGCAGTTCTTTCAGAAAAGAAAGAAGAGCTGCAGCCTGAACTTAAGGCAGGAAGCAAGGAGGACTCGGAACCGATTCACATGGACAGTGCCATCCTAAACGACAAATGGCAGCAGCTCATGCAGGTCTATCCTGTAATACATCCTTATGAGGACGATAGGGAATATGTTACCATAGAGCCCAAGGATTTCGTAATCATGAGCGGAGATTACCAGCATTTGGCCAATAACAGCTTTCTGCTGCATGGCTTTTATAATTACAGACATATTATTCTCGGGAAGGAAAAAGATACGACGAATCCGGCGGGCAGCTTTTATCTGGGTGTGCCGGGCGTGTATTATGAACGGGAAAAAATGGTAGCCTTGATGTTCGGCTTCGAAGCCTTCGAATGCAGGGGAGGCAAAGCGGAGCCCGGGAAATTCGGGTATTATTTGCGCAAAGTAAAGATCTGACGATCGATGTATTAGATGCCATCGCAGTCAAACGGCGGAATGAAGCTTTCCGAGCAGGTCTCTCCTTCCTGGATAAAACCGTTTTCGATGCCCAGTGCGGTGGCGTAATCCACCAGCTCCTCATAATCCTCAAGAGAAAGCGTACGGTTCAGTTCGGGAAAACGTTCTGCATCCAGGAACGCCGGAATTGGAGTATACTGATTCATAATGCTGACATATATGTCATCTCCATACGTTTCATATAGAAAGCGCAGAATGGCTTTGGAGTCCTCCATGTATCCCGGCAGTGCTAAGTGGCGGACGATGACTCCCTTTGTCATCAAGTCGCCGCAGAACATAGGGTCTCCTGTCTGACGTACCATTTCTGCTATAGCAGGTTTGGCATAATAAAAATAATTTTCAGCGTAAGAATATTTTTTGCTAAGGGCGGGAGAAAAGTATTTTAGATCGGGCAGGTATATATCCACCAGGCCCTCCAGATGTTTCAAAGTTTCTACCTTTTCATAAGAGCTGGTATTATAAACCACCGGGATGGAGAGGCCAATATCCTTTGCCTTTATCAAAGCATCTATTATCTGGGGAACGAAGTGGGAAGGCGTGACCAGATTGATATTGCATGCCCCCTGATCTTGAAGATTAAGAAAAATCTCCGCAAGCCGCAGGATAGATATGTCTTTTCCGGTAATCCCCTTTGATATCGTATGGTTCTGGCAGAACACACAGCCCATGTTACAGCCTGAAAAAAAGACAGTACCCGAACCGGTCTGTCCTGAAATGCAAGGCTCCTCCCACATGTGAAGGGCAGCTCTCGCGGCCTTTATTTCATTTGTCTGTCTGCAGTATCCCAGCTGTCCTGCGACTCTGTCTGCATGACAGTTTCTGGGACAAATCGTACAATCTCGCAAATCCATTCCATTATCCCGTTATCTTTTATAATCCAATCAATATTTTTTAAAACCGTGCGTTCTGCGTTGAATAGCGCCAATACACGTTACCTTTACAGTTAACTCGGTTCAGGCACCCTCACGGCACATGGGAGATTCCGCTTAGTGCTGCTTTGTTCCCAACCTGACACGATTCGCAGATTCCCATTGCGTAAGACCCAAACTTCAACGCCACTTATAAAGGGCAGCTATACCAGCTTAAACCCGCGGCAGAACATCACCCCTACTAGAGCGGATTGTAGGTACAGGGCACCGCTAACGCCCCGGCTGCACGGTTTTTTAAGTATACTGTTTTTTCGGGTATTTGTCAATAAACCCGGCGCATTAACTTCTCTTCCTTGTTGCGCACCCGCAGCTCCTTAAAAAATGCAGTCAGCATATCGCTGCATTCCTTTTCCAGGACTCCGCGGGTTACCGTCGCCTGATGGTTGAACTGGGGAGTTTCCAGAATATTCAAAATAGAACCGCCACAGCCTGCCTTAGGATTCATGCTCCCCATGACCACCTCGGGGATGCGCGCCTGAACGATGGCCCCTGAGCACATCTGGCAAGGCTCCAGGGTGACATAAAGCGTACATTCTTCCAGCCGCCAGTCGCCGATTTTTTTGCTGGCTTTTTTGATAGCGGTAATTTCCGCATGTGCGAGAGCCGTCTTATCCGTATTGCGCCTGTTATATCCACGCCCAATAATTTTGTTTTCGTGGACAATGACACAGCCGATAGGAACTTCTCCCAGCGCATATGCCTTTTTTGCTTCTTTCAGCGCTTCTTTCATATATTTTTCATGTATATCCATAATAATCACACTAACCCCTGATTCCTGCTTTTTAAATCCTGCCTCATCAAGTATAATATAAATATATAAAAAATAGCAACCCATATGCGTTACTGTTCACGCCCTTCACAGTAACGCATGATAAAGAGGATAAAAAATGATACGAATTCACGGCTTAAATAAAACCACCCTTTTAGACTACCCGGGACATGTGGCAGCGACGATATTTCTTGGAAGATGCAATTTCAGGTGCCCTTATTGCCATAATGGAGGTCTGGTTCTCGACCCGGACAGCCAGCCGCTCATACCAGAGGCGGAAGTGCTCTCCTTCCTGAAAAAGAGAATCGGAATACTGACTGGCGTATGTATCACCGGCGGTGAGCCTACGCTGGAGCCGGCACTTTCACAATTTATACGCAACATCAAAGAGCTTGGCTACTTTGTAAAGCTGGACACCAACGGCTACAAGCCGGAAATCATCGAAAAGCTGCTGGAAGAAAACCTTCTCGACTATATTGCCATGGACGTAAAAAACAGTTTGGAAAAATACAGCCAAACTGTGGGCGTAGAGCATATCGACACGGAAAAAATAACAAAGTCCATCCAAGTCATTATGAACAGTCCCGTCTCCTATGAATTTCGGACCACCGTAGTAAAGGAATTCCACACGAGACAAGACCTGCTCACTCTCGCGGAAGAAATAAAAGGTGCAAGAGCCTACTTTCTCCAAAGCTACAAAGACAGTGAACAAGCCATTCAGCAAGGCTTTCATGCTTATGAAAAAGAAGAACTGGAAGAAATTGTGAAGACGCTGCTCCCAATTATCCCCAATATAAAACTCAGAGGAATAGACTGACAATATTACTATCGATTACAAGGGCTCACACGGCTCCGGGCGCGTAAGACCTTGTAACCGATGTTCAGTAATACTCTCGCCTGATTCGTCCCGTAAATCCATAATCAATAATGACAGGCCGTCCATCGATAACTCCCCAGTTATCGGGCCTGCACAAATCACTCACCAGCAAATTATATTTACGTGGAATATAATTCAGATTATTCAGCCGAAACAGATCCTTATTATTTTCCACGTGATAATAAGAGCGAATGACAGCAAAGTTATGGATCGGTCCGGCCTTTTCCATAACCAGACATCGTCCATCCCCTGCTGCATGAAGAACCTTTGCAAAGGTATCCGACTCGTCCATTCCGGAGATCATGCACTCCACCTCATTCTGTGCATATCCCTTCACATTTATGGCTACCTTAACCACAGTATCATTTCCCAAATCAAAAACTTTCCTCCCCGACCCTTCTCCCAACATAGGATAGTCACCAATTCTTAAATGTTCATCTATTTTATCAAACCCAACAAATCCATCCATAAGAAAAGACATCTCCGTCATGCGAATTTTGTAATAAAAACACTTATATTATTATAATATGCTCCTCTACCCCGCCGTCACCTACATAATTCCTTTTTCATTTAGGGAGGAACACTCGAGAACCTTGGCGCGAAACGCCCTCCCTCCTCCTCTTTCCCCTCACAACCCCTTCTTCCAATCCCTCCCAAATCCAAAAATAATACACCTTTTTAAAAATCTGTTATCTGTAATAAATGCTATCCGGGTAATATACTTAGATCAGTTAATATGATTACACAAAACAAAGGGAGGATTACAATGAAACGAAAATTACTGGTAACGCTACTCACCACAGCCATGACGATCAGCATTCTTGCAGGCTGCGGCAGCACTGCCTCTACGGAAGCTACAGCTCCTGCGGCCGACACTGCTGAGGAAGAAACAGCGGCCCCTGCAGAAGAAACAGCAGATACGGCGGACGACACAGCATCTACAGAGCCCGTTACACTGAAGGTTTTCTCCAACCTTCCTGATAGAAAGAACGGTCAGGGATTGGTGGAACAAATGATTATTGACGAATATACGGCGGCTAACCCCAATGTAACCATCGAGGTGGAAGCTCTCGATGAAGAAGCATATAAGACGAAATTCAAAGCATATGCTATGGATGGTATGCCGGATGTAGTGAGCATCTGGGGACAGCCCTCCTTCTTGGACGATGTGCTTAACGCAGGCGTTCTCGCAGAGCTGAATGAAGCGGATTATGCGGATTACGGATTTGTTTCCGGCTCTCTGGACGGCTTTAAGAAAGACGGAAAGCTCTATGGACTTCCGAGAAACACAGATATTATGGCTTTCTATTACAATCAGAAAATGTTCGAGGATAACGGCTGGAAGGTGCCTGCTACCTACGACGAGCTATTGGCATTAGCGGATGATATCAACGCGGCAGGCATTGTGCCGGTAGCTATGGACGGAGGAGACGGATGGCCGATGGCAATTTACCTCACAGACCTGATCGTGAAGATCAATGGCACTCATGGTGACATCGTTTCTGAAGCTATTGCAAACGCTGATTTTTCCAATCCGGTATTCAAGCAGGCGACAGAACTTTTTGCACAGTCGGCTCAGGCAGGATTATTCCAGACAGGATATGATTCTCAGGACTACGCGACGGCAATGAATCTTTTCACCAACGGTCAGGCGGCGATGTTCTACATGGGAAGCTGGGAATCTTCCATGGCTCTCAACCAGGACATCAGCGAAGACATCCGTACCAATATCAGAGCGTTCACCATGCCTGTAGTTGACGGCGGCAAAGGTAAGGCTACCGATATCGCAGCATGGAATGGCGGTGGATACGCGGTCTCCGCAAGCTCCGAGGTGAAGAATGAAGCAATCAAATTCTTAAACTACTTATATCAGCCCGATAAGTTATCCAAGTACGGCTGGGAAAATGGTGTGGGTATGTCCGCTCAGGACCAGACTGCTTACATGAGCGGCAGTGAGACTGATTTGCAGAAGCAGTTCATGGATATTCTGAATAACGCTACCAGCGTTTCCGGAACACCAATTAATGATTGCGGACCTTCTGTATTTAAGACAGTGATGGAAAGCGAGATCCAGAATGCTTCTAACGGAACGACAAGCGCAGAAGATTTCCTCACTTCCATTGGAAATGCCTGCAAATAAAATAGACAAACGGTAAATATCGGGTTGGTGCATAAAGAATGATTCCTCTTCATGTGCCAACCCGATTTAATAAAAAATAATAACATTAAAAGTTCAGATAAGGATCGGAGGAACCTAAATGCAAAAACTATATAGCAATAAAATGGTGATATTTTCCCTGGTATTGCCCGGATTGCTGGTATTTCTCTTTGCGATACTGGCTCCCATCTGCCTAAGCGTATATTACGGTTTTACATCGTATACAGGAATGGGTCAGGCGGAGTGGATTGGATGGGAGAACTATAAGACGCTTTTACGCGATGCGAACTTCGGGCGTTCCCTCACGAACTCCCTTCTTCTTGCCATAGGTTTTATTTTTATCCAGCATCCCATTGCTATAATAGTTGCGGCTGTTCTGGATAAATTGCAGGGAAAGGCGGAAGGGATATTTCGCTGCATTTATTTCATACCTAATGTTATATCCGTAGCCGTTATCGCTTATCTTTGGAAATTCATTTACAACCCGGATTTCGGCTTGCTGAATAATGTGCTGAAAGCATTCGGCTATCAGGGTAAAATCAACTGGTTCAGCAACGATACGGCGATCTGGTCCGTGTTGGTAGTACTCATCTGGCATGGCTTCGGCTGGGGCATGTTGATTTATTATACCGGAATCAAAAATATCGATCCCGTTCTATATGAAGCAGCATCCATTGACGGCGCAGATCAAGTATCCACCTTTTTAAGGATCACCTTGCCTCTCATGAAGCCCGTCATTCAGGTAAACGTGACTATGGCTATTATCTCTGCCTTAAAGCAGATGGAGACCGTATACCTGCTTACCAACGGAGGGCCGGGCAACAGTACGCAGTTTGCGGCGAACTACCTATACCAACAGGCATTCAAGGCCTTCCGCTATGGCTACGGCAATGCAATCGGCGTGGTATTCATTATCATTTGCCTGCTGGTAACGGTATTTCTGAATAAAGCATTCGCGGACAAAGAACCGGCATAGAAAGGAGGCTGATACATAATGAAAGAAAAAAAGACGATAGGAAGTACAGTAAAAAGAACTTTCTTATGGGTTATCCTCATCGCGGTGGCGGTCGTGCAGATATTCCCGCTGATCTGGCTGTTGGATTTCTCTCTTGCCAGCAGCAATGAAATGTTTACCACAGGGCTTTTGATCATACCGAAGAAAATCCAGTGGGGCAATTATGTGAAAGCCTTTGTTGACGGACATTTTCTTCTCTATTTGAAAAATAGCATATTAATTAACGGACTTGCCGTTTTGCTGGTTATTCTCATTTCCATCATGGCCGCCTTCGCCTGCAAAAGAATGAAGTGGAAGCTTGCCGGAACGGTAAAGACACTTCTGCTTATCGGTATGATGATTCCTATCCATGCGACGCTCCTTCCTAACTACAAGATATACAATGCGGTAGATCTGACGGATACCATATGGGCGCTTCTCATTCCCTATGTGGCTTTTTCGCTGCCGCAGGGCTTATTCCTTATGACCAGTTTTTTAGAAGCGGTGCCCGTGGAGCTGGAGGAAGCGGCGGTGGTGGACGGCTGCGGTATTTACCGTATCGTATTCGGCATCGTGACGCCCCTTCTTAAGCCCTCTATCGCAACGGTAGCTATCATGACCTTCTTGAATAACTGGAACGAGTTCATGATGGCAAGCACCTATTTAAGCTCGCCCAAGTGGAAGACTCTTCCCTTCTCGGTATTAGAATTTACCGGACAATATTCCTCCAATTATGCGGTGCAGTTCGCAGTCATGTCGTTGACGGCAGCGCCTGCGGTCATCGTCTACATTCTTTTGAACAAACACATTACAAAAGGGGTAGCCATGGGAGCGGTAAAAGGATAAACTAGAGGGAAGGAAAACGAAATACATTCCTTAAAACCGGCAGCAGTATAGGAAAGCCACCGGAGCTTGAAAGGATAATGGCAAGCATCATGATTAGAATAAAAGAAATGTTGATGAAAAGAATCGACCGCCTGACGGTATATTTCAATATAAGGCAGAAAATTATATTCTATGTGTATCTGGTCATCAGCCCGATACTGATATTGATTACTACCTTTATTCTGATCAGTAATTATAAAGATACGAAGAATCAGCAGATAGAAGCCGATAGTAACGTGGTAAGAAGTCTGGATAAGAGCATCGGCGTTATCCAGACAGAATTATCCGACTTATCGGTTTATATTTGTATTAACAGCGATATAGGCGCCATTCTTACAAACGGTCGTCCGGAGGAGCTGAACGAGGACTCCAGGCTGTGGTATAACAGAGCGCCCATGAAGATTATTCAGGACATCATTGCTCTGAAGGGCTATATCAAGACTATGGCCATTTACCCGGAAAACGGCGTGAACTCTTATCTGCGATGCATCGATTCCAGCGTACACCTTTCGGATATCGAAGCGGTAAGGCAGACTGATACCTATAAAAAGGCGGTGGAAATGAAGGGGGACATAGTCTGGAAGCGTGTAAGCCAGGGAAGCGGCAGCATCTATCAGGCCAACTATGCGGATAAGATCGTGATGTGCAGAGAAATCTTCGATATGTCCAAAAAAGAAAAGCTAGGCTATCTGGTACTTGGTGTCAACGAGGAAAAATACATCGATTTATGTAAAAATGCCATTCAGCAGGAAAATGAAGGAATCGTTATCCTGAGCTGCGAGGGCAGTGAACTGACCCGCTACGGCACGGTGGACGAGAAAA
The DNA here is from genome assembly GCA_023399455.1 of Bacillota bacterium. Classification (GTDB taxonomy): domain Bacteria; phylum Bacillota; class Clostridia; order Lachnospirales; family Lachnospiraceae; genus Kineothrix; species Kineothrix sedimenti. The sequence goes on from JAEWPN010000191.1 coordinate 8,023, forward strand.
TTCTTTCCTACATATCCAGCGAGGAATACCTGAAGCAGGACCATAAGAAAAGAGCCGTTTATTTCGAGCATGATTCCTACAACGTATTTTGCAGTCAAGAGCAGAAAAAGGGTGTTATCGTCTGCAAGATGGTGCCTAAGAGTAACAGCGACAAACAGCTTAACAACATTATCATAACACCTATTTTAATGCTTATTGGAATGCTTGTGGGCCTATGGCCGCTTCTGGAGCTGATTTCCAACATCATTTCCAGACCCCTGCAGCGCCTCTGCGTAGCTATGAACAAATTCCAGGGAGGCGATTTCAACCAGCAGGTGGCGGTGGAATCCCGGGACGAAATAGGGGAAGTGACCGCCTGCTTCAACCAGGTGGTTTTATCCATAAAGGAATTGATCGACCGCAATTATGTCATGGCGCTGAAAGAGAAAGAGAGTGAACTCAGTGCCCTTCAGGCTCAGATTAACCCACACTTTTTATACAACACGCTGGATTCTCTTTACTGGCGTACTCAAAGCGAGGGCAACGATGAGCTGGCGGAGGACATTCTGGCTCTTTCCCAGCTTTTCCGTCTGGTACTTGGGCAGGGTAAGGGTATCATTCCTGTAAGAATGGAAAAAGAGCTTATTGCTAATTATCTTCACATACAGAAAATGCGCTTCAATAAACGTTTGAAATTTGAAATCAATATAGACGAGGACATCATGGAGGAATTCATTCCCAAGCTCATTCTGCAGCCCTTCGTGGAAAATGCTATCGTTCATGGCTTCGAGAACTCGGAAAAGGGAGGCATTCTTAAAATAACCGGAAAGCGTCAGGAGAATAATTTGGTATTCTCCATCCGGGATAACGGGATCGGAATGACTGAGGAACAAATTGCTGCTATTTGGAACGTGGAGGACTCAAAGCGCTATGCGGGACAGAGAATCGGCCGTTACGCAATCAAAAATGTAAGAGAGAGGCTGGAACTAAAATATCGGGAAGAATTCAGTCTGATGATTACAAGTCGTCCCTCCGAAGGCACTGAGGTCACTATCGTTCTGGGAGGGTTTGGCACTAACATGAACTGAAGGAGAAATTTATGGGAATAAAATTACTGGTGGTGGATGATGAAGATAACATCCGCAACGGAATCTCCAATTACATAAGGCTCCACAGTGACCGCATCGACCGCATATATACCGCATGCAACGGGCAGGAAGCCATCGACTTGATCCTGCGTTATCGTCCGGAGCTGATGCTTCTGGACGTTCAGATGCCTGGAAAGGATGGGCTGGAGGTCATGAAAGAGGTAGACGCACTGGAGCTTCTTCCTGTCACCATTATTTTAAGCGGCTACGACGAATTCAGATATGCCCAGACCGCTTTGAAGTATGGAGTAAAGGAATATGTACTCAAGCCCTGCCGTTCCACAGAGATACTCCGCCTCGTCAACGAAGCCGTAGATTCGGTCATCGGGAAGGAGAAGAAGGAAAGCGTCAGAGAGGATGTGACCGATAACCATCTTGTTAACCGGGCAGTGGAATATATCAAGGAGCATTATAACGAGAACCTCACTCTCGCCGGTGTAGCGAATCAGGTGGATATTACGGCGAGCTATCTATCTGCTCTCTTTTCCAGCAGTATGGATTGTTGTTTTGTGGATTATCTGAACGGAATCCGGGTGGAGCACGCCTGCTTCTATTTAAAGCAGAACCGGCTGAAAATATACGAAATCGCCTTTAAGGTAGGATTCCATGATGAGAAATATTTTTCCAAGGTATTCAAGAGGGTAAAAGGGATGTCTCCTGCCCGGTTCAGAAAGGAGGGAGAGGCGGAGGAAATCATGTGAAGAAGCTTCACAAAACACCTTACGTGATGATACCATCGTTTGACAAGGTCTTACGCGCCCTGAACCATAAAACACATTAATTGTAAAAAGTGCACAAAGGGACAAACGCATATACCTATATTTTAGGTAAAGAACTTTGTTAGTATTGCCGATATTGTTAATATTGACAGCTAAACCTTTGAATGATACAATTAGTTTAACGTTAAACCAATAAAAACTATTTACATTCAACATAGAATAGGCTTTAAAAGGGAATTTATCCAAATATGATGTAAGAAAATGTAAAAAAATATAAATTATTTAAGTTTAACGTTAAACTATGAATGTAATTGAAGAAGGGAGAGCAAAATGAAGAAGAAAGCAGTAAAAAGAATTTTAGGTATTGTATGCTGTATGACATTGTCGATGTCCATGCTTGCCGGATGCGGCAGCGCGGACCAGACGGCAGCTACGGAAGCGACGCAGGAAACCACGGCGACAGATGAAACAAAGACTGAAGAAGAAGCGCAAGAGCCTGCGGAAGCGCAACCGGTGGAAGTAACCCTCGGAATATGGCCGGAGGATACCCTGGCGGACGATATCGCGATGCACGAAGGTTTTGTTGAGACGATGAAGACGAAGGATCCGAATGTTACATATACTCCGGCTTATTACAAATATGCCACGGACACATTCATGCCTATGGTAGAATCCGGCAACTGTCCTACCGTATTCGAGTCATGGTTCACGGAGCCCCAGAAGCTGATCGCCAGCAAGGCTGTAGCTAACATAACCTCTGAATTGGATGAAAAGGGATGGCTGAATTCCATGAATCCGTCCATTAAGGAATTATTGTCCGATAAGGACGGCAACATTTACGGTATTCCCCGTGATGGTTATGCGCTTGGACTTATGCTGAACGTAGAGCTTTTTGAGGAAGCAGGTCTGGTGGATGCGGATGGTTATCCGCTTTATCCTAAGACGATGGATGAACTGGCACAGGCAGCTAAGACCATCAAAGACAAGACCGGAGCAGCAGGCTTTGTATTGTTGGCGAAAGACAACGCAGGCGGATGGCATTTTTCCAATATAGCATGGAATTTCGGTGCTACGCTCTGTATCGATAACGGCGACGGAACCTTTACCTCCAACTTGAATTCTCCGGAAGCGATCGAAGCGATGGAGTTTGTGAAGTCTTTGAAATGGGATTATGACGTGCTTACCGCAGATCCTACCAATGAAGACTGGGGAACGGGCTTTACACAGCTTGGAACCGGCAATGCGGCTATGTATATTGCGGCCAACGATGCGGTAAACCAGCCTACACAGGTGAACGGACTTCCCGTAGACAAACTGGCAATGTGCGCGATTCCGGAAGGCCCCGGCGGTCAGTATTCCTTATTCGGCGGTACTCCTTATATGTTCTCTAAGGATGCGGCTCCGGAACAGATCGGTGCAGCTTTGGATTATATCGAAGTAATGGGCAAAGGTCCCTCCGTATCGGAAGATGCGATAGCTGGTATGCAGGCAGACGCTGAGAATAAATCGGCCGCAGGAGTTCCGGTTATTCCCAGATTCCCTTGCTGGACCGATCAGGCTATCCTGGATGCGGAAGCAAAAATTATAGAAGAGTACGGCAATGTGGATACAAAGATGTTCCAGCCTTACTTCGATGCTACCTCCTCAGAAGGTCTTCGCTCGGAAGAGCCTGGATTAACGCAGGATATGTACGGCGAGCTCACCAAGGTGTTACAGTCCGTTATTACGGATAAAAATGCCGATGTAACGGCTCTTATGAATACGGCGAACGACAACTATCAGAAGCTTCTTGACGATACTTATGCAGCAAACTAAAGGAAATATAAAGGGAAGGTATTAGCATATAGCATAAAAGCATGGAGAAAGCCGTGAATAGCGGTTTTCTCCGGTTTATATGATGGGAGTTCCCTACAAAAAGCGAGGAGGTGTTTCGCATAATGCGCAAACGTAAATCATTTAAGAAAAGAGACTTACTGGGCTGGCTTGTAATGCTTCCTACATTGTTGTTATTTGCTTTTTATGTATGGGAGCCGCTGTTAGAGAATGTCAGACTTTCCATGTTCAGCGCAATCAGATATGAGCTGCAGGAATTTGTAGCCTTTGACAATTACATAAAGGTAATCAACAACCCGGATTTCATAGCGGCATTTAAGAATACGTTCAGCTATACGCTATGGTCTTTAGTCATAGGATTTTTGGTGCCCATCGCACTGGGCATATTGATTTCAGAGACCGTAAGGTTCAAAGGTCTTTTCAGAGTAGGAATTTACTTTCCCAACATTGTCCCCGGTCTGGCGACCGTATGGATTTGGAGCTTTTTCTTCAATCCGGGCAAGACGGGAGTTTTGAATATAATTTTATCCAAGTTCGGAATCGATCCTCAGCTTTGGCTGACCAATCCCCACTGGACGATTCCTCTTATTATCATTACCCTGACATGGAAGAGTGCCGGAGCTACCGCCCTCATCTATATGGCGAACATAAGCGGTATCAGCCCGGACCTGTATGAGGCGGCTACCATAGACGGTGCGGGCATCAGGCAAAGGATCAGGCATATTACCCTGCCCAGTGTATTTTCACTGGCGAAGACGCTGTTACTGCTGCAGATCATATCGGTGTTCCAGATTTTGTATGAGCCCATGGTTATGACAAACGGCGGGCCGAATAACGCCAGCATTTCGCTGATGATGCTCATGTATCGCTATGCGTTCCGCGACTTTGACTTCCCCGCAGGCGCAGCACTGTCCGTCATGATTTGTATCGTGCTTATCATACTCAGCGGTATTTATACGGCAGCAACGAAAAAGAAAGAAGATTAGGAGGGAGAGGATATGCTGTTTCAAAGCTATACAAATAAAAAAGACGGTGCTATCAGAAGCTACGATATAAAATCTCCCAAGGTAAAAGTCCTTGCGGCTGTTATATTGCTGGTGTGCTTTTTAATTGTCCTCATCTGCGTGTTTCCTGCACTCTGGGTCATGCTGGCGGGATTTAAGGATATCAAGGAATTTACGAGGAATGCTACTATCTGGCCTACCTCCTTTGATTTTGAAAAGTTCAAGGTTACATGGAAGGCCTTCAAATTCGGAAAATATTATATCAATTCGGCGATTGCTGTAGGCGGAAGTACCATATGTGCCGTTATTTTCAACGGACTTTTGGCTTATGGATTTGCGGTGCTAAAGCCTAAGGGCTATAAGATCGCATGGGCGTTAGTTATGTGGAGCCTGCTCATTCCGGCAACCACCAGTATCGTAGCTGTGATAAGAAATATAAGCCTCATCGGATTCAAGGGAAGCTTTGTCCCGATTTGGCTGGCTTTCGGTGCAAATGCGTTCTATGTAGTATTGTTTAAGGAATTTTTCGAAGGGCTTCCGTCGGAGCTTTTGGAGGCCGCGAGGCTGGACGGCTGCGGCGTACTTCAGGTGTTCATAAAGATAATGCTGCCTCTTAGTAAACCCATTATCATGGTAGTCGCTATATTTGCGGTTACCGCGGCGTGGTCGGATTTTCTTTTCCCGTATCTTGTGCTGAACGGCTCAGGAAAAGAAACGGTTATGGTGAAGCTCTTCGCTTTCAAAGATACGCCTACGGATGCGGTGAGCGTTTTGCGGGCAGTAGTATTTTCTATCATACCTCCCACCATATTGTTTGCGGTTTTCCAGAAGCAGATTACTGACAGCGCGGCGGCTGGTGCCGTAAAGGGATAGGAGACAGGTGGAAATATGGCTAAATTTGCGGATAAATATTTTCTTGCTGACGCATGGAAAATTATAGAGAATGGATTTGATCCGGAGTACGGCGAGGTGGCGGAGTCCGTATTCTCCCAGGCGAATGAATATATGGGAGTGCGCGGCTATTTCGAGGAGGGCTATACCGGTGCGCATATGCAGGGAAGTTATTTTAACGGCATATACGAGGAGAAAAAACAGGGAAGCCAGGGATACAAGGGTGTGGTCGATACTACGGAATTCATGGTGAATTCCGTGGACTTCCTTTATACGAGAATAGATTTGGACGGGGAAGCTCTTGATATCGGCAGCTGTAATATAAATTCTTTCAAAAGAATTCTTGACATGAGATCAGGCCTGCTCACCCGTTCTTTCTTATGGGAGACCAAAAGCGGAAAGAAAGTGGAGTTAGTCTTTGAAAGACTTCTTTCCATGAAGAAAAATAAAATAGCAGTACAGAGAATAACATTGAAGGCATTAGATTTTGACTCAGATGTGACAATTGTGTCAGGGTTAGACTTTGGCACCGTGCACCAATCGGCAAAGGAAACCCTTTGGAAGTGCAGCGGGCAGGAGTGCGAAGGCTCTCATCTGGCGATTATGGGTGAGACGGTGCGAACCGGACAGCACGTATATTCCTCTTGCCTGATAGATGCACAAAACGGCAGGGAGTCTGCGTTCTCATCGATCATCGAAGAAAAGAGAGTTGCCAGAGAGCTGGTAATAAGGCTTAACCGAAATAAAGCGGTTATAGTAACGAAAAAAATATATAACGCGGTGCATAAATACGGGAACACCAATGACTTTTTAGCGCGGTGCGAAAGCGGGAAAAAAGAGCTGGAGGGCATAAGCTTTGAAGAGGTGCTTCAGGACAATATCCGCTGGTGGGAAAATGTTTGGAAGAAAGCGGACATTACCATCGAAGGGGACGAGTGGAACCAACAGGGCATCCGTTTTTGTATCTTTCAAATGTTCCAGACCTATCACGGAGCGGGAAACGGTACGAACATCGGAGCCAAGGGGTTGACCGGAGAGGCGTACAACGGGAATGCTTTCTGGGATACGGAAACGTACTGCCTGCCCTTCTTTCTGTTCAACGATGTGCAGGCGGCTAAGAATCTGCTCATGTTCCGTTACCTGACGTTAAAGGAGGCGAAGGAGAGGGCCGCGGACTTAGATTGCAAAGGTGCTTTCTATCCGGTAGCTACCATAAGCGGAAGAGAATGCTGCAATCTCTGGCAGCATGCGAGCTTGCAGCTTCAGGCCTCCACCGCGGTGGCATACGGTATATGGTTCTACGAGAAGCTGACTCAGGACATAGAATTTCTCATGGAGTACGGCATGGAAATGCTCATAGAAATATGCAGGATGCTGGCGGACAGAGGAGATTTTACCGAAGATAGGCAGAAGTTCGGATATTATGGGGTCATGGGGCCAGATGAGTTCCAGATGATGGTAAACAACAACTGCTATACCAACTATATGGCGAAGTTCACATTTTCCTATACACTGTCTGTTTGTCAAAGGCTGAAAGAGGAACGTCCGAAGGAGATGGAAGCGCTTTGCCTGAAAATGAGACTTACCGGAGAGGAATGCCAAGCCTGGCAGGCGATGGAGGAGAATATGTTTCTTCCCATGGATGAGAAGACGGGGATTTACGAACAGCACGAGGGATATTTTAAACTTCCCCATGTGGAAGTGGACCGTATACCCGTAGAGGAATTTCCGCTCTATAATCATTGGTCTTATGACAGAATTTATCGCAACGACATGATTAAACAGCCGGATGTGCTGATGTTCATGCTTTTGTTCAATTCCGCCTTCGGGGAGGAAACTCTCCGGGCTAACTATGAGTTCTATGAACCCCGGTGTATTCACGAAAGTTCCTTATCGCCGTCGGTGCACTCCATTTTGGCATCGCAGCTTAAGAAGCACGAAGAGGCTTACCGTTTCTTTCAGTTCGCAACGAGAATGGATCTGGACAATTATAACCGGAACAGCAGCGAAGGGCTTCACACCACTTCCATTGCAGCCGCCTGGATGAATATCGTCTATGGCTTCGGAGGGCTTCGTTCGGATGGGGAGAACATCAGTCTTTGCCCTACGATGCCGAAGCAGTGGAGAGGCTATTCCTTCCGTATCGGTTATAAGGAGGACGTCCTTTTAGTGGAAGTAGATGAGGAAAAGGTATGCTTATCCACTTTAGGGGGAAAGGCCATCGATATCGAGTTATATGGGAAATTGGTCGTAGCAGGAGGAGAACGGAAGGCAATCCCGGTTCCCGCTGAATGGAGAGGATAGAGGAGATGGATTGGAATATAAGGAAAAAAGGATACGACCATGAGGAAATCACGTGGTCGGGCAACCGCTTTTTGACAGGCAATGGATATATGGGAATCCGGGGAACCTTGGAGGAATACCGCAAGGAACAGCTTGCTGCGGTGAATCTGGCTGGAATATACGATAAGGTAGGAGATGGCTGGAGAGAGCCTTTGAATGCGCCAAACGGCTTATATACTTACTTGAAGGTGGATGGAATCCAATATAGACTGCCCGAAAAGGAGCCGCTGAAGCATGAATGTGAGCTGGATTACCGCCATGGATTCTTCAGACGTAAGACGCTCTGGAGAACACCAAGAGGAAACGTGACGGTAAGGAGCGAGAGGTTTGCGGATGCAGCAAATGTACATAGAATTGGAATGCGCTATACCGTTACGGCAGATTTCCATGCGGAGGTGGAAATCATAACGGGAATAGACGGCGACGTATGGGATATCCATGGCCCACATTACGACGCGATAGAGTTTCAGGAAAAAGACGGTGTGCTGAGTGCCGAGGCAATTACCCATGAGAAGGGGGACAGCGTATGGGTATCCGAACGCTGCACATGGAATTTCCCTGCGGAGGTAAAGCTTAAGCAGGAGGAAAAGGGGATTCTTCGAAGAATTATCTTCGTGACGGACGGTGATACGGATTATATTGTGGAAAAATGGGTGAGCGTCTATACAAGCGCGGATATTGACAGCAATGAAAAAAGCTGCCTTACGGATGGATATGAAGAGGCAAAAAAGAAACATATGGACTGCTGGGAAAAGAGATGGGAACACTCCGAGGTGTACATCGAAGGAGACGATGCGGCCATGGAAGCGCTGAATTATTCGCTGTACCATCTGCACTGCATTGCGCCGCGCCATAAGGAGGGCTTATCCATAGCGGCGAGAGGGCTTTCGGGGCAGACATATAAAGGAGCGGTGTTCTGGGATACGGAAATGTTCATGCTGGACTTTTTCCTGAATACCGAACCGGAGGTTGCGAAAAGCCTTATGAAATACCGTATCGATACCTTATCCGGAGCGAGAGAAAAGGCCAAGCAATACGGATATGAAGGAGCTTTTTATGCTTGGGAGAGCCAGGAGGGCGGATTTGATGCGTGCAGCGATTATAACGTGACGGATGTATTTACCGGCCGTCCCATGCGGACTTTTTTCCGGGATAAGCAGTATCATATTTCCGCAGCGGTAGTATATGGAATCATGCGGTATACGGAAATGACGGGAGACTATTCGCTGTTAAGAGCGGGAGGAGCTGAGACTGTTCTGGAATGCGCTAAGTTTTACCACAGTCTGCTGTACAAGAAAGTAGGCGGGGAGAGATATGAAATTCTCGACTGCATCGGCCCCGACGAATATCATGAGAGGATTAACAATAACGGCTATACCAATCGTATGGCGAAATATACCTTCGAAAGCGCGGTGAAGACGCTAAAGCTGCTTATGGAAGAAAAGCCTGGAGATTATAAGGAGGAAGCGGACCTTCTCTCCTTGGAGGCGAAGTATAAGGACGCAGCAGAGAAGATATATATTCCACAGCCGGATGAAAACGGAATCATAGAACAATTTGAAGGATATTCCAACCTCGAGAACGTGACGGTTAAGGAGGTGCGGAAACGACTGCTCCATGAAAAGGAATATTGGGGAGGGGCTTACGGTATAGCATCCCATACGAAGGTAATCAAGCAAGCGGATGTGGTAACGTGGCTGAATTTATTTCCGGAGGATTTTTCAACAGATATTTTGGAGAAGAACTGGAACTATTATGAGCCCCGCACGGAGCATGGCTCTTCGTTAAGCGCCTGCATGTATGCCATACTGGCATGTCGTCTCGGAATGCCGGAGAAGGCCTATCCTTTTTTCTTGAAATCCGCCGCCGCAGATTTGGCTGGAGGAGGCAAGGAATGGGCGGGCCTGGTCTATATAGGAGGTACTCACCCGGCAGCAGCAGGGGGCGCCTATATGACGGCAGTCAAAGGCTTTGCAGGAGTATATATTGAGAACGGCACAGTAAAAGTAAAGCCCCATCTTCCGGATACATGGAGGAAGATGAGGTTTCAGATTCATTATTTAGGAAAGGAATACCGGATAGAGATTACGAAGGACGAAACGTCCGTCCTTCCTATGTGAGCAGAGAACGTACGCTTTCGCGTAAGGCTAATGAGGTGGGCAGGATGAGGTGGTCCTCTTCTGCCTTATTTCCTTCTAAGAGCTGAAGCATCATATTTACGGCAAGGCGGCCTTTCAAATTGATGTCCTGATGGACCGTAGTGAGGGGCGGCGTTACCATTTGGCATAGACTGATGTCGTCGAAGCCTACGATAGAAATGTCATCGGGAATCCGTTTGCCCTGCTCTCGCAGGCCGGTCATGATCCCGGCAGCCATAACGTCGGCAGTGGCGACTACGGCAGTAATATCGGGATGACGGCAAATATCCTCGCTCACTAAGCGGCAGGAGGCAATATCCATTTCCTGGACGAAGACAAGAGACTTGTCGAAGGGAATATTCGCCTCAGTCAAGGCAGCTTTATAACCGAGAAAACGCTCCTGAAGAACTCCGCCGTCCTTGATATCGGGAGAAGCGAAGGCAATTCTTCTATGACCGTGCCCGGTCAAATATTTGGTAATGTTATAACTGCCCTTGAAGTCCTCGAGACCTACGTTGCATAAGGTATTCTGGTTCGTATAGCTGTCGATAAGGACGATGGGAATGTGGAGATTCGACAGCACGTCGAAGAAATGATCCTTGAATATACCGGTAAAAAACAACCCATCCACATTCCAGTTGCGCAAAAATGCCAACAGCTCCTCGGAGGTCTCGATGGTGCGCAGCATTAAATAATATCCGTTTTCTCTGAGCGCTTGTTCAATGGCGCCGATAGAAGCGGAATGAAAAGGGTCTTCCATAAAATTGGAATCCTTGCGGGTGATGACGTGATTCACGAAGCCTATCACCTTGGAGGAGTTGGACACGAGGGAACGCGCCGACATATTGGGAATATATCCCAGTTCCTTAATTGCGGTATTTATTTTTTCTATGGTGTCCGCGGATACCCGGTTATCCTTGCCGTGTATCACATTGGAAACGGTGGTGCAGCTCACCCCGGTAACGCGGGCAATGTCTCTTATTGTAGCCATATGCGACGACCCTTCTATATTTCTTAAGTTTCTTAAGGTTTAACCTTAAACTAATTCGATTTTAACATAAAAGAAATAAAAAAACAAACGGTAAGAAAGGCATGGTTATTCATATGATTAAAGGAGTTATTTTTGATTTGGACGGAGTGCTTGTATCCACGGATGAACTGCATTATAAGGCATGGAAAAGGTTAGCGAAGGAAATCGGTATCTCCGATTTTAAAAGAGAGGATAACGAGAAACAGCGGGGAGTAAGCAGAATGGAATCCTTGCAGATCGTTCTCGATAAAGGATATAAAAGCTATACGGAGGAGGAGAAGGAGGAATTTGCAGAGCGTAAGAATAATTATTATAAGGAAATGCTTAAGGAACTAGACAGCAGCGCTGTTTTGCCGGGGGCGCTTGAGACCGTTAAGCTATTAAAGGAAAAAGGAATCATGACCGCGGTAGGTTCAGCGAGCAAGAATGCGCCCGACATTCTGGAAAAAATCGGATTGCTGACTTATATGGATAAGATAAGCAGCGGCCTGGATACCACCCGCTCCAAACCGGATCCTGAGGTGTTTCTCGTAGCGGCGGATAAGCTGGGACTTCCTCCGCAGGATTGTCTCGTGATAGAGGATTCTGCAGCGGGCGTTCAGGCGGCGAAGGCGGCAGGTATGAAGGCACTTGGCGTAGGGCCATATTACTTTAGTCTGGGGGCGGATTATGAGGCTGAGAATCTGGCGGTTTCCATTAACTGGGAGAGTATACTTAACGAAGTGTGAAAAATTTGGGGGTTCCGCATTGGAAGTTGAACGAGGAGGGAATTTATGAAGAATAAAAAACGGGTTTGGGCGGTTATGCAGATAGTTATTGGCATGGTGTTTGCGGTTGGAATTTTGGGGACGGCTATGGATATCGGACTTAAGAAGAAGGAGAGTACGGAGGAGAAAATATTGAAAGAATCTGCTTTGGTTTTGTATGAGGGGCCTAAATCCTTAAAGGACGCTTCGGAAGAAGATTTGAAGAATACCTCGGAGGAAGGACGGGAAATGGCGCTTATGCACTGTACGGATACGAAGGTGCGTATAAACGGGTATGAGTGTTATGTATATGACACTAATGTCAATCATACGAGACAGTGGGTAGCAAACTATCTGCCGCCCTTGTCCAGGACACCGATTGCTTATTTCGATTTTGAAGGCGCGGCAAAGATAGAAATTGAAGTACCGGGGAGAGAAATTGATTCGGTTAAGGTCAGTCCGATTTCTGCCGGGATAGAGGCACAAATCGATAAAGAGGCGCATACGGTAAGTTTTTTGGTGACGAAGCCGGATAATTATACGGTTACTTTCAACGATGCGCCGGAACGTGCGGTACATATATTTGCAGGAAGCATAGAAACGGATAAGCCGGATATTAACGATGAAAAGGTCATCTATATAGGTCCCGGCGAATGGAATATAGAATCTATCATGCCGGAGGACGGACAGACAATTTATCTGGCCGGCGGCGCGGTAGTACATGGAGTGATAAACGCTAACTATGGGAAAGATATCACGGTTATGGGAAGGGGTATTATCGACTGCTCCGACCTGGGCGGCTGGAAGGGAGCAGAAGCGTATATTCCGCTGAAATTCGACCATTGCAGCAATATTAAGATTAAGGATGTTATCGTCTTAAATCCTAACGCATGGGTATGTCAGGCATTTGATTCCGAAAGCGGAGAAATTGACGGAGTGAAAATTATCTCTGCGAGGCCCAACGGCGACGGGATCAGCCTGCAATCCTGCAAGGATTATACCGTATCCAACTGCTTCATACGTTCGTGGGATGATTCCCTCGTAGTGAAAAATTACGATGGAAATACCGAAAATATCCGATTTGAAAATATACAGCTGTGGACCGATCTGGCGCAGTCCATGGAGATTGGATACGAAACCAACAAGGGGCAGATGGAAAATGCAACGATAAAAAATGTGACATTTCAAAATATCACGGTTCTGAACAATTTCCATAAGCCTGTAATATCCATCCACAATGCCGATGATGCGCTGGTGACGGGAGTGATTTTTGAAGACATCGTAGTGGAGAATGCCCAGATGGGAAGCGGGGATGGTGACGAGATGCCTTACTTGATCGATATGCATATTGCTCAGAGCGATAACTGGTCCAGTACCAAGGCAAGGGGGACCATTGAGGATGTAATCATAAATAATGTGACAGTGTTGTCAGGAAAAGAATGCCCTTCCAGGATCAAAGGCTATGATGAGGAGCATAAAATCAAAAATGTCCGGATTTCCAATGTGGAAGTTCTCGGTAAGAAGATTAGAAGTATTGAGCAGGGCGGTTTCCAGATAGATGAAGCGACAACAGAAAATATAAGTATATCAGAGGGAGAATGACGGTATGAAAAAAGGAGGAATCATAGTACTCGCCCTTATGTTGGTATCGTGGGCAGCTCTTTTCATTTACGATATGCGTATCGGTGAAGGAGAGGCGGTGAAGATGCCTGAGGCAAACGTAACGGTAGTAGAAGCCCCTGAACAATCAGCCCCTATGGAGCATGAAGCTTTTATAAAGGAGGAATATGTTTCGCAGGTGCCGGAGGGAGATAACCTCGCATTGGAGGGTAAGATAGATGCAAGCAGCTTTGCGGACGTCTACGTACCGAAGAAGGCCATTGACGGCAAGACGGCCGGCCCCTCCTATTGGGAAGGGGAAGGGAATAACTACCCCAATATCCTCACTTTGGAGTTATCTCAGCCAGCCAGCATCCATGGCATAAGGGTAAGCCTGTGCCCGCAGAAAATATGGGGAAAGCGCACGCAGGAATTCGCAGTGAGAATAAGCGGGGACGGAGTGAACTACGAAGAGCTGTTTCCTCTTCAGGCTTACGACTTCGACCCTGACAGGGGAAATGAGGCAATAATTAATTTTGAAGAGACGGATGCGAAGTACATAGAACTGGAATTTACTTCCAATACAGGGGGTGCAGGGGCACAGGTGGCGGAATTTGAGGTATATGGATCGTATCGGTGAAATGTTAATTTTTTTTAATTTTTACTTTATAAATGCTTGCGAAAGTTTATAGCTTTTTTAAGAACTATACACACGGAGGACACATTTTTCCTTTAAGATGTACTTAGATGGTTGAAGAACTCACTATTTGAATTCACTATCTCCCCCCTCATAAGAAAATATAAGAAAAAGCTCCGCGTAAGCGGAGCTTTTTCATCTTATAGGAAAGTATCTCCTATAAGATAAAAGCCCTTCGGGCAGGATGCGCAGCTACGCGCGCGGAACAAAAGCTGTGCTGTAGAAGTATTTCAGCGCGTGAGTATGCCTAAGCACACTTTTGTTCATTTTTTTCAACATAGAAGCTGTAAAATGTGGTAAATTAGTTATGTAAAAGTGCACGTTCCACGCTCCAGTAAAAGTTTTCTTCGCCCACCATTTCATAAATACCCGAACGGTGGAGCATGGTCATGGTTTTATTGGGAACGCCGCAGAGGATGATCTTCTTCCCTTGATTTTGCAGGGATGACAGTACATGCATAAAGGCGATGGCTCCAGAAATATCCATATAGGAAACGCCCCTCATGGACAGGAGGACCGTATTGTAATCCTCCGCATGGTTTTCCATCTCCTCGATATGCTGAGTGTTGGCGAAGAGCACAGAGCCGGTAAGATAAGCCACGATGGCATTCTCATATCTTTTGGCGAGTGTGGCGTCGGTGTTGTGGATGCGGTTCATATCCACTTTCTCGTAATTGATTTCTATATTGGAAAGGCGGTTTACCAGGAGGATCAGAGCGGTAATAATGCCTATCATAATAGCGGTAGTAAGGTCGAAGATGATAGTAGCTCCCATGGTAACCGTATATTTCATAGAAGCGCCCTTAAATCTATGTGCAATAATGTATTTGATTTCTTCCCAGTCATTCATGCGAAAAGCGGTGACCATAAGCACACCTGCGAGAGCCGGCAAAGGTATCTTAGCCATGACGGGACCGAGCACGAGCATGAAGGCGAGAAGTCCTAACGCATGAAAGATTCCGGTAAGGCGAGTGCGCGCACCTGATTTCAAGGCGACACTGGTCCGGGCGATTGCAGCGGTGGCGGGGATGCCGCCGAAAAAGGGAATGATCATATTGCCTATGCCCTGCGCCACCAGCTCCTGATCGCTGTTTAAGCGTAAATTAGCCATTTTGCCTGCGCTTGCGCCGCAGAGAAGACTTTCGATCATGCCCAGCATGGCAATGCTTACGGCGGGGCCGAACAGACCTTTGATATTTTCTATGTTCAGGGAGCTCGGGGTAAAGCGGGTTTCCAGAAAAAGTGTCTTGGGAATAGTTCCCACTGTCGCCACATCCATGTGAAGTGCGATAGACAGGACGGTAGCGAGTATGATGCTAAGGAAGGAAGCCGGAACTACAGCATTCCATTTCCTGGGAAAGAATACCATGAACAGAATGACAAGAAGCCCTAGAAGGGCGGACTCCATATGAATGGGGAAGCCCAGATGGCCATAGCTTAGCAGTTTTGAAACCGTACCCGTACCTTTGGAAGTTACACCGAAGAAATTATCGATTTGTCCGAGGGCGATGATCACCGAGATTCCCGAGGTGAATCCGGTAATGACGGGAGCAGGGATCAGACTGGTCAGCCTGCCTATATGAAAGACTCCGCAGAGAACGAGGAGGATGCCGGAAATAAAGGCGGCGATAAAGACTCCTTGTATGCCGTATTTGGCAATGATGGATATCAATATGGCGGCCATAGCCCCGGTAGGTCCCGATATTTGATAGAAGCCGCCGGAAAAAGCGCCTATGACTAAACCGGCAACGATAGCGGTTACCAATCCGGCGGCCGCAGTGGACCCGCTGCTGACACCGAAAGCGAGAGCGAGAGGAAGAGCCACGGCCGCAACAGTCAAACCGGCCATCAAGTCCTGCATGAGAAATTTTCCGTTGTAACCTTTGAATTCATTTTTTATTTGTTCCGTGTAATTTTTAATTAGCATTTCAGCCTCCGTAAGGAAAATGTTGAGGTAAATGCGGCTTATGGAGAAAGTCATATTATACTCACGAAAAATCATTATAGTGGTTTTATTATATTTGGTCAAGATTAAAAGGAGTTTTCCATGAATACACAATTTTTCAGTTATGCTATAGAAATAGAAAGAACCGGTTCCATTACCAAGGCGGCGCATAACCTTTTTATGGCTCAGCCCAACCTTTCCAAGGCGATAAAAGAGTTGGAAAAACAGTTGGGGTACGAGATATTCGAGCGCACGCAGACGGGAATCGTACCTACTGAGAAGGGGCGCAATTTCCTCGTTCATGCGAAAAGCATTATGGAGCATTTGGGGGAACTGGAGGCATTAGGCTTAGAGGAGAGGGCGGATAGCCAGAGGTTTCGCATATCCATACCCAGAGGGAGCTATATTGCCGAGGGTTTTACGGAATTCGTAGCACAGCTGGATACCGGGCAGGGAATGGAGATTACCATTCAGGAGACCAATTCCATGCAGGCGATCAGCAACGTCGCCTATGAGAAATTTGATCTGGGAATCATACGTTATCAGAGCATTTATGAAAATTACTTCCTGGATTTCGTAAGGAGCAACGGACTGAGTTATGAGCTCGTGTGGGAGTTTGAATATTTGGCGCTGATGTCAAAAGAGCATCCTCTGGCAGCGGCGGCATCTGTGAGGGCTGAGGACTTATTCCATCATATCGAGCTGTCCCATGCGGATCTGGTCATTCCTTATGTGGATAGAAGAAGTGTGGAGCCGCAGGAGCAGACGAAGGCCGGAAAGCACATTTATGTCTATGACAGAGGATGCCAGTTCGATCTGCTGACAAGGGTCACCACCACTTATATGTGGGTGTCGCCTCTTCCTGAAGTATATTTGGATCAGTATGGGCTGGTGCAGAGAAAATGTGCGATTCCAAATAACAGCTACAAGGACGTTCTTATATATAGAAATGAATACGAATTCAGTGAGCTGGATGAGAAATTTAAGGAAAGGTTATACTGCGCCAGAGACGAGGTAGCATATAAACAACATCAATAGTGACATATCAATATTGCATACCCATATGTCTAAAATGATATATACTCATGCCTTTTTTATATTATTCAAATGACAAAAAATTTGATAAACTTCTCATGTTACTGAAAATGGGTTCAAAAGTGGGAAGGTAGTCAAAATGCAGGAAAATTTATATACTCCGAAGGAGATATTACAAAAATATATAAAGCTATGTATTAATAAGGTTTCTTATCCGGTTTGGAAGGTACTCCTTATGGGAGCGGTAGCGGGTGCGTTCATCAGTATCGGGGCGGCGGCCAGCAGCGTTTCCATGTATGGAATCGAGAGTACAGGAGTTGCCAGAACAGTAGGCGGAGCGGTGTTCCCCATCGGCCTCATGCTTATTGTCTTAATCGGCGGAGAATTGTTTACCGGCAACTGCCTCGTCATTTTTGGAATATTAGATAAGAAATATCCGTGGACCACGATGGCCAAAAACCTTACGCTTGTGTTTGTCAGTAACTTAGTGGGGGCTGTTCTCATGGCGTTTCTCGTTACATATAGCGGCCAGTTCGAGTTTTCGCACGGTGCGCTGGGCGCATATGTGATAAAAGTGGCTCTTGCCAAAGCGACGATTAACCCTATTACGGCATTCATTTCCGGCATCCTTTGCAACATCGTCGTCTGCGCTGCCGTATTTATGGCGGCGGGAGCGAAAGACTTAGCAGGTAAGATTTGGGCAATTTTCTTCCCTATTTTCGTATTCGTCATTTGCGGCTTCGAGCATTGCGTTGCCAATATGTATTATATTTCCGCAGGTATTCTCGCACTGGCAAATAAAAATTATGCAGCAAAGGCTATGGAGCTGTACGGCTATACCGAAACACAGCTTTCAGCGCTTAACTGGGGCAATATGTTTGTAGTCAATCTGCTTCCCGTAACGATCGGTAATATCGTGGGCGGCTCGCTGTTCTTCGCAGTTCCGATATATCTGGCATACAGGGAAAAGGCACATAACGAGCAGGAGGTTTCCGACAATGCCCGCATTCCTTTAAAAGACGCAGAAATTATACGAAGCTGACGGATGCTGTCACGCAGTGACATCTTCCATATAAAGGCGCCGCGTAAACGAATCAGTTATACGCGGCGCCACTTTTATAAAAATCATGTCTTTTCATACTAATTACTCTACTTTAATGACTGAAACCGGACATCCATCCTGCGCCTCTACAGCGTTTGCTTCTAATTCTGCCGGAACATCCTCTACATATACTTCTGCAATGCCATCGTCAGCCATCCGAAAAACTTCAGGGCAAATACTGGTGCATAATCCGCAGGAAATACATCCGCTTCTATCTAACTCAGCTATCATATCAACTCCTCCTTCCTTCAAAATTATTCTTGCGGGAATACTACTGTAAGCTGCATCTTAAATTTCTTCTCCGCTGCCACCGCATGAGGAATTCCTGCCGGCATCACGATGGTTTCTCCTGAATTCAAGGAATATACTTCTCCTCCGATAGTGATTTTTGCCGTTCCGTCCAATACGCTCAGCATCGCATCTCCGGTAGAGGAGTGGGAACTGATTTCCTCCCCCTCGTCGAAGGCGAACAAGGTAATACTCACTGCAGAATTTTGTGCTAAAGTGCGGCTTACGACCTGCCCTTCGGAATATTCCACCAAGGTGCAAAGATCCAGTACTTTTTCATGATCTATATTTTTCAAATAAGGTATGCTCATAGTTAGCTCTCCCTTCACTCATTATTGTTCTCTGAGACCAATCTCTTTTCTCCTTTGATTGCCTGAAGAGGACGGATATTCTGTGTCACCTCCAGGACACCCAGATATTCTCCGGCCTCATCCCTTACGGCAAAATAGCGTATCAGAATGAATTTTTCGCCCATGTTGATCCAGAAATCTTCATGATCCTTCCTTCCAGCCTTGAAGCCCTCCACCAGTTTCTCTACGATGTGGACACTTGCAGGAGGATGACAGTTGGATACCTTCCGCCCGATAATGGCCTTTGTACGAGGGAATACCCTTTCTGCGCCTTGGGAAAAATATCTGACAGTATCATCCTTGCCGACAAAAGTAATGTCGATGGGCAGGGTATCCAGCATTCGGCTCAGCTCTTCCACCTTCAGCACACCGGTGGGAAGGTGGATAGCACCGGCTATACCAGGCTGCTCCTGTGCTGCAGCCTCAGAAGCCTTGCCTGCAGAAGGTGTCCATACGGGAACACTATCGATGAGACAATAGCCCAGCTCTTCACTTTCATCCGCTATGGTCTTCCATTCATCCTGCGTCAGGTTTTCCAACAGCATGGGGAGCATGATATTTTCTTCTTTAAAAATCATCTCTCCGGCTTTATCCAGGAATGCTTCTATTTCCTCAGCCAGAGAAGAAAGCTCTTCGCTGGCAAGCTTCGCTAATACTGCTTTCAGCTGAGCGCGGATTTCATCATCTACACCCCACATAACCTTAGGAGGAGCCGTGATTCCATATTGTTCCATATAAGGAAAGAAGAGATTTTCTTTTTTTAGATAATGCCGGTCAATTTCAGTAAGTCTTTTTAAACCCGCTCTTACCTTGTCTTTTGCATCCGAATCGGGAAGCAGAGCAAGCTGTGTACGGACCTCATCGATTTCTTTCTCGATAGCACTATTTTCCCGTTTGAGTGTGTCTGCCGGATGCCCCGGAAGCTCTGAGGAAACAGGAGCACGATGGATATCTTCGATGGAGCCTTTGAACACTGAAGCGTGAACGTCGCAAAGACGCTGCACTTCTGTAACGGGAAGACCGTCTGCAATCAAGGCCTGTTCCGCCTGAGCTATTTCTTCCGCCGACACGTTACCGAATACTTCGGCGAATTTCTCTTTTACATCATCCACGCTCTTACCGTCGTGAAGCTCAGAAATCAATTCTTTCAAAATCTGCTGGCGAAATTCTCTGTTGTTAATTTCTGCACTCATTTCTTCTCCTCCTTTACTGTGTATCCGTGTTTTTCAAAGATAAGTTTTATGTTTTCCAAATCCAGCTTTTTAAATGCAGCGCCCTTGGGGATCGTCATGAACCGTCCCGCCGTAGCCAGCATACCGGGCTTTGTAATATCCGTAAAACCCGCCTTTGCCAATATGGGAATTATTCCCGGATCTGCGGTGCATAATTCATAAACAGTTAAATTGAAGTCGATAATTTTATTTGACATTTTCTGCTCCTTTCTGCGCGAACCTGTTACTGCTCACTCCGTTTACAGTAACCCATGACATCAGTGTAGCAGATCGGAGAGAATATATCTGTGATTATAATCAAATTTCGGGATTTTAGTATTTTATGTATCCTTTCCGGACATAGCTTTTAAGGCTTCGCCATCCAGCAGGAGAATATTTTTGTTGCCGACGGGACGGATGATGCCTTCAGTTTCCAATTGCCCGAGCTTCCTGCTCACGGTTTCGCGGGCGACCCCGAGGAAATTGGCAATGCCTTCGCGGCTTAGAGGCAGACGAATGAGGATTCCTTCCGGTGCGGGTTCCCCGTATTTATCGGCAAAGTCCAGAAGAAGTCCGCCAATACGTCCATCCAGACTGCGTACTCCCATGCTTTGCATCGTACTTTCCATGCGCGCAATTCGCTCTTCCAGTGTTTCGATGATCTTTACAGCAATACCCGGATGGGCAAATAATATTTTATAAAAATCTTCTTTTGTAAAAATGCAAGTTTTAGTAGTTTCCAGCGCCTCTGCCGTATAAGCGGATTTTTGACCGCCGAATAAGTTCCGTTCACCGAAAAAATCTCCTTCGGAAAACACATGAAGAATCTGTTCCCTGCCTTCAGGTGTAATCTTAAATCCTTTAACACGACCTTCATTTATGATTATGAGAGAACGGAGGCTGTCCCCTTCCGAAAAGAGAATTTCACCCTTCTGATAATTATTATGCTTTATTATGGAGGAGATATGGCTCATTTCCTCTTGGCTCAAGGAAGAAAATATAGGAACTTTGTGCATGCAAAGATTATGGGAACATTCTCCCGTGCAATAATTACATTTCATCGTAGAACCTCCTTGTAACTGTTATTGAGTTTATTATATAGTCTGGCTTCCCGATAAACAACCTTCCATTTGAAATAACAGGAGTATT
>JAEWPN010000234.1 GCA_023399455.1 Bacillota bacterium
TTTGTTATGCTATACTGAATCCAATAAAATAAATTTTATCGATAAAGATACTATTTCGAAGAAACGGGAGGTCCAATATGGGGTATGGTAAGATTACAAATAAACAAAAAGAAATTTTAGAATATATAAAGGAAATCATTTTAACTAGAGGTTATCCTCCGGCTGTTCGCGAGATTTGCGAAGCGGTCAACTTGAAATCCACTTCATCGGTACACTCGCACTTGGAAACCTTGGAGAAAAACGGATATATTAGAAGAGATCCTACGAAGCCGCGTGCGATCGAGATATGTGACGACAGCTTTCAAATGGTTCGGACAGAAATGGTCAGCCTTCCGGTTATCGGTCAGGTGGCGGCTGGACAGCCGATTTTAGCAGAGGAAAATATTGAGAGCTACTTTCCTGTTCCGGCGGATCTCGTACCCTCCGGAGAATCGTTCGTCTTAAAGGTAAAAGGAGATTCCATGATAAATGTAGGTATTTACAATGGCGATCAGATTTTCGTCAATTCCTGCAATTCCGCTTCAAACGGTGAGATGATCGTGGCTCTTGTAGAGGATTCTGCTACTGTTAAGACCTTTTATAAGGAAAATGGTCATATCCGTTTACAGCCGGAAAATGATTTTATGGACCCTATTATTGTGGATGATTGTCAGATTTTAGGTAAGGTATTCGGTGTGTTCCGTTTAATGAAATAAATAACCGACAGTAAAATAAGAACGTTTTGTGAAGACGGCAGTTCCTTCGCAAGGCGTTCTTTGTTTTTATAAGAAGACTTGGAATACAATAGAAAATCAATTAAGAATGTGGTACGATAGATATGGAAAAGTAACGAATGGTTTAACATTAAACCGAAAGGAACTATTTATGACAAATCATGAAATCCTGCAAATTGCAATGCAGCAATCGGCGATAGATAGCTATTGTCAAACTGATGATTTCCTTAGTACAGAAAATAAGGTCGTTATTTCCGGAAGACAAGCCGCCGCCAGGAAATATTTAGAACTGCCCTTTTACTGTGATTTGACTTCATATGGAAATAATATCGTCGCGTCTGTATCGGAGAGCCTGGTTGAAATTGTAAAAAACTATATAGATAAATATCCTGCCGAACATTGCTTTGAAACGCCGAATCTGCTCGTTTTGATCGAAAAGCTTAAACCATTTGATTTAAATATTTGTTTTATGGCAGAATACTTTTTGCCGGATATAAGTATTATTAAACCACTTGCGTGTAAATATCAACTAAAAGTCATGCAGCCAATGGATTTTGACGACTGTTATTTACCTGAATGGAGCAATGCACTTTGTGAGAATCGAAAGCCTCTGGATGTATTAGCCGTGGGGGCATTCGAGAATGAAAAACTGGTTGGTCTTGCAGGATGTTCGGCAGATTGCGATACCATGTGGCAAATAGGCGTTGATGTGCTGCCGGAGTATAGACATCAGGGCATAGCATCATCTCTTACTAGTACCCTTGCAGTTGAAATCCTCGATAGAAAAAAGGTTCCCTTTTATTGTTGTGCATGGTCAAATATAAAATCGGCTAAAAATGCAATAAGAAGCGGATTCCTGCCAACATGGGTACAAATCACCGCAAAGAAAAATGACTTCATTGACCGGTTGAATAAATAAATTAAAATGGGGAGAGATTTATTCTAATCCCACCCCATTTTAATTTATAAATCATGAGACCTCATCAGTCATGAAACCTCACATCGATATACGACTTTATTTCCTCCACACATCGGTCGAAGCCTAGTTTAGAGCTGTCCAGACATAAATCGTAATTTCTGGCATCCGTCCACTCTCTTCCCGTGTAATACTTATAATATTCTGCTCTGCTTTTATCTATTTTGGCTATGTATTTTTCTAATTCCTTAGATGACATACTGACTTTTTTAGCGGCCTGTTCCATACAATAATCCTTTGGAGCGTGGATAAAAACGCTTAATACGTTATCGTTGTCTTTTAACACATAATCAGCGCAACGTCCGATAATGACACAGGATTCATCCTCAGCAAGCTGCTTGATAATCTTTGCCTGATAATTAAATAAGTTGTTATCCGAGATAAAATCGTCGCTTTCCGGAGGAATCAGTTGTCCCGTATATACACTTTTGACTATCTTTAGCAGGTGGGTCATTTTTATCTTTTCATCAGCATTGACAAAAAGTCTTTCGTTTATGCCGCTTTCCTCTGATGCCAGCTTAAGCAGTTCCCTGTCGTAATAGTGGACGTTTAAATCTTTGGACAGCATTTCCCCTATGGTACGTCCGCCGCTCCCATACTGTCTTGCAATTGTTATAACCACTTTCGAATTACAGCGTGATTTATTCATAGCCTGCCTCCTAATTTACGCTTCGCCAAGATAAGCCTTTTTGATGGAATCATCGTTTAAAAGATTGCTTGCTTTTCCCTCCAGAACGATATCACCCGTTTCGAGCACGTAAGCACGGTCTGCGATGGAAAGTGCCTTCTTCGCATTCTGCTCCACCAAAAGAACCGTTGTACCGCTCTCGCTTACCTCTCTGATAATATCGAAAATCTCGTTCACAAAGATGGGCGATAGGCCCATGGAAGGTTCATCCATAAGAATAATTTTGGGATGTGACATAAGGGCTCTTCCCATAGCCAACATCTGCTGCTCTCCGCCGCTGAGTGTACCGGAAACCTGATTCTGGCGTTCCTCTAAGCGGGGAAACCTTTTATAAACAGCCTTTAATGTTTCTTCGATTTCGCTTTTATCTTTACGCGTATAAGCACCCATTTTCAGATTCTGAAGCACTGTAAGCTCTGAGAAAACTCGTCTTCCTTCGGGCACATGGGCCATTCCCATAGATACGATTTTATATCCGGGAACCTTCGTTATATCCTGCCCTTCAAAGGTAATGCTTCCTGCTTTTGGGGAAAGCAACCCGGTTATCGTATGGAGGATAGTCGTCTTGCCCGCGCCGTTGGCGCCGATCAAAGCGATGACCTCGCCCTCGTTTACGTCGAAGGAAATACCTCTGATGGCTCGAATTACGCCGTAATACACTTCCAAATCCCTGATTTCAAGCATTGCCATTTTACCTATCTCCTCCTATTCTCCAAGATATGCTGTAATTACTTGAGGATCGTTGAGCACCGTTCCTGTTTTACCTTGTGTAAGAACGCGGCCGAAATTGAGTACCGTAAGCTCTTCACAAATACCGGAAACTAATTTCATATCGTGCTCTATCAATAAAATGGTCATTTTGAATTCATCTCTTACAAAACGAATTGTGTCCATCAACTCTCCGGTTTCGTTCGGGTTCATACCTGCCGCAGGCTCATCGAGAAGCAATAGCTTTGGATTCGTTGCCAGCGCTCTGGCAATTTCTAATTTGCGCTGCTTTCCATAAGGGAGATTTGAAGCCAGATAATCGGCTTCCTTATCCAGGTCGAAGACCTTCAAAAGCTCCATAGCCCGCTCGTTCATCTCTTTTTCCACCCTGAAATAGGAAGGAAGCCTGAGAATTCCCTCTATTGCCGAATAATGATAATTGTTATGAAGTCCTGCTTTCACGTTATCCAATACCGATAACGCTTTAAAGAGCCGGATATTTTGAAATGTTCTGGCGATGCCGGCCTTATTGATATCCATGGTTTTTAAGCCTGTGATATCTTTATCATCCAATTTGATAATCCCCTCATTGGGTTTATATACACCTGTCAGGAGATTGAATACTGTAGTTTTTCCGGCGCCGTTAGGCCCGATAAGACCGTATAACTGCCCTTCCGTTACTTCGATATTAAAATCGTCCACCGCTCTCAGTCCGCCAAAAGAAATGGTTAAATTTTTTATTTCCAGTAATGCCATGGCTATTTAACCTCCTTTTCTTTGGAAAGCCTCTTAGGGAAATATTTCTCTCTCATGCGCTCTTTCCATTCAATCGCTTTCGGACTCCAGTTAAATAACATCATAGCGATCAATACAATCGCGTAAATGAGCATTCGATAATCACTTAAGCCTCTTAAAAGCTCCGGCAATAAGGTGAGTACGATTGCCGAAATGATAGAGCCTCTGATGTTCCCGATGCCGCCAAGTACTACGAACACAAGAATCATAATAGACATATTGTAGCCGAAATTCTTGGGAAGTGCGGTAAGCGTGGATAAATTGTGGGCATACAGTGCCCCTGCAACGCCTGCAATAGCCGCGGATATGGAAAACGCCATCAATTTATATTTTGTAATATTGATTCCGATGGATTCAGCAGCAATGCGGTTGTCGCGGATGGACATGATTGCCCGCCCGTCTCTCGAATGAATCAGATTCAGTATGATAACCAAAGATAAGAATATCAGAAGAACTCCTACGGTAAAGCTGGCATCGTGGGGAGTTCCGGTAATACCCTGCGCACCGTTTACGATAATCTCTCCTTCCGCGTCCATATTCAGGGAAAGAAAATCCTTCATGGAGAAATGAAAGCCATTCTTATCTCTTCCTATATACATAACATTTACAAGGTTCTTAATGATTTCTCCGAAGGCTAAAGTAACGATAGCCAGATAGTCACCCTTCAGCCTAAGAACCGGGATACCGATTAAGATGCCGAAGATACCTGCCACAACAGCCCCGATAAGAAGCGCGATGATGAAACGCACTCCGTCCGGCATAGAGCCGTCCACACACTTCGAGAAAAATGCACCGGCAAAGGCACCTACGCACATGAAGCCGGCATGTCCCAAGCTAAGTTCACCTAAAATGCCTACAGTTAAATTAAGGGATATAGCTAACATCACATAGATGCAAAGAGGAACCAAAAGGCCTTCCATCAGACTGGATATATTGCCGGTAACTAATAATAGCTGAACTGCAATATATAACACCAGTACTATTGCATAAGTGATAAAATTATTTTTTGTTATTTTGTTTAATTTTTTGGGATGTATCCTGGATATTTTATTCATGGCAGCACCTTACACTTTCTCCTGTATTTTCTTTCCTAAAATACCGGTAGGCTTTACGAGAAGGACGATGATCAATACTGCAAAAACAATAGCGTCCGCCATTTGAGAGGAAATATAAGCCTTTCCCAAAATCTCGATAATACCTAATAAAATACCGCCGATCATAGCGCCGGGAACGGAGCCGATTCCTCCGAATACTGCGGCAACAAACGCCTTAATACCGGGCATTGCCCCTGTATAGGGCGTCAGAGACGGATATGCGGAGCATAAGAGAACACCCGCTACAGCGGCTAACGCGGAGCCGATGGCGAAGGTAAGCGCTATCGTCTTGTTCACATTGATACCCATTAGAGATGCTGCGCCTTTATCTTCGGATACGGCTAACATCGCTTGTCCCGCTTTCGTCTTATTTATGAATAAGGTAAGCAAAATCATAACTACGATTCCTACCACAATGGTCACAATTGTTTCTCCTGAAATCACCATATTGCCATCCGCTAATTTCAGCGGGCTGATAGTAACTATAGAAGTAAAAGATTTAGTATTGGCTCCGAAAATGATCAATGCCAAGTTCTGGAGCAGGTAGCTGACGCCGATAGCTGTAATCAGAACAGCTAAGGGAGAAGCTGCATTACGAAGCGGTTTATATGCAACCCGTTCAATCGTTATACCGAATACGGTACAAACGATAATTGCAATTGCTAAGCCGAGAGCAGGCGGCAGGCTAAGGGTACTTACTATGGTAAATACGGTAAAAGCCCCCACCATAATTACATCGCCATGGGCAAAATTAAGCATCTTTGCAATGCCGTAAACCATCGTATAGCCAAGCGCAATAATCGCATATACACTGCCGAGACTGATGCCGTTGATTAAATAAGAAATAAAACTCATAAGAAACACCTCTTCGTATTTTTATACACCGTGAGATTAGATTATAACATTAATCGTCCATGCGCGCAAGGAAATGAAACAAAAACAAAGGGATACTAAAGCGCATTAGCTGCGCTTTATAGTATCCCTCTTTGGCTACTTCATTATTACATCGCTACGTATACGCCGTTTTCAATCTTAACAGCCTTGGGAGCCTTGTTCGGCTCGCCGGAAGCATCCCATGTCATGCCTACGCCGGTGAGACCGTCCAGAGTAATCTGAGTCATTGCCGTTTTCATAGCGTCGCATATTGCAGACGCATCCATATCGGGAGTGAGCCCTGCTTTTTCTGCCGCCGCCTTGATTGCATAAATTGCATCATAAGCATCTGCAGCGAACTGGTTCGGGGTATCCCCGAATTTTTCTTTGAAAGCTGCTACGAAATTCTGTGTCAGCTCATCCTCAGCATCTGCCGCAAAAGGTGTAAGGAGCATAACGCCCTCAGCCAGAGAAGTATCGAAGTTTTCAACATCGAGGATGCCGTCCAAGCCGTCGCAGCCGAAGAAAGTAGGTGCATAATTCATCGAGGCAGCCTGGGAAAGAATCAAGGATGCTTCTGTATAATATATGGGCAGGAATACAAGCTCTGCTCCGCTGTCCTTGGCTTTCTGAAGCTGTACGGAGAAATCAGTCTTGCTGTCCGCTGTGAAAGCTTCTGCGGAAACTATTTCAAAAGACTGACTTGCTGCTTCGGATACGAATTTCTGATAAATTCCAGAAGAATAAATATCGGAGCTGTCATAGATAACTGCAACCTTTGTCGCTACCGCATTCTCGCCGATATATTTAGCGGAAGCCATACCTTGGTTCGGGTCGGAGAAGCATACGCGGAACGCATTGTCATACTTGATCGCTTCTATTGAAGATCCGGAAGGAGTTAACTGGAACATATTGTCGGCTGAGGTCTTTTCAACGACAGCCACGCAGCATCCGCTGGTAACCGTTCCCATAAGTATCTGCATATTCCAGTCTTTCAGTGTATTATATGCATTTACAGATTTCTCGGGATCATTCTCATCGTCCTCGAACTTGAATTCTATCTGATAGCCGCCTATACCTCCGGCAGCATTTATTTCATCCACTGCGAGCTGAGCCGCATTCTGTACAGCCATACCGTATACGGCGGCTCCTCCTGTGGTGGGGCCAATTCCACCGATTTTAAATACACCGCCTGAGGCGCTCTCTTCCGCTGTCGTATTCTCTTCTGCCGCTTCCGTACTCTCAGCAGCTGTCGTATCCGTATCCGTCGCAGCATCCGTACCTTCCGATGCCGTACTTCCACAACCGGCAAGCAAAGTCATAACCATAGCCGAAGCCATTGCAATACTCATAAACCTTTTCATATTTTTTCCTCCTCAAAAATATTTTTTGAATGTATACTAGTATACTATCATTTTCGAATAATCTTACTCTGAATAAAAATTTTTGTCAATGTTATTTTATACATTTTATGTAAATTAAACAAAATACGCGGAAAAGTTTGCATTAATATACATAA
>JAEWPN010000248.1 GCA_023399455.1 Bacillota bacterium
AAAAATAGAAAATATGTCGAAAAAGAACTGTATGAAGTTTATAGAAAGTACAGTAATCATTGATTCAAAATAGGAGAATAAGGTATAATGTCATAGATAAAGAGTGACTGTCCTTACCGTTTATAAAGGAGGTTTAAGGTGTATCCTATTGATGCATTATACGCCAGACAGTCATTAGACAAAAAAGATAGTATATCCATCGAAAGCCAACTTGACTTTTGCAGATACGAAACCCATGGGAACGAATATGAAACTTTTGTCGATAAAGGGTTTAGCGGCAAGAATACCAACCGTCCTGATTTTGAAAGATTGATAAAAGCCATAAAAGAAGGAAAGATAAAAAGAGTAATTGTTTACAAACTTGACCGTATAAGCCGTTCTATTCTGGATTTTTCCAATATGATGGAGCTGTTTCAGAAGTACAATGTTGAGTTTGTTTCTTCCACAGAGAAGTTTGATACTTCTACGCCGATGGGACGTGCAATGTTAAATATCTGTATCGTTTTCGCCCAGCTTGAGAGAGAAACGATACAAAAGCGAGTTACGGATGCTTACTATTCAAAGAGCCATAGGGGATATTATATGGGCGGCCGTATTCCCTATGGCTTTAGGCTTGAAGAAACTAGTATTGACGGCATTCTTACTTCCAGATTCATTCCTGATCCGGAAGAAGCGAACAGAGTTAAAATGATATTTGATATGTACGCAAATCAGGACGCAACGTTGGGAGATATCTTTAGACGACTTATAAGTGATGGGTCTGGAGATGATAAAAAGTGGTGTACGGCAAGAATTAGTGATATTATAAAAAATCCGATCTATGTAAGAGCAGATATTGATATTTATAACTTTTTTCTAAGCCAGGGAACTAACATCATCAGTGAGGCAGCTTGCTTTATAGGTTCCAACGGAGCTTTTTTGTATAAAGGCAAAGATAAGGACCGGAAAAAGCAATCGGATCTAACTGACCGGGATTTAGTGCTTGCCCCGCATGAAGGTATCATTGATTCGGAAACATGGCTTAAGTGCCGTTGGAAGCTATTAAACAACAATCAATGTGCGCGTACAAAAAAAGGAAAACGTTCCTGGTTGACCGGGAAAGTAAAATGCAAAAAATGTGGATATGCTTATATTGTTACAAAATCCAATACTACCGGATTACGTTACCTGCAGTGTTCGGGGATGCGTTATAACGCTAGATGTAAGGGGAGTGAGCAGACGATCTATGCTCATATCTTTGAAAATCACATCTATAATGAAATGAAAGAGGAGCTTAAGAAGTTTCAGTATTTGTCAAATGAGATTGAAAAATCAGGGAACGTATCTTATAGTAAGTATAAAATGGAAATGTTGGAAATGGACAAGGAAATAGAAGCCTTGCTCAATAAGGTTTCTGAGGCATCATCTACGTTAATGCAATATATCAATATGCGTATAGATCAACTGGATGCCGATAAGAAAAAGCTGCAGGAGAAGATCATTTCCTTATCTGCCAATAAACCAATAAATAATTTGGAGAAGATAAATAATCATATTGAAATTTGGGAGGAATTAAGCATAGAAGATAAGCAGAAGATTGCGGATATTCTTATTAAAGTCATTTACATAGATAACGATACCATTTCTATTGAATGGAACATATGATACTTCTCTAAAACCAAAGCAATTTTTTTATTTATATATGTACGCTTTGCTTCACCGAAACGCTGAAAATGTACGATTTCTCTTGCACGCAGGAAACGGATTGGTTCACAAACTTCCTGATCGTGAATGAGACGTAAAATGTTGTCGTATGTGGAACGCGCTTTCTGCTCTGCAGCCATATCTTCTACTAAATCAGTAATAGGGTCCCCCTTCGATTGGAATTGATTAGCATTAAAGGGTACTCCGCCTGCGGCCTGCGGCCAGATTCCTACGGTATGATCTACATAATAATTAGCGAAGCCGGAGTTTTCTATTTCTTCCATAGAGAGGTTTTTCGTTAATTGGTGAACAATGGTAGCCACCATTTCCAGATGGGCTAATTCCTCCGTACCGATGTCGGTAAGTAGTCCGGCCACTTCATTATAGGGCATGGCATATCTCTGTGAAAGATAACGCATGGAAGCGCCCATTTCTCCGTCAGGCCCACCGTACTGGCTTATGATAACTTGGGCAAGTTTTGCATTGGGCTGGGTGATCTTTACCGGAAACTGTAATCTTTTTTCATAACTCCACATATACTAACATCCTCCTTCCCAAGGCATAGGCTGTAATGCCCATTTCCACTCTTTACTGCTATTATCCGCAACGGAAAGCGAAAGAGGCCCGAATTTGTTCGAATAATCCCTCATCATCTGGTTTTTTAGACGCATATAATGATTGAAGTATTCCATAGCTTCCCTGTCCGTAGGGTGAGTGTCCAGATATAATGTCATCTCAACGGCAACGAAATCCACCACACCGATATTATGCAGCATGTTTTCCTGCTCTGTGCTCATTTTTGGATTCATTTTACGCATCTCCTTCCTGTAAAAGGTTTTGCTAACTCCGGAAAAACAGTGCCAATACAGTAGGCTTTATCCAAATCATCATAAATTTGCGTAAGATTCTGCCACGGTACATATGCCATAGCTACCGGAAAACGGTCCAAATATTCATTAAAATTATAATCCTGCATAATACTCCTTTCATAAGTTTAGAATATTTTTAATACATTATATGATAGGGATATTTTGGGGTGTTAATATCTTCACATTTTTTTCACATAATCTAAAGAAAATAAACACAATTTAATATTACATTAGTAGAAGAAAACTGTCTGTGAATTCAGGCGGACAAGGAGGATATTATTTTGATTGAGGTTGAGAACTTAGTAAAAAAGTATGGAGGGCATACCGCTGTAGACCACCTGAGCTTTCATGTGGAAAAGGGACAAATCTACGGTTTCTTAGGACCTAACGGCGCAGGGAAATCTACGACAATGAATATCATGACCGGCTATCTGGCGGCTACCGAGGGGAGCGTTAAGATTAACGGTTACGATATTCTCACAAATCCGGAGGAGGCAAAAAGGTGCATCGGTTATCTGCCTGAATTTCCTCCGCTTTATCCTGAAATGACCGTACATGAATATTTGAAATTCGTAGCGGAACTTAAAAAGATTTCTAAAGAAGAGAGAAAGAAACAAATAGAAGAAGTCATGGATATGACAATGATATCAGATGTCTCCAAGAGGCTCATTAAGAACCTTTCTAAGGGGTATAAACAGCGTGTCGGCCTAGCGCAGGCAATTCTGGGATATCCTGAGGTAATCATACTGGATGAGCCGACGGTAGGTCTGGACCCGAAGCAGATCATTGAGATCAGAGATTTGATCCGCAGGCTTGGAGAAAATCATACTGTAATCCTAAGCTCCCATATTTTATCCGAGGTGAGTGCGGTTTGTGACCATATCATGATTATTTCTAAGGGTAAGCTGGTGGCAAGCGATTCGCCGGAGGGCTTACAAAAGTTAAAAACCGGAACGGCAGATTTGAATATAACAGTACTTGGCAATAAAGAAGAAATTCAATTAGTGCTTGGAAATATCACCGGTATAAAAGAGATTGCATACATAGAAAACGAAGATGCCGTGGAGATTTCTATCACGACTCCCTCGGATGTGGACATCAGCCGCGAGGCGGGAACTGCCTTGGCAGAGAACGAGCTTCCGGTAATCGCTATGAGCAGACAGGCTGAGACCTTGGAGGATATTTTTCTGCAGCTTACTTCGTCAGAGGAAAGCAAGGATGCGGGAAGAGCAAGTGATGAGGAAGAAAACGATACCGAAATCGATGAAAACGATAATAAGGAACAACATGAAGAGATTAAAGTAACTGCTGAAGCGGAAGAAGAGGGGGAGAACGAAGATGACGGCAATATTTAAAAGGGAGTTTAAATCTTATTTTCAATCCTTTATCGGATGCTTGTTCATCGGCATTATTTTATGTATTACCGGTATTTATGTAACGGTATATAACCTGCTTAGCGGCTATCCGAAGATTTCATACGCACTTTCCGGCATTATATTTATTTTCATTATCAGTGTACCGATTCTGACGATGAGAATACTTGCTGAGGAGAGGAGACAGAAGACGGATCAGCTTATTTTGACAGCACCCATATCGGTAGGCAAAATTGTAGCGGGTAAGTTTTTTGCTCTTGGGGCGGTATTTACTATTCCTGTCCTTATCATATGTATATACCCGATCGTTCTGAGCGTATTCGGAACGGTGTCCTTTTTGGAAGCCTATGTATCCATTTTTGCATTTTATCTGTACGGACTTACCTGTATCGCGATCGGTATTTTTATTTCCTCTTTGACGGAAAGTCAGGTAATCGCCGCAGTTATTTCCTTTGCTGTATTATTTCTGGGCTATGTAATGGCAGGAATATGTAATATGATTTCAACAACAGGAAATCTTCTTACGAAGATACTCAGAGCCTTCGACCTGATATCGCGTTTTGACAATATGGTGGAGGGAACTTTCGATTTAAAGAGCGCGGTATATTATGTCACGATTATTTTACTGGCACTTTTTTTGACCACTCAGTCTATCCAGAAGAGACGCTACAGTGTATCGGTAAAGAGCTTGAAAATAGGGGCGTACAGTTCCGCCATGGTGGTAATATCCATTGCTGCTGCAGTGGTCTTGAATCTATTCGTTTCGGAGATCCCGACTAAATATACGGCTTTTGACGTAACGGCGAATAAGCTGTTTTCACTGTCGGATGAAACGAAGGACTTGCTTGGAAAAGTAGAGGAGGACGTAACGATTTATGTTTTGTCCAATGAAAGCTCACAGGATACAACTTTGAAAAAGACGCTGGAGCAGTACGAGCAGCTTTCCGGCCATATAAATATTTCTTATGTGGACCCGCTTGTTAATCCGAAGTTCTATACACAGTATACAGATGCTTCCGTATCGAGAAATAGTTTGATCGTAGTCAGCGATAAAAGAAATAAGGTAGTGGATTACAGTTCTGTTTTCGAAACAAGCATGGATTATACGACCTATGAAACGACGATAACAGGCTATGACGGAGAGGGTCAGATTACAAGCGCTATTTCCTATGTGACCAGCGATAATATGCCGAAAATGTACGTATTGGAGGGACATGGTGAGCTGGCTTTTGAGACAGATTTTAATGATACGATAGCAAAGGCGAATATCGATTACGAATCCATTAATCTGTTGCAGTATGACAGCATTCCGGAAGATGCAGAAGGAATCATTATCAATGCGCCTACGTCTGATTTTTCCGAGGACGATACGAACAAGGTGTTGAATTATTTGCAAAAGGGCGGAAATGCGCTGATCATCAGTACATGGACGGATGCGGACATGACGAATTTCTACAAGATTCTGGACTATTACAGCGTAGGTGTAGCGGATGGCCTGGTATTAGAGGGAGCCGAGGGCGCTTATTATCAAAGTCCTTTCTACATATTGCCTACGGTGGAATCGGACACGGTTACCAGTTCTGCCAGCGATTCGTATATATTTGCACCTTATGCACAGGGATTCCTTTTGCCGGAAGATACGGGGGATGATTTATCTCTTACACCTCTTCTTTCCACTAGTGACGAAGCTTATGCAAGAGCGGACGTGAACGGAACGACGGATTATTCGAAACAGGAGGGCGACGTGGATGGTCCCTTTACCTTGGGAGTAAAAGCAGTAAAGACAAACGGTGAGACGCAGTCCACAGCAGTCATTTATTCCAGCGAAAATTTGTTTACGGATGCGGCAGATTCAATGGTATCCGGTGCGAATATGAAGTTGTTTGCCGGATCACTTGGTGAAATGACGGAGGAAACGGAAGGAATCGCCATTCCGGTTAAAAGCTATGAAGAAAGTTATTTGACTATCCCGCAGTCTTATATTATTTTACTAGGCCTTTTGGTTACAGTAATTATGCCGTTAGCAGTTTTGGCAGGAGGATTCGTCGTTTGGTTAAAGCGAAGAAAGGCATAGGATATATCATGAAAAAACAGAAAATACAATTGACAGTCATTCTGATTCTTCTTATTGCAACAGCTGCCGCATATGCAGGAGTGAAATATTATAATAACAATCATACGGAGGAAGAAGAGACGGCATCATATACTATAACGCAGGACGATGCGTCTTCCGTAAAGGAACTTTCCCTGACAAACGATAACGGGGAGCTTTCCTTTACGAAGGAGGGCGATGTTTGGTATGAGAACAGCGATAAAACAGTGAGCATAGATGCAGGTGCGCTGGAAAATATTATTGAAGAGGCGGTTTCCGTTACCAGCGAGGATGTGATTGAAAATGTGGAAGATATGTCTCAGTACGGTCTGGACAATCCTGAGATTACGGTAACCTATACTACAGAGAACGGAAATATTACATTGGAAATAGGGGATTATAATTCCGCTGTGTCTAAATATTACGTTTGCGTGAAGGGGGAGAACATGGTTTATACCATGGATAGCACTGCGAGAGATTCTTTTACTAAAAGTCTGGATGATTTGAAGACCGTTGAGACGGAAACGCTGGATAGTGAAAGTACCGAGGCGGACGGAGAAAGCTTTGGGACGGATGGGGAATAGAAATATTTTAGAGGTCCCATGATTGTTAAGAAAAAGATATTTGAATATAGATATCCCATGTATAGGCGTTTGGTACATGGGATATTTTTGTTTAGGCATGATTGAAGTGCGAGCGAAAGAGCCATTATCATAAGTCTGACTTACTTTGGAATGTATACAAGCAATATTTTTTGCAAGACCACTTGACCCTGTCGTTGCGTCATAGCGTATAGTAAAAATATAGATATAGCAGAAATGGAGTTTATGATATGGAAATTAGAAGCGTCCGTTCGGATGAAATTTACAAGAAGATATTAACCTCACCGTCAGATAAAAAAGATGATATTTATCGGTACGAGTTAATGAAGCCCTTCGAATTCAAGTGGTCTTGCTACAATATTCCTTTGAAAGCCCCGCAAAAAAATGGATATGATGTGATTATGGCAAGTAGTATGTTAGGCTTCTTAACACCAACCAAAGTGAATGATGCTCAAAGAGAAAGCATTGAATTGCTTTCTGAAAATCAGTTTTGGGACAAGTGTCAAAAATCTATTGAAGTTTCTATAAACGCTTTTGTGAATGCGGGTATTGAACTTCCAGTCAAAAGCTATCTTTTTACGATATTGCTTTCTGACCCGGAAAGTCCATATACAATCTTGAACGAAGGATATTGCGGAGACGGTGGAATACCCGGTTACATTTTTGGTTCCTTAATTCCGAATGCCTACACCCTGAACCGTATGCCTGTTGCGCTTGCACATGAGTCTAATCATAACGTCCGTTTCCAATTTGAAAAATGGAGAAATGATATATCACTGGCAGGAATGATGGTCAACGAAGGATTGGCGGAAAACTTTGCTGTGTCAATCTATGGTGAGGAAATGGTTGGCCCATGGGTTGCAAAAACAGATGCAGATACGCTCAATGGATATATAAAGCCTATCATCAAAGAGGGACTTGAAGTAACAGGACTGGAAAATTTGACAGCGTATCTTTATGGTGATGAAATGGCGAATATGCAAGGCTATTTTCCTGTAGGTCTGCCATATTGTGCCGGGTATGCCTGCGGCTACCACATGATAAAGCATTATTTGAAGAAAACAGGAAGAACCATTATTGAAGCAACTTTAACACCTGCGGAAGAAATTCTTAGAGAGATTGAGGATTTTTGGGATGAATAAGGACGAGATAATGACTGTAAATAGTGTTGCAAAAATGGAATTAATTGAACTTATTGATAAGGCTTTGAAAGGAAAAAGCAAAATAAATTTATCGGAATTTGTAAATCAAGCAATCATAATTTACTGTAATAACAATACAGACAATAAAAATCGAATAATTTGAGCATATCATTCATCTATGTATGGGAAAGGAATTGGCAGCGCATAGGATGCGTAAAAAACGAATGGAAAAAGGTAGAAAAGACGGTCGGTATCCGATGTTAAATCGCCTTGCTAATAGGCAGGGCTTGTAGCGCTCTCTAAAAAAGTAATAGTTTTTGTTTCGCAGTTTAACTCGACGGTAATGCCATAAGGGATTATAGTTACGGGTTTGGCGTGATCAAAGTTTACGTTGTAAAATATGGGTAAATCATACAGGCGCTCCTCTGAAATGATTACTTGCGTAATTACAGTTTTGTATTCTTCATAATATACTTCACCCTGAGGCTTTCCGATAATGATTCCTTTCAGAACGTTTAGGATGCCTTGGGCCGCCATGTTTCGAAGGGTCCATTTAATGAAATCAGGAGAGGGTTTATGTTCACTTGTTTAAATAAACAGGATGGCGTTTGTCCATTCGTTAATAGATGGCCAGATTTTTGTCCCATTAGCCATGATAAAAACGTCGATACAGCCTCCGGGTAGGTGTCCTTGAACGATTCCTTTTCCGCTGATGATTTCGTAGCCACGCAAATCTTTTTTAATACGTGCACCGTATTTACATTGTTTTCACTCCACGAGATGTGATCATCAGTCCATTCGGAGCTTGGAAGAAGAGGGTATCGTATCTGATCGCCGAATAAGATGTCGATTATAGCGGATTTAGTATAGTCGAACATTTTTACATATTCTCCGAATTCGCATAGAATTGAAGGGCCATAGAAGGAAATGAGGCCGGCTTTGTACATCATGAAATGGTTAATTGTTGTGTCGGAATAGCCCATGAAGATTTGTCTTCAAAGGCATCCATTAAATCTTTAGCGCGTAGTTCTGGATGGTTTGCTATGAAGTTGCTTCCTTTTAGAGAGTGAGGCATGGAAATGACTTGTAAGCCAAAGTCATGTTCCAAGCGTTGTTTCGCGATGTAGTATTTGTGGATGAATTGGGGATCACCCAGTCCGCCCCATGAGAGACTGACGATAGCGATTTTGTCGCCTATTTTTAGTCTTGTTGATTCTTCCAGAGCGCTTTATAACTATTCTTTGCGTTCATCGGGGAATTATTGGAGTCTGATATATGTTGACACTAATGGAGGGGAAGAATATAATTCTGGAGGAAGGGGAATTAGTGAGAATCAATCTCAAATGTGGATAAAGAGGTGGGCAGAATACTTACTTTTGTCCCCAATATATTCATATTGTTCATGGCCTTGACTATTTTGGTAGCTAAGGTTATCAATATTATGCAAAAGGTATACAGAGCGGGTGCAGGACTTGGAATGTGGCAAATCGTTGTAGCGTTAATTGCCGGTATTTCAGCAAAAGAGGTGGTGGTATCCAGCTTCGCAGTATTGTTTGGCGTAACCAATGCCTATTCGCTGATGATCTTCTGCCTTTTATACGGACCCTGCATCGCTACGGTGACGACCATAAAAAAGAAAGCGGTTCCTGGAAATTTACATTTAAGACGGTAATTGTTCAATTGACCTTCGCATAGCTTGTTTCCGTGATCGTATTCCGGACAGGAAGCTTGTTTTTTTAGAGATACATTCCCTCAAATACGGAAAAAGTTGTAGGAAATGCCTTGATTTCCTCTTAGGTTTATGTAAAAATAATATTTGCTGATAATGACAAAATGTTAACAATATCGGCAAGCTTAGGAGAGATAAAGACGAGGAGGGCGCTATGAGAGGTATCGATACACAAGTGCGAAAAATTCGTAGACGCATATTTAAAGAGGTTGCAAATCT
This sequence comes from Bacillota bacterium, assembly GCA_023399455.1. Taxonomy (GTDB): domain Bacteria; phylum Bacillota; class Clostridia; order Lachnospirales; family Lachnospiraceae; genus Kineothrix; species Kineothrix sedimenti. The sequence continues at coordinate 9,710 of JAEWPN010000248.1, forward strand.
GGCATATCATTCGAAGGATTTGATCAATGATGTGGAGGCGCTGCCATATAAAATTGTAGATTATGATGAGTCTCCCTATGGAAGCGTATATAGGGAACGGGCTGTCGTGGGAGAGAGAATCAGGCTCGCCATGGGACTTTCCCTAAGATCTGAGAACGTTCCGGTACACGTCACCCAAGGGTTGGCGGAGAGTGATATCGATGAGAAATATTATGAACCGCCGCTGATGCAAGTCATTCCTTCCGCCTGCAATGCATGTCCGGAGAATCGTTATGAGGTGACGGATAAATGTATGGGCTGTCTTGCCCATCCCTGCAGAGAGGTATGTCCCAAAGGTGCTGTATCCATGAAGGACGGAAAGTCTATCATCGATCAGGAAAAATGCATTAAATGCGGCAAGTGCAAGACGGTTTGTCCTTATGATGCTATTTCACATCAGATAAGGCCGTGTCTGTCTGCCTGCGGAGTGAATGCGATAAAAAACGACACGAGGGGAAGAGCGATAATCGACAATGATTTGTGCGTATCCTGCGGGCAATGTATGGTAAATTGTCCCTTCGGTGCGATTGCTGATAAATCGCAGGTATTCCAACTGATTAGGGCTTTGCAGTCTGGACGGAAAATCATAGCTCAGGTGGCTCCGGCCTTTGTCGGACAGTTTGGAGCGAAAGTGACACCTGACAGAATCAAGACAGCTTTGAAAGAGCTTGGTTTTTATGACGTATATGAGACGGCCATAGGAGCCGATATGGGAGCCATGGCGGAAGCCGAGCATTATGTTCATGCGGTGACTACGGGAGAACTGCCGTTCCTGCTGACCTCCTGCTGTCCCTCATGGTCGGTGCTGGCTAAGAAATTTTTCCCGGAGACTATCGATAAAATATCCAACGAGCTGACACCTATGGTGGCTACAGCCCGCAAGATAAAGGAGGACCATCCGGATGCAAGTGTAGTATTCATCGGACCTTGCGCCTCGAAAAAGCTGGAGGCTTCCAGAAGAACCGTCCGTTCGGACGTAGATTTCGTCATTACCTTTGAAGAGCTTTCCGGAATGTTTGAAGCAAAGGAAATTGTGTTAACTGATGTAGAGGTATCGGATAAGCTGGAAGACGCTACGGGAGCAGGACGAGGTTACGGTGTCGCAGGCGGAGTGGCCAGCGCTATCGAGGAATGCATCCGGGAATATTATCCCGATGTGGAGGTGCGCATTGAACATGCGGAAAGCCTTGCGGAGTGTAAAAAGATGCTTATGCTGGCTAAAGCGGGCAAGAAGGACGGCTGTCTGATTGAGGGCATGGCATGTCCGGGAGGCTGTATTGCCGGAGCGGGAACCAATATCGCAATTCCTCAGGCGGCGAGAGAAGTAGCGGGCTTCAAGGCTGCGGCGGCGAAGAAGATACCCGATATGTGAAAATAAAGGATGAAAACAAGGAAGTCAATGAGTACAAAACACTCACTGAACAGTTACAAGAAAGCAGAGGAATAAATAAATGTCCAAAATAAGAACACGGTATGCGCCCAGCCCTACGGGACGCATGCACGTAGGCAATTTAAGAACGGCGCTATACGCTTATCTCATAGCAAAGCATGAGGGCGGAGATTTCATTTTGAGGATCGAAGATACGGATCAGGAGCGCTTCGTAGAGGGCGCAGTGGAAATCATCTACCGTACTTTGGAAAAAACGGGGCTTTTACACGATGAAGGCCCGGATAAGGACGGCGGAGTGGGACCTTATGTTCAGAGCAAGAGGCAATCGAAGGGAATCTATTTGGAATATGCGAAAAAGCTGATTGAAAAAGGAGAGGCTTATTATTGCTTCTGCGATAAAGAAAGGCTGGCGACCCTTACCCAGACTGTTGCCGGAAAAGAAATCAACATTTACGATAAGCACTGCCTGCATCTATCTAAGGAGGAAGTGGAAGCGAAGTTAGCTTCGGGTATTCCCTATGTGATCAGACAGAACAACCCTACCGAAGGGACGACCACCTTTCATGATGAAATCTATGGAGATATTTCGGTTGACAATGTAGAACTGGACGACATGGTTTTGATCAAATCCGACGGCTATCCTACCTATAACTTTGCAAATGTGGTAGATGACCATTTAATGGGAATTACGCATGTGGTGAGAGGAAATGAATATCTTTCTTCTTCTCCGAAATATAACCGCCTTTATGACGCCTTTGGCTGGGAGGTTCCGGTATATGTCCATTGTCCGTTGATTACGGACGAAGAGCATCACAAGCTTTCCAAACGCTGCGGGCATTCTTCTTATGAGGATTTGATCGGGCAGGGTTTTTTGTCGGAGGCTATCGTTAACTTTGTGGCACTTCTCGGCTGGAGCCCGGAGGGCAACGAAGAGCTTTTCTCCCTTGAAGAGCTGGTAAAAGTATTCAATTACAAACATTTATCCAAATCGCCCGCTGTTTTTGATTATACCAAATTAAAATGGATGAACGGCGAATATATGAAGGCAATGGAGTTCGATAAGTTCTATGAAATGGCAGAGCCTTATTTAAAGGAAGCGCTAACGAAAGATCTGGACTTGAAGGCAATCGCACAGATGGTCAAGACAAGAATCGAAATATTCCCTGACATAAAGGAAATGGTAGATTTCTTTGAAGAGCTTCCGGCATATGAGACGGCGATGTATGTTCATAAGAAAATGAAGACCACGGAAGAATCCTCTCTGGAGGTATTAGAAGAAATGCTTCCTATCATTGAAGCACAGGATGTATTCGATAACGATTCCCTTTATCAGATGATTGTTTCCTACGTGGAGAAAAAAGGCTGTAAAAACGGCTATGCGATGTGGCCGATCAGAACCGCCGTATCCGGCAAACAGATGACACCTGCCGGAGCGACGGAAATCATGGAAATTCTAGGGAAAGAGGAATCCATAAGCCGCATTAAGAAGGGCATCCAGTTATTGAAGAATGTCTGATCAAAGAAGCAATAGGGCACAGGCCCAAGCCATAGAGCACGCTTCCGGTCCCATGCAGGTTCTCGCGGGACCGGGAAGCGGCAAAACCTATCTTACTATTCGCCGGATTCGTCATCTGATTCGGCATCACGGGATTTCTCCC
>JAEWPN010000252.1 GCA_023399455.1 Bacillota bacterium
AGGATGTCGCTTACCTGATCGGTGGTAACGGCGTCCAGACCGCAGCCGAAGGAATTCAGCTGGATCAGGTCCAGATCTTCTCTTGTTTTTACGAAGCTTGCCGCAGCATAGAGTCTTGAATGATACATCCACTGATCGGATACGATAAGGGGACGCTCAGGGCTCGCCAAATGGGAAACGGAATCCTCCGTCAGAACAGCAACGCCATAGGAGGTAATCAACTCGGGAATGCCGTGGTTGATCTCAGGGTCGATATGGTAAGGACGCCCGGCAAGGACGATACCATGCCTGCCGTTTTCTTCCAGATACTTTATCGTTTCTTCACCCTTTTTCATCATATCGAGCCTTGCCTGATGCATTTCCTTCCATCCGGCATCCACTGCATCGATAATCTCCCCAGCAGGAATCTCCGTAAATTCCTTGATTAAAGCTTCCGATATGGTCTTTACATCGCGGAAGGACATGAAGGGATTTCGTAAAACAGCTTCACCGCGTCCGATTTCTTCAACATTATTTTTTATATTCTCCGAATAAGAGGTTACAATAGGACAGTTATAGTGATTGTTGGCCTCCTCGAACTCATTGCGCTCATAAAAAAGAGCGGGATAGAAGATGAAATCCACACCCTCGTGAATGAGCCAGCTCACATGGCCGTGGGCCAGCTTAGCCGGATAGCACTCGGATTCACTTGGAATGGATTCGATGCCGAGAGAATAAATGTTGTGGTTGGAAAGAGGAGAGAGGACCACCTGATAGCCCAGCTTCGTAAAGAACATATGCCAGAACGGATAGTTCTCGTACATGTTGAGTACTCTTGGAATTCCCACCCGTCCTCTTTTTGCCTCGTCGGCAGGAAGGGGCTCGTAGCCGAATATTCTTTTTAATTTATACTCGAAGAGATTGGGGATCCCGTCCTCATTTTTTGTTTTTCCAAGTCCTCGTTCGCAGCGGTTGCCGGAAATATATTGCCTACCACCGCTGAATTTGTTAATGGTCAGACGGCAGTTGTTTGTACAGCCCTTGCATTTCGCCATGCTTGTTTCGAATTGGAGCGCTTCTATCTGCTCGATAGAGAGCATGGAGGTATCGTAGTCCTGAGTATAGCGTTCGCGGGCGATGAGAGCGGCTCCGAAAGCGCCCATGATGCCGGCGATGTCGGGACGAATTGCCTCGCAGTCAGCAATTTTCTCAAAGCCTCGAAGGATTGCATCGTTATAAAAGGTGCCGCCCTGTACCACGATGTGCTTGCCCAGTTCCGAAGCGTCTGCTACTTTTATTACCTTGAACAGTGCGTTTTTAATAACGGAATATGCAAGTCCGGCAGAGATGTCTGCCACTTTGGCGCCTTCCTTTTGTGCCTGCTTTACTTTGGAATTCATAAATACGGTACAACGGGTACCGAGATCGATAGGGTGCTCTGCGAACAATGCGGCCTGAGCGAAGTCCTCTACGCTGTAGTTCAGCGATTTCGCGAAGGTTTCTATGAATGAGCCGCAGCCTGCAGAGCATGCTTCATTAAGCTGTACGCTGTCCACGGTCTGATTTTTGATTTTGATGCACTTCATGTCCTGACCGCCGATGTCGAGAATACAATCCACGGAAGGGTCGAAAAAGGCAGCGGCATAGTAGTGTGCCACCGTCTCCACTTCGCCGTCATCCAGCAAAAATGCGGCCTTCATCAGCGCCTCTCCGTATCCGGTAGAACAGGAGCGCACGATGTTTACATCCTCAGGCAGCAGTGTGTAAATCTCCTTGATGGAGCGGATTGCCGTCTTCAGAGGGCTTCCATCGTTACTGCTGTAGAAGGAATACAGGAGAGAGCCGTCTTCGGCTACGAGAGCCACTTTGGTGGTAGTGCTTCCGGCATCGATGCCGAGAAAGCAATTTCCATGATAGGATGCCAGATCCGAGGTGGCTACGTGATGTACGGAATGTCTGCTCTTGAATTCCATGTAGGATGCTTCGTTTTCAAAAAGCGGTTCCATACGTTCCACTTCGAAGTCCATTTTTATGTCGGAGGAAAGCTTTAAAGCCATCTCCTCCATGGAGTAAAACACCTCTTCCTTTGCATTCAAGGCGGAGCCGATAGCGGCAAAAAGATGAGAATGTTCTGTATTGACAATGTGATCTTCATCCAGTTTCAGCGTGCGGATAAAGGATTCCTTCAGCTCGGATAGAAAGTATAGAGGGCCTCCTAAGAAAGCTACATGTCCCCTGATCGGCTTACCGCAGGCGAGGCCGGAGATCGTCTGGTTTACAACCGCCTGGAAGATAGAAGCGGAAAGGTCCTCTTTGGTGGCACCTTCATTGATGAGAGGCTGAATGTCCGATTTGGCAAATACACCGCATCTCGCGGCGATGGTATATAGGGAATGATACTCCTTGGCATATTCGTTCAGGCCCGAGGCGTCCGTCTGTAATAAAGACGCCATCTGGTCGATAAAGGAGCCGGTACCTCCGGCACAGATGCCGTTCATACGCTGCTCCACATTTCCTCCTTCGAAATAAATGATCTTCGCATCCTCTCCGCCCAGTTCTATCGCTACGTCGGTCTGAGGAGCCAGCTCCTGCAATGTGGTGGAGACAGCAATGACCTCCTGTACGAAGGGAACCTTCAGATGATTGGATAAGGTAAGTCCTCCCGAGCCGGTGATCATTGGATGCAGCTCGATATTTCCAAGCTGATCGTATGCCTTTTGCAATAAGCCTGACAGAGTTTCACGGATGTTTGCAAAATGCCTTTCGTAATCTGAAAACAATATTTCATGGGCATCGTTCAAAATAGCTATTTTTACAGTGGTTGAACCGATATCAATTCCCAAAGTATAGCGTAATTCACTCATAGTATCCGCCCTTTCCTTTTTTGATATTTAGGCATGTTAAAACCGGAGCTTTCCTATTTATAATATATAGCGGATAGTCCTCAGACATGCCCAATCATTATACGACACGTAACTACAAAATGCAATGTTGATGCCGGAATATTTTCATTATATTTTTTAGAACATTTTGTAAAAAAACTGGATAAGAAAGTTAAATTTTTATTATATCTCGTGAAACCTTCTCCAGTTTATTTACTTTTACAGATGGGAATGTTAGAATATACTCGCATGTTTTTAGGCATAGAATGGAGGAATACACAAAAATGAGTAATTTTGAAAGAAAGTTCGGCAAGTATGCGATTAAGAACATTTCGCTGATGCTGATCATGTGTTATGCGGTAGGGTATTTGATCAATTTGATAAACCCTTTGTTTTTATCTTATCTGACCTTGAACCCCTATGAGATTCTGCATGGACAGATTTGGAGAATCCTTACTTGGATCATCGTGCCGCCGGATACTTCCAATTTGTTTTTCGTGTTAATTATGCTTTACTTTTATTATTCTATCGGAACGACCCTGGAGCGGTCCTGGGGAACCTACAGATATAACGTCTATCTGCTTTCGGGAATGCTTTTTACGGTAATTGGAAGCTTCCTTCTGATGGGCTATTGCTATATATTTAACGGGGATCTGATGGCGGCTTATGGAGCGAAGGATTTCTTCAGCGCGATTTCCTTTTACTTCAGCACATATTATGTAAATATGTCCATTTTTCTCGCGTTTGCAGCGACTTTTCCTGAGGCTCAGGTACTTCTTATGTTCATCATTCCGGTTCGCATCAAGTGGCTGGGAATTATATACGCGGTGATGCTGGGAGCACAGTTCCTTACGGGTAGCGTTTACAGCAGATTTGCGATGGGAGCGTCCTTGCTTAACTTCCTTGTATTCTGGTTCACCTCGAGAAACCATATCCATATGTCGCCGAGGCAGGTAAAGCGTCGTCAGGAGTTTAAAAAAGAAGTGAAAAGAAGTACGGGAGTGACAAAGCATAAATGCGCGATTTGCGGCAGAACAGAAGTGGACAGTCCGGAGTTGGAATTCCGTTTCTGTTCCAAGTGTGACGGTAATTATGAATACTGCCAGGAGCATTTATTCACCCATGAGCATGTGAAACTATACTAAGCGGCAGGAGACAGAAGGTTGAAAGGAGTATGGGTATAAAGATGAACAAGGAGATTCTGTTCGCAAATACTTTGGAGGGACTGAAGCGGACTGCGAAGGAGCAGGGGAATTGTATATCGCAGGAGCAGATAACGTCTGCTTTTAAGGAGATGGAACTATCCCCGGAGCAGATGGAACTGGTCACCGATTATTTAAAAAAGCAGAGGATAGGGATAGGGCAGCCGGCGGAAGCGGAGGAATACCTGACGAAAGAGGAAACCGATTATCTGGAAGCCTACCTGGAGGAACTTAAACTCCTTGAACAAGCCACGGCAGGAGAGAGGGATGCGGTTACCTTGTCTGCCATGGCGGGAGATGTCCAGGCGCAGTCCCGACTTGTTGAGATTTACCTTCCCGAGGTAGTGGAAATCGCCAAACTGTACGGCGGACAAGGAGTCTATCTGGAGGATTTGATCGGAGAAGGCAATCTGGCTCTGGCGACGGGTGTAACAATGCTTGGATGCATGGAGCACTCTGATGAAGCGCAGGGAATGCTGGGTAAAATGATCATGGATGCCATGGAGGAGCATATTGCAGGAACTCTCCAGGAAAAGCAGACGGATAAATTGGTATTGGATAAGGTCAATGAGGTGACCGACCATGCCAGGGAGCTCGCAGAGGTACTACAAAGAAAGGTGACGGTGGCAGAGCTTTCGCAGGAGAGCAAGCTATCGGAAGAGATTATTCTGGAAGCAATTCGCATGAGCGGAGACAATATCGAATATATTGAAAAGCGGTAAAATATGCGGATCTTAGACAATCGACCGCTCTCTGTCTACTTAGCAGAGAGCGGTTGTTATATTACAAATGAGTTTTGTTCTGCATATGTTTTTCTATTTTGCTAAAAATGATAGAGTATGATATGATAAAATTGCTGTTAATATATTGAAAATGGAGAAAATAACGATAAAAGAAGTTGGCGGGAAAAGGAGAACGACATTTAGTATGAGAGATATAGAAGAACTGAAGCGAAATATAAAGGATTTGGAAAGCTATGAAATTATAGAGGCGAGAGAGGTAAAGGATTTGAATTCCCACGGAGTACTTCTTCGCCATAAGAAGACGAGAGCGAGAATTACCGTATTGTCAAATGAGGATGATAACAAAGTTTTTTATATCGGCTTTCGCACTCCGCCTGAAGACAGTACCGGAGTGGCGCATATCGTAGAGCATACTGTGCTTTGCGGCTCCAGAAATTTTCCGGCAAAGGACCCGTTTATAGAATTAGTGAAGGGTTCTTTGAATACATTTTTAAATGCGATGACCTATCCCGATAAGACCGTTTATCCGGTAGCGAGCTGCAATGACAAGGATTTTCAGAATTTAATGCACATTTATCTGGATGCGGTATTTTATCCTAATATTTACAAAGAGGAGAAGATATTCAGACAGGAGGGGTGGCACTATGAGATGGAAAGCGCAGAGGATGAGCTGACGCTTAACGGAGTGGTTTACAACGAGATGAAGGGAACCTTTTCCTCGCCGGACGACGTTCTGGACAGAGAGGTTCTTAATTCCCTTTTTCCGGATACGCCTTACGGCACTGAATCGGGAGGAGACCCGGATGTGATTCCATCTCTTACTTATGAGGATTTTCTGGATTTCCACAGAAAGTATTATCATCCTTCCAACAGCTATATTTATTTATATGGTGATATGGATATGGCGCAGAAGCTGCGTTTTATCGACGAGGAATATTTGTCCCGCTTTGAAGCGCTTAACATAGACTCCCAGATTAAGCTTCAGGAGTCTTTCGAAGCACCCAGAGAAATATTCAAGGAATATTCGATTATGGAAGATGAGTCGGAGAAGGAAAATACTTACCTGACCTATAATACCGTAGTCGGTGATAATCTGGACAGAAAGCTGTATATCGCCTTTCAGGTGCTGGATTATGCTCTTTGCTCCGCACCGGGCGCGCCCTTGAAGCAGGCGCTGACAGATAAGGGAATCGGCAAGGAAATATACAGTACCTATGATAATGGGATTATGCAGCCATTCTTTTCCGTAGTGGCTAAGAATACGGACCTTTCCCGTAAGGAGGAGTTCGTGCGGACTATTGAGGAGGTGCTGGAGCGGCAGGCAGAAAACGGAATAGATAAAAAGGCGCTGGCAGCAGGCCTTAACTACTTTGAATTCAAATATAGAGAATCGGATTTCGGCTCTTACCCGAAAGGGCTTATTCTGGGACTTCAGGTACTTGACAGCTGGCTTTATGACGAGAGAAAGCCGTTGATCCATGTGGAGGCGAACGATACTTTTGCGGCACTCAAAAAAGAAATAGAAACCGGATATTTTGAAGAACTGGTAAAAAAATATCTCCTTAACAACACTCATAAGACGGTGCTGGTGCTCTCACCCCAGAAGGGCCTGACCTCCAAGAAGGAGGCCGCACTGCAAAAGGAGCTTCAGGAATACAGGGAAACCTTAAGTGAACGGGATTTGGAGAGAATCATAGAGGAGACGAAGGCGCTGGAGCGCTATCAGGAGGAACCCAGTTCCAAGGAGGATTTGGAGAAGATACCTCTTTTAACGAGAGCGGATATGAAAAAGGAAGCGGAGGACTTTGTCAACGAGGAGCGGTATTCGGACGGCACCCTGATATTGTTCCACAATATATTTACAAATGGCATTGGCTATCTGAGGTTCGTCTTTGACATCGGCAGCGTACCGGAGGAGCTGTTCCCTTATATCGGCATATTGAAGCAGGTGTTGGGCATGGTGGATACGTTAAATTACAGCTACGGCGATCTATACCACGAGACGAATATAAAGACCGGCGGCATCGACATGGTAGTGAATACTTATTCCAATGCGCTGAATCTGGATGATTACAGTATGAAACTCGAAATCAAAGCAAAAGTACTGTATGAAAATTTGGAGGAGGCTTTCAAGCTGGTAGAAGAAATCGCACTCCATTCCAAGTTCGACGATACCAAGCGCCTGTATGAAATCATTGCAGAGGTACAGTCCAGAATGCAGGCTACTATGACCTCATCAGGCCATTCTCTGGCGGCAATAAGAGCATTGTCTTACATCTCGGGTACGGCGGCGGTGGCGGAACAGATAAGCGGCATTCCGCAGTATCGTTTGTTAGAAAAGCTGGAATCGCAGTTCGAAGATGAGAAAGACGATTTGATCGAGAAATTAAAGCAGCTTGCGGTATATATCTTCCGGCCGGAGAACCTCATGGTGGATTACACTGCAACTGAAAAAGAATATCCTGGAATTGAAACGATGGTGCGAAAATTAAAAAAAGGTCTGTATACCTCTCCTGTGGAGAAAAAGAAATTTGAGCCTAAGCTTGTAAGGAAGAACGAAGGGTACCTTACCTCCGCACAGATACAGTTCGTATGCCGTGCGGGCAACTTCATTCACGAAGGGCTTCCCTACACCGGTGCGCTTAAAGTGCTTAAGGTGATGATGGGTTACGATTTCCTCTGGAACAGAGTGAGGGTAAAGGGCGGCGCTTACGGCTGCATGTGCAATTTCAGTAAATCGGGAGACAGCTATTTCGTATCTTACAGAGATCCCAATTTGGAGAAAACAGTGGAAGTATATGAGAATGCGGCGGATTATATAAGCACCTTCGAAGCGGACGAAAGGACGATCACCCAGTTTATCATCGGAGCCATCAGCGATTTGGACGTACCAATGACACCGGCCACCAAAGGAATTTATTCCATGGGAGGTTATCTGACTAATTTGTCTTTCGACAGGGTGCAGCAGGAAAGGGATGAGTTGCTTGCCACGACGGCAGAAACCATAAGAGGGTTGTCGGAATATATCAGAGCCTTTATGAAAGAGGACTGCTTATGTGTGGTGGGAAATGAAGAGAAACTTAAAGAGAATGAAGCGATGTTCATGAATATCGAGCCTCTTTTTCATTAATTGATCATTGCAGCGATGGAAGGATAGGGGATTATTATGGAAAAATTACGGATAAAGAACTGGAAATATAAGCTGTGGGCAGCGATAATAGGTGTAGCTGTGCTCGGTTTTTCAGGCTGTGGAAGTGTAAGCTCTTCCACGGCGGACAGTGCGGCGGTGCCCCAGGAAGCCAGCAGTGCCGATTATGGGGGATACGCCTCTGATGAAGTGTATGTGCAAGAATATGAAGTGGCCAGCGAGGAGTCTGCACCCGCAGAGGCAGGGGGAACTTCCGCAGAAATTTCCGTGAAATCCAATCGTAAATTGATTGAGACAGTGAGCATGGACGTAGAGACGGAGGTTTTCGACGAACTTCTTCCCAAGGTGGAAAGTAAGGTGTCGGAGCTTGGCGGCTATATGGAGAATCTGAATGTCTATAATGGAAGCAGCAGATACGGGCAAAACAACAGGTCTGCCAACCTTACTATTCGAATTCCGAGGGAGAGACTGAATGATTTTGTGACGGCGGTATCAGACATATCCAACGTAACAAGCCGCTCCGAGAGTACGCAGGACATCACCCTTCAGTATGTGGACACAGAAAGCCATAAAAAGGCTTTGGAGGTGGAGCAGGAGCGGCTGTTAGAACTGCTTGAAAAAGCGGAAAGTATGGAGGATATTATCGCTATAGAAGCACGGCTGTCGGAAGTGCGCTATCAGCTTCAGAGTATGGAATCTCAGCTTCGCACTTACGATAATCTGGTAGATTATTCTACCGTGTACTTAAATATCCGCGAGGTAGAGGTGCTGACGCCCTCCCTTCAGGTTTCTGCATGGGAAAAAATATCTGTGGGATTCATAAGCTCCATGAACAATGTAGGAAACGGAATCAAAAATTTCTTTATCTATTTCATTATCTGGCTGCCATATATTGTCTTATGGGCGATAGTTATTATACTGGCTGTGTTGCTTATTCGGCATTTCATTAGGAAAAAGGATAACAAAAGTAGCGGCTCCCTCTTTCGCAGATATAAGCAAAAGAAAGAGGATAAGACGGAGAGAATCGAGTCAGACAAAGCGGAAGCGAACGAAAGCAAAAGTGAGGAATAAAATGTGAACGATAATTATAAATCAGGATTTGTTACCTTAATAGGCAGGCCCAATGTAGGGAAATCAACGCTGATGAACCACCTGATCGGACAGAAAATTGCGATTACAAGTAATAAGCCCCAGACCACAAGAAACAGGATACAGACGGTCTACACCTCTAAGGAAGGCCAGATCGTCTTTGTGGATACGCCGGGAATCCATAAGGCGAAGAATAAGCTGGGAGACTATATGGTGCGTGTTGCGGAACGGACTATGTCCGAGGTGGACGTCATTCTCTGGCTGGTAGAGCCCACTGCTTATATCGGAGCGGGCGAGCGGCATATCATCGAGCAGCTGAAAAAGATCCGGACTCCGGTCATTCTCGTCATTAACAAAACGGATACGGTGAAAAAGCCTGAGATATTGAATTTTATCGATGTTTATCGAAAAGAGATGGATTTTGCGGAAATCGTGCCGGTATCGGCGCTTAAGGGCGACAACACGGATGCGCTCATAAGCTGTATTATGAAATATCTGCCCTATGGACCGGCATTTTATGATGAGGACACCGTAACTGACCAGCCGGAACGCCAGATCGTGGCGGAGCTTATAAGAGAAAAAGCACTCAGGTGCTTAGAGGATGAGATACCTCACGGAATCGCGGTATCCATAGAAAGCATCAAATACCGGAGGAGCAGCAAGGAATCGATTGCCGATATTGAGGCCACCATCGTTTGTGAAAGAGAATCTCACAAAGGAATCGTCATAGGAAAGCAAGGCGCCATGCTTAAAAAGATAGGCAGCAAGGCGCGGCCTGAAATCGAAGATATGCTGGAATGCCGCGTGAATCTGCAGCTTTGGGTAAAGGTAAAAAAAGATTGGCGGGACAGCGATTTCCTTATGAAAAATTTTGGCTACAATCCAAAAGAATCCGAATAGGAAATCCAAAAAAAGCGAACCCTAATATTAATACTGAAAGTGAAACTAAAGTATAGCTTTTTAGTATCATTACGTTAGGGGGCACAAGATGAAAGAACGAAACTACTGGCAACAATTTTTTAATACCGGAAAAATTGAGGATTACTTAAGTTTTAAGAATGCACAGGAGGAAACGACGGCGTCCGGTTCGTCCGAAGGCTATGTACCGGACGGCAGTGCGACCATAGGAGATAATCCATATGCAGGAATTTGTGAAACTAACAGGAATGGTTTTGAAGACAGTGCCTATCGGGGAATACGATAGGCGCGTCGTTATTTTGACGAAAGAGAGGGGAAAGGTGTCAGCCTTCGCCAAAGGGGCGAGAAAGCCTAACAGCAGGCTTGTGGCTGCCGCCTCCCCCTTTTCCTTCGGAGAATTCAAAATGTATGAGGGTCGTTCTTCTTACAATATCGTGGAGGCGGATATATCCAATTATTTTGAAAAGCTCAGGGAAGATTTTGAAGCGGCATGCTATGGAATGTATTTTTTGGAAGTCATGGATTATTACACCAGAGAGAACAACGATGAGAAGGAAATGCTAAAGCTTTTGTACCAGTCACTCAGGGCCTTGCAGCTTTCCTCGCTGAATAAAAATCTGGTGCGCTGCATATTTGAAATAAAGGCGCTCGTTTTAAACGGAGAATATCCGGGAATACCGAATAAGAACAATTTCGTGGAATCCACCGTTTATACTATGAGCTACATAGAACACAGCCCGGTGGAGAAGCTATATACTTTTACTGTGACCGATGAGGTGCTTAGGGAACTTAGGGCGATTGCGGATATTTTTAAGAAAGAATACATGGATAGGGAATTCAAAAGCCTGACCATATTGAAGGACTTGACCGTATGAAATGCTTTGACGTAATTTATATATTGAAAAACGAACTTAAGTCAGCTATAATATTGTGAATGTAAATGTAACGAGGAAAGAAAAGGACATGAAGAAAGATGTCCGGTGTCGGAGGACGAAAATAATGCGTAAAATAGGAGCGATAGCGGGAGTTCTTTTTGCGGGGTTCTCTTTATGGGGATGTGGGGAAAGCGATACAGACAGCAGGGCACAGGCGGCAGCCTCATCCAATACGGTGATGGAAGTCCTAAAAGACGGCAGCATAATGGAGACGATAACGGAGGATTTTTCCGCCGATTATTATAATGAAGATGATTTGCGAAGTATGATTCTTTCGGAGGTCGCGGAGTATAACCGGGATTCGGAGCGGGACATATCCGTAGATAAATTCGAAAATAAGAATGGAGTCATTACGGTAACGATGAAATATCCGTCTGCGGAGGCATATACGGACTACAATTCCAACCAATTTGACAGCAGGCAGCTATTTATCGGGACAGTGAAGGAAGCCTATGACGGGGGGCATTCGCTGGATGTAACCTTAACAAGCGCGGAGAATGAAGAGGAAAGCATAGGAAAACAAGAGCTTCTTGGCATGGGAGAAAATCACATATTGATTTCTGAGGTACCGTTTCGCGTGGAGACCTTCGGGAAAATCTTGTATTCCGGCGACAATGTAGTTTCCTTAGGCAGGAACGAGGCAGCTATGCAGACGGACGAAAATGGGGAAAGTTTGGGAAAGTATTATATAGTTTTTAAATAAAAAAGTACCGTAAAAACGGGCAGGAGGGTGTAATCATGGAAAAAACAATGGAGAAAATAGTAGCACTGGCGAAAGCGAGAGGATTTGTATATCCCGGCTCTGAGATTTACGGCGGGCTTGCCAATACATGGGATTATGGTAACCTTGGTGTGGAACTGAAGAACAACGTGAAACGCGCGTGGTGGCAGAAATTCATCATGGAAAATCAGTATAATGTGGGTGTGGACTGCGCAATACTTATGAATCCCCAGACTTGGGTGGCTTCGGGACATCTGGGAGGTTTCTCGGATCCTTTGATGGACTGCAAGGAATGTCACGAGCGGTTCCGGGCAGATAAAATTATCGAGGATTATGCGGCAGAATATAATGTTGCTTTGGATGGCTCCGTAGACGGTTGGTCTCAAGAGAAAATGAAGCAGTTTATCGAAGACAACAACATTCCCTGTCCTACCTGCGGCAAACATAATTTCACAGATATCCGCCAGTTCAATCTGATGTTCAAGACGTTTCAGGGAGTGACGGAGGATGCGAAGAACACAGTTTACTTAAGACCGGAAACCGCACAGGGCATCTTTGTGAACTTTAAGAACGTACAGAGAACATCCAGAAAGAAGATTCCCTTCGGTATCGGTCAGGTAGGGAAATCCTTCCGCAACGAAATTACACCGGGCAATTTCACTTTCCGCACAAGAGAATTCGAGCAGATGGAACTGGAATTTTTCTGTGAGCCGGATACGGATCTTGAGTGGTTCGCATACTGGAAGCAGTTCTGTATCGACTGGCTGAAGACACTCGGCATGAAGGACGAAGAGATGCGCGTCAGAGATCACGATAAGGAAGAGCTTTCCTTCTACTCCAAGGCTACCACGGATATCGAGTTTTTATTCCCCTTCGGTTGGGGCGAGCTGTGGGGAATTGCAGATAGGACCGATTATGATCTTACCCAGCACCAGAACACCTCGGGGCAGGATTTGACTTATTTTGATGATCAGAAGAACATAAGATACGTACCGTATGTTATTGAGCCGTCTCTCGGCGCGGACCGCGTAGTTTTGGCTTTTCTTTGTGCGGCCTACGATGAAGAGGAAATCGGAGAAGGCGATGTGCGAACCGTACTTCATTTCCATCCGGCTCTGGCTCCGGTTAAGATCGGAGTGCTTCCACTGTCCAAGAAGTTAAACGAAGGCGCAGAGAAAATATTCCTGGAGTTGTCAAAGAAATACAACTGTGAATTTGACGACAGAGGAAATATCGGAAAAAGATACCGCAGACAGGATGAGATAGGAACTCCGTTCTGTATTACTTATGATTTCGAATCCGAGACAGACAATTGCGTTACCGTACGCTTCCGTGATTCTATGGATCAGGAGCGTGTGGCCATTGCTGACCTCGACGCATATTTTGCGGATAAATTTACCTTTTAAGGACGAAAGAAAGGATTATGGAAATGAAACAGTATGGAGTAAACGAACTTAGAAAGATGTTTCTCGAATTTTTTGAAGGGAAAGAACATCTGGCGATGAAAAGTTTTTCCCTGGTGCCCCATAACGACAATAGTTTGTTATTGATCAATTCCGGTATGGCGCCCTTAAAACCGTATTTTACAGGACAGGAGATTCCTCCGAGGAAAAGGGTGACGACCTGCCAGAAATGTATCCGTACCGGAGATATTGAAAATATAGGAAAAACTGCCCGCCACGGAACCTTTTTCGAGATGTTGGGCAATTTCTCCTTCGGCGACTACTTTAAACATGAAGCTATTGCCTGGAGCTGGGAGTTTCTCACAGAGGTAGTAGGTTTGGAAGCGGATAGGCTATATCCTTCCGTATACATGGAGGACGATGAGGCATTCGATATATGGAACAAGGAAATCGGAATCCCGGCGGAGAACATTTACCGCTTTGGCAAGGAAGATAATTTCTGGGAGCACGGTTCCGGTCCCTGTGGTCCCTGCTCTGAAATTTATTATGACCGCGGAGAAAAATACGGCTGCGGAAAGCCTGACTGTAAGGTGGGCTGTGAGTGCGACCGCTATATCGAGGTGTGGAACAACGTGTTTACCCAGTTCGAAAGCGACGGTAAAGGCAATTATACGGAGCTTGAACAGAAAAATATCGATACGGGAATGGGACTGGAAAGACTGGCAACAGTTGTGCAGGATGTGGACTCTATTTTCGATATAGATACCATTCAGGCACTTAGCAGCAAGGTATGCGAGATTTCGGGCAAGGAATATAAGAAGAAATACGATTGGGACGTATCTATCCGTATCGTTACCGACCATATCCGTTCCGCGTCGTTTATGATTTCTGACGGAATTATGCCCACCAACGAAGGACGGGGCTATGTGCTGCGGCGTATTATCCGCCGTGCGGCAAGACATGGACGGCTTTTGGGAATTGAAGGACAGTTTCTTGCTGATTTAAGCAAGACGGTAATCGAGGGAAGCAAGGACGGCTATCCTGAATTGGAAGAGAAGAAAGATTTTATTTTCAATGTGCTCACACAGGAGGAAGCGAAATTTAACAAGACCATCGATCAGGGCCTTGTCATACTCGGAGAGATGCAGGCTTCCATGGAAAAGGACGGTGTGAAGGAGCTTGCCGGGGAAGATGCGTTCAAGTTATATGACACTTACGGTTTTCCTCTCGATCTGACGAAGGAAATCTTAGAAGAAAAAGGTTTTACCGTGGATGAAAAAAGCTTTGCGGAGGCGATGCAGGAACAGAAGGTAAAAGCTCGTGCGGCGCGCAAGGTTACTAACTATATGGGGGCCGACGTTACGGTATACGAGTCCATCGACCCTGCGGTTACGACTCAGTTCGTAGGCTACGACGGACTGGTGCACGATTCCAAGATTACCGTGCTTACCACGGAGACAGAGCTGGCAGAAGCTCTGACTGACGGAGAAATGGGAACTATCTTCGTGGAGGAGACGCCTTTCTATGCGACCATGGGCGGCCAGAGTGCAGATATCGGCATAATCTATGCCGGAGACTCCGAATTCGAAGTAGTGGATACGGTAAAGCTGTTTGGCGGTAAGGTAGGACATATCGGCAAAGTAAAAAAAGGCATGTTCAAAGTAGGAGATAAAGTGACTTTATCTGTGGATGAGCAAAGAAGAGCGGATACATGCAAAAACCACAGTGCTACCCATCTGCTCCAGAAGGCTTTGAGAACGGTGTTAGGCACTCATGTAGAACAAGCTGGTTCTTTTGTGGACGGGGATAGACTTCGTTTCGATTTCAGCCATTTTTCAGCCATGACTGAGGAAGAAATCGCCAAGGTAGAGCAGCTTGTAAATGAGAAAATCGAACAGTCACTTCCCGTACTTACGAGCATCATGACGATAGAGGAAGCGAAGAAGAGCGGAGCGATGGCTTTGTTCGGCGAAAAATACGGAGAAACGGTGCGCGTTGTTAAAATGGGTGATTTCTCCACTGAATTATGCGGCGGTACTCATGTAGCTAACACAGGAGCGATATCTGCATTTAAAATCATATCCGAAAGCGGCGTTGCAGCGGGTGTAAGAAGAATCGAAGCGCTGACGGGAGCCGGTGTGTTCCATTATTATGCGGAGTTAGAAAAGACTTTGGAGGAGGCAGCAAAAGCAGTAAAGGCAACACCTGCTTCCCTTGTGGAAAAGCTGGAGCATCTGATGGCAGATATAAAAGCGCTGCAAAGCGAAAATGAATCCTTGAAGAGCAAGGCTGCCAAGGAAGCCCTTGGCGATGTCATGGATCAGGTGAAAGAAATTAAGGGTGTGAAGCTTCTGTCTGCCAGGGTGTCCGGTGTGGATATGAACGGTCTGCGCGATCTTGGCGACCAGCTGAAGACGAAGCTTAAGGAAGGCGTTGTTGTTCTCTTATCCGATGAAGCGGGCAAGGTGAATCTGGTAGCTATGGCGACGGAAGGTGCGGTAGCGAAGGGAGCACATGCGGGCAATCTGATAAAAGGAATCGCAGCCTTAGTTGGCGGTGGTGGTGGTGGTCGTCCGAACATGGCTCAGGCAGGCGGCAAGAATCCGGGAGGCATCGATGCGGCGATTGCAGAGTCCGAAAAAGTGTTGGAAACGCAAATAATTTAAAAAAATAGGTTGACTGCTCAAAAATATGTGATATAATCATTATTGTGCATAAGGATATGTAAGCATATTTATGCGTAAATAGAATAAACCCAATCAGTCGTGTTGCTAGGAAGGGACTGAAGGGAGGTCGGGTGTAGGAATGTCAAACGTAATCGTAAAAGAAAACGAGACTTTGGATAGCGCTTTACGTCGCTTCAAAAGAAGTTGTGCAAAAGCTGGAATTCAGCAGGAAATTCGTAAGAGAGAGCATTACGAGAAGCCAAGCGTAAAACGTAAGAAGAAATCCGAAGCAGCAAGAAAACGTAAATATAATTAATTGTGTGAACGGCAAGTCCTTGGTTTTTTAATCAAGGACTTTGTTATATAATAAGAAAATGATCCTATTATATAACAATGGATGCGTACGAATGCAAAAGGAAGATGTCACTGTGTGACTGCATTCGGCGCTAAAAAAGCAGCCAAGTCCCTTATGAGTGAGGGATTAGGGAGTTGATGCGGACTTGTCCGCTTTTTACACTATGATATATCTTATAGCGGGGAATTCGATATGTGGACAAGAGAAATACTGGGAACGGATATTTATCATTTTGTTTCAGCATTCGTAATCTACAGCATGCTGGGGTGGCTGGTAGAATCCATATACATGTCATTGTGCAACAAAAGGCTGACGAACAGAGGGTTCGCAAAGAGTCCCTTTTGTCCGATTTACGGCTTTGGTGCGGTGATAGGATATACCATACTCCATCCGTTAAACGGCCATCTCTTCGGATTGTATCTGGCGGGAGCTGTTATGGCTACTATTTTTGAATTTTTAGTAGGAAAGCTCATGCTTAAGCTGTTCGGAGAAGTTTGGTGGGATTATAATGATAAGCCATGTAATTACAAAGGCATCATATGCCTGGAAAGTACGGCCGCATGGGGCTTGTATGCGGTATTCATCATCACTTTTTTGCATTCGAGAGTGATAGGCTTTATCGACAGCCTGAGCTTTTCCATGGGAAGCCGGGTGTGCGGGCTGATACTCGCCGTCGTTACTGTGGATTATATTATTCAGCTGACTCGCGCGTTTCGCATCGATATACGCGGACAGAAGGACAGATGGATGGATAAATATGAAAACTTTAAAACAAGATGGTATTAAAAAGCGGTTCTAAACAGAATCGCTTTTTTATATTTATAGTAGTAGAACACCTGACAGGAGTGTGTATTGTGAAGAAATTGGTGAAAGCTGCTATTTGCTACGGGTTCAGTATCTGCTTGTTTTTCTCCTCCATACTTTACGCGAGGGCGGTGCCGGAGGTATCCGCGCCTTCTTACATATTGATAGAAGCTTCTACAGGGCAGATCATCTGCGAGCAAGAGGCAGATGCGGAAAAGAGTCCGGCCAGCATAACGAAGATCATGACGCTGTTGATTATTTTCGATCATCTGGGGTCGGGAAGAATACATTTGGATGATCAGATCATGACCAGCGCATATGCCAAATCCATGGGCGGTTCCCAAGTGTTCCTGGAGGAAGGAGAGGTACAGACCTTAGAGACCCTGATAAAGTGTATCGCTGTAGCATCGGGAAACGATGCCTGTGTGGCGGTGGCGGAGTACATTGCAGGAAGCGAGGCTGAATTTGTGAAGCTGATGAACCAGAGGGCGGAAGAACTGCGTATGGATCATACGCATTTTGAGGACAGCTGCGGGCTTTCGGATTCGGATACTCATTACACTTCGGCCAGAGACGTGGCGATTATGTCGAGGGAACTGATAACCAAGTATCCCGAGGTACTGGATTATACGCAGATTTGGATGGAGGATATTTCTCATGTAACGAGACAGGGAACCTCGACTTTTACGCTGTCCAGCACTAACAAGCTTTTAAAGCAGTACGAATGGGCTACGGGACTGAAAACAGGTTCCACAAACAAGGCGAAATACTGTCTTTCCGCGACTGCCAATAAGGACGGGATCGAACTGATAGCGGTAGTCATGGCGGCTCCGGACAATAAGGTAAGATTTCAGGATGCGATGTCGCTGCTCAACTATGGCTATAGTGTGAGCAACATTTATGTGGATGAGAATAAAGATGCCCTGCCTGCACAGGTTATCAAGGGCGGTGTGGATGATACTGTCAACTTAAGCTATGCCGGAGAGTTCAGATATTTGGATACCAAGGGAAATAACCTGACGGAAATAGAAAAGACTATCAGCCTTCCGGCCCAGATAGAAGCTCCGATAGAGGAGGGGCAGGCAATCGGTGAGGCGGTATACCAGTTGGGCGGACAGAGAATAGGAAGCATATCCATCGTTGCAGCCAAGGCAGTGGATAAAGCCGGATATAAAGACTATGTGATAAAGACGATTCGGTATTTCCTTTTATAATTTGAGAAAATGTGGTACACTAAAGAATGGCTGGTATGAAAATGCCGGCAAAAAGGTCTGGTGGATGGAGGAATAAGATGCCGGAGATGGGATCAACTGTTATACGGGTGCTCGAAATAGCGCTTCTCGTGGCGTTTGTCATATCGATTATTTATGACAGCACTCGTTTTGTGAAGAGAGAATATGTGATACGTTCAGAGAAAATCTTAAAAAACAGCAGGATTGTCTTACTGTCGGATCTGCATAATAAATGCTTCGGACATAAGAATGAAGATTTGATAAAGGCGGTGGAGGAGGCTTCGCCAGATTTTATTCTGATTGCCGGAGATATGGTGACAGCCGCTGAAAGGAAGACGAAATACGAAGAGCCGATAGAGCTTTTGAGCTATCTGGCATCGAAATACCCTGTTTTTTATGCGAACGGGAATCATGAGTACCGGATTAAGACATATAAAGAGGCTTACGGGGATTTGTATGAGGAATACAAGGAAAAGCTGATCAGGTGCGGCGTCCGCCTTTTGGAAAACGACAAAGTCTATCTTTCTGATACCAATATCGAAATTTTCGGGCTTGAGATAGGAAAAAAATATTATAAGCGATTTCAGCAAAATACCATGGAAGAAGGTTATATTGACAATCTTTTGGGAAAAAAGGAAGACAGGGCTTTTAGGCTTTTGATTGCCCACAACCCGGATTATTTTAAAGAATATGTAAAATGGGGAGCGGACCTTACTGTGGCAGGACATTTGCACGGCGGAGTGATGAGACTTCCATGGCTCGGAGGAGTGATTTCTCCGATGGTCCGCTTTTTCCCTAAGTATGACGGAGGTATGTTCGTGGAGGATGATTCCGTAATGGTGGTGAGCAGAGGGCTTGGAATGCATACGATTCCCATTAGGATATTTAATCCGGGAGAGCTTATTATCATCGATTTGTGCCGAAGATAGGAGTGGGATGGTTACTGCGAACGGAGTGAACAGTAACGCGGCATGCCGGGCGGGCATGCGGTATAAAATGATTATGCTTGAAATTATTGGAATTTTTATGTAGAATTATAAATACGGTTTTTGAACGGACAAGATTTGTTACTGTTTACACAGTAACCATGATTTATAAGGTTGGGGTGGAATATGGCAATTCCGGTTAAGCTGCAAGTATTTGAAGGTCCTCTGGACCTGCTTTTGCATTTAATTGATAAGAATAAGGTGGACATATACGATATACCCATTGTGGAGATAACAGCCCAGTATTTGGATTATATCAAGAATATGGAAACCGAGGATATGAACATAATGAGCGAATTCCTCGTTATGGCTGCGACTTTGATAGACATTAAGTGCAGGATGCTCCTGCCTAAGGAAATCAACGAGGAAGGCGAGGAGGAGGACCCCCGTGAGGAGCTGGTCCAGAAGCTGTTAGAATATAAGATGTATAAATATATGTCCTTCGAATTGAAGGACAGACAGATGGACGCCCAGCGTGCGCTTTACAGACAGCAGCATCTGCCCAGGGAAGTGGCGGACTACAGACAGCCGGTGGACTATGAGTCGCTCCTTGCAGATGTCAATTTGAATAAGCTGCACGAGATTTTTCGGTTTATGATAAAGCGGCAGGAGGATAAGATTGATCCTGTCAGAAGTACCTTCGGGAAAATCGAAAAAGATGAGATCGATATGGATATTAAAACCGGATATGTGATCGAATACGTGAAAAACCATAAGCGCTTCGGATTCAGACAGCTTTTGGAGAAGCAAGGGAGCAAGATGGAAATCATAGTGACCTTTCTGGTCATACTGGAAATGATGAAGCTGGGACAGATTGACATTGAGCAGCAGGATATATGCGACGATATCGTTATTACGTCCAAGCTGTTGGCAGAGGCCATGTAATACATAAAAATGAAGGCAGCGTTATACGATATAAGGGAAATTGTGAAAGACAGGGATGAACATTGGAGAGACAAAGTGCGCAAGCGATTATAGAAGCCATTCTTTTTACGATGGGAGATTCGGTGGAGATAGTGAGGCTCGCCGAGACCATAGAAGAGGATGTTAAGACAACGAAAGAGATTCTGACAGGAATGCAGGAGGGATATGACAAGGATAACAGAGGGATTATGCTCCTAGAGCTGGAGGATTCCATTCAGCTTTGCACGAAGCCCGATATGTATGAATACCTCATTAAGATAGCCAAGACACCGAGGAAGTTCGTTCTTACGGACACCCTCCTTGAAACCTTGTCGATCATCGCTTATAAACAGCCGGTGACCAAACTGGAAATAGAGAAAATCAGGGGAGTGAGCTGTGACCATGCGGTGAACCGTCTCGTGGAGTTCAATCTGGTGACGGAGGTTGGAAGGCTGGATGCGCCGGGAAGGCCTCTTTTATTCGGCACCACGGAGGAATTCCTAAGAAGCTTCGGGGTGAAGTCATTGGGAGAACTTCCGGAGTTGAACTCAGTGCAAATGGAAGAGTTCAAACAGCAGGCGGAAGCGGAGGTGCAGCTTCAGCTGGATATTTAAGTGCGTTTCTATTTTCCGCTTGGATGGCATATATTTAAACGATGAAGGTTTATCGGGAAATCATATGAAGAAAGTGGAGAGGAAATATAGACGGATAGTATATCTTGTGATAGCGGTGCTTTATCTAAGTTCCGCGGTATTCGCGGGTGGAAGCCATGCCCTCGCAAAGGAAGGGAACGAAGAAGAAAATAGTACAAACATAAAGTTATACGCCCGTTCGGCAGTCCTTATGGATGCGGATTCCGGGCGTGTTTTATTTGGCAAGAACGAAGATGAAGCAATGCCGATGGCAAGCACCACCAAAATCATGACCTGTATTATTGCTCTTGAAAACGGCAATCCTGAAGATATCGTTACAGTATCCGGCTATGCGGCGGCTCAGCCGAAGGTTCATCTCGGGATGCGGGCCGAGCAGCATTTCAGGCTGGAAGATTTATTGTATTCCCTGATGCTGGAATCCCATAACGATTCGGCAGTAGCCATAGCAGAGCACATCGGAGGCAGTGTGGAGGGATTTGCCAAGCTCATGAATAAAAAAGCGAGGGACATAGGCTGTGAGACAACTTTTTTTATTACGCCGAACGGGCTGGATGCTACGTCGACGAATGAGGCAGGGGAGGTGAAGGTCCATTCCACTTCGGCCGCAGACTTGGCTCGTATTATGAAATACTGCATCGGAGAGTCGAAAAAGACCGAGGAATTTCTGCGGATAACGAGGACCCAGAGCCATTCCTTTTCCGATGTGGAAGGGAAGAGGAGCTATTCCTGTGCAAATCATAACGCCTTTCTTTCCATGATGGACGGTGCTCTTTCGGGAAAGACCGGATTTACCAACAATGCGGGCTACTGTTATGTAGGAGCGCTGAAAAAAGACGGAAAGACCTTTATCGTAGCTCTTTTAGCTTGTGGCTGGCCTAATAACAAGAGCTACAAATGGAGCGATACGAAAAAACTCATGTCTTATGGATTGGAAAACTATGAATATCGCAACGTATATGAGCCGGTTACTTTTGAGCCTCTTTGGGTGGAAGGCGGAGTTCCTGAAAACGGAAAGCCCTATGGAAAGGCATACACAGAGGTGGAAATAAAGGGGGATGATTCAAAGGAGCTGAACCTCCTACTCCGGGCGGACGAAGAAGTAGAAGTAAAACAGACGTTGCCAAAGGAGCTTGAGGCACCTGTTACAGAAGGAATAAAGGTAGGAGCGGTAAGCTATTATCTTGGAGAAGAGCTTATAAGGGAATACCCCATCGTGGTAAAATCTGAAGTTATGGATATGGATTTTCCGTGGATACTGCGATATGTATTGACTTTATATGCAATATAAAATTACTGTAAATTTTCAAAATTATTCTAGGATAAATTTCCTTTTTGTGTTATACTACTACAGTATGATTATAGGGAGGGACTTCCCTGCTAAATTGTTTTTTTTTATTTAATATAAAATGGAGGACTGAAAAGATGAGTACTACTTCACAAGCGAGTCAAAGAATCAAAGCTTTACTCGATGAAAACAGTTTCGTTGAAATCGGAGCACTTGTAACAGCAAGAGCAACAGATTTCAATCTGAAACAGACAGAAACTCCTTCTGACGGTGTTATTACCGGTTACGGAGTAATTGACAGCAATCTTGTGTATGTTTACAGTCAGGATGTTTCCGTGTTAAACGGAACGGTTGGCGAGATGCATGCGAAGAAAATTGCTAACCTCTATGATCTGGCAATGAAGACAGGTGCGCCTGTTATCGGTTTGATTAATTCTGCCGGACTTAGATTGCAGGAGGCCACGGATGCTTTAAACGGTTTTGGTGAGATTTACATGAAGCAGGTGGATGCATCTGGAGTAATCCCTCAGATCACCGCTATTTTTGGCACTTGCGGCGGTGGACTCGCACTGGTTCCTACGTTGACCGATTTCACCTTTATGGAGGAGAAGAGCGCAAAATTATTCGTGAATGCTCCTAATGCAATCGACGGCAATGAAATTTCTAAATGTGACACTTCTTCCGCAGCATTCCAGAGCAAAGAAGTCGGTATCGTGGATGTGGTTTCCGACGAAACGAGCGTTCTTGCACAAATCAGAGAACTTGTTTCTATCCTTCCTGCGAATAATGAAGACAACATGTCTTTCGACGAGTGTATGGACGACTTGAACAGAACATGTGAAGAGCTTGTAAACTGTGCGGGCGATACTTCTATCGCTCTTTCCCAGATTTCAGATAATGGTATTTTCTTCGAAACGAAGAGAAATTATGCAAAGGATATGGTGACCGGCTTCATTAAATTGAACGGAGCTACCGTAGGTGCTGTTGCCAACCGCACAGAGGTTTTTGATGCGGAAGGAAAGGCAGTGGAGAACTTCGATGCGGTATTATCTGCAAAGGGCTGTGAAAAAGCGGCAGATTTCGTTAATTTCTGCGATGCTTTCGATATTCCGGTGATGACCCTTACGAATGTAAAGGGCTTTGCTTCCAGTGAATGTGAAGAGAAAAAGATTGCAAAAGCAGCGGCGCGCCTTACATACGCGTTTGCAAATGCAACCGTACCTAAGGTAAACGTTATAACGAAGAAGGCTTTCGGAAGCGCATATGTTACGATGAATTCCAAGGCTCTCGGTGCAGATATCACGATAGCTTGGCCGGATGCTGAAATTGGAACGATGGATGCGAAACTGGCAGCTAAGATTATCTGTGATGGACAAGGCTCCGAGGCGATCGATGCTTGTGCGCAGGAATATGCGAAGCTTCAGACCAGCGCAGCAGGCGCAGCTGCCAGAGGATATGTGGATCAGATCGTTGAACCTTCCGAGACGAGAAAATATATAATCGGCGCTTTCGAAATGTTATATACAAAACATGAAGATCGTCCGGCTAAAAAACATGGTACAGTTTAGAAAGGATGATACTTAATATGAAAAAATGGTTATTAGTATTAGGTATGATTACCTGCATCTTTGGCGTGAGCTTATCGGCTGAGGCGGCGGAGACCACAGCAGCGGTTCCTGAAGTATCGGAAGAAGAGGTTCTGGCATATGGGGATCAGCTTGTGGAGTCCATTGCTACGGTCTGTGCTCAGAATATGCAGTCCCAGTATGCGTCGAACTCGGTAATTGCTGCGGCTCTCGACAGCTGGACGGTTGCGCTTGAGGATATGGGTAATTATGTAAAGATAGTGGAGCATACGGCAGACCTGACCGGTAACGGTGCTGTTGCGAACGTTAAGGTAGAAGGAACGAAGAGCGATGCGATGGTAAAAATCGTTATGGACGAAACGTATAACCTTGTAAGCATTACCACAACTCCAATCAGCCCCGTAGGCGAATGGGTCAAGACCGGTGCTATTATTGTATTGGCCGTTCTTGGAGTGGCATTCATAGTTCTTGTGATTGCTGGTTTTGCCAAATCCCGTTCCGGCTTCGTTCCGAAGATTAAAGCGGCGTTCTCAGACCAGCCGGAAGCGGACAGACAGCCGGATAATGCGATTGCTCAGATTGTAAGAAAAGAAGAATACTACGATGACCGCGAACTGGTGGCGGCTATAGCGGCAGCGATCGCTGCTTCATCGGGAGCTTCTTCTACAGATGGCTTCGTTGTCAGGTCAATCAGGAAAAGACGGGTATACTAAACAAAAATTTGATTTTTATTATAAGCTTATTGTATAAGTAGGAGGAAGATTGAAATGAAAAATTATACCATTACCGTTAATGGAAACGTATATGATGTAGTAGTAGAAGAAGGAAGAACCGCAGGCGCGTATGCAGCTCCCAGAGCAGCAGCACCCGTAGCGGCACCTGCTCCCGCGCCTGTAGCAGTGGCACCTGCTGCAGCACCTGCACCTGTGGCAGCACCTGCACCCGCAGCGGCACCTGCTCCCGCAGCAGCACCCTCCGGTACAGCTGGAAGCGTAAGGATCGAAGCTGGCGCAGCCGGTAAGGTTTGCGGCATCGAGGCGAAGGTTGGGCAAGCAGTTAAGGCCGGTGATCCGGTAGTTATTATTGAAGCTATGAAAATGGAAATTCCGGTTGTTGCACCTCAGGACGGCGTTGTTGCCAGCATCGATGCAACAGTAGGCTCACCTGTAGAGGCGGGAACCTTACTTGCAACCTTGAACTAATTGCAGGAATTCGAAGTAAGACAGCTAAAATAATAGGAGGAATAGAAAATGTCAGAACAGGTTAAAAAACCGATTGGAATTGTGGAAACCGTTCTTCGTGATGCGCATCAGTCCTTAATTGCGACGAGAATGCCTACCGAAATGATGCTTCCAATCATCGATACAATGGATAAAGTAGGCTATCACGCAGTGGAATGCTGGGGCGGCGCTACTTTTGATGCTTCTCTTCGTTTCCTGAAGGAAGATCCATGGGAAAGACTGAGAAAATTAAGAGACGGATTTAAGAATACGAAGCTGCAAATGCTGTTTCGTGGACAGAATATTTTGGGATACCGCCCTTATGCGGACGATGTAGTTGATTACTTCGTAGAAAAATCTATCGCAAACGGTATTGACATCATTAGAATTTTCGACTGCTTCAACGACCTTAGAAATCTGCAGGAGGCGGTCAGCGCTACCAGCAAAGTAAAGGCGAGAGAAGGCAGAGGACATGCGCAGGTTGCTCTTTCCTATACGTTAGGCGATGCTTATACGCTTGATTACTGGGTGGACATGGCGAAAAAGGTTGAGGAAATGGGCGCGGATTCCATTTGTATCAAGGATATGGCAGGCCTTTTGCTTCCTTATGAGGCTACGAAGATGATCTCTGCGATGAAGGGAGCTACCTCTCTTCCGATAGAGCTGCATACGCACTATACCTCTGGTGTAGCCAGCATGACATATATGAAAGCGGTAGAAGCGGGGGCAGACATTATCGACTGTGCAATCTCTCCGATGGCTATGGGTACATCACAGCCTGCAACGGAGGTTATGGTTGAGACCTTCAAGGGAACTCCTTATGATACGGGTTATGACCAGAACGTTCTTGCACAGATTGCAGATTACTTCAGACCTCACAGAGACGAGTGGCTGGCAAGCGGTCTTCTCAATCCGAAGGTTATGGGCGTTGATATCAAGACTTTATTATATCAGGTACCGGGCGGTATGTTATCCAACATGGTTAGCCAGTTGAAAGAGCAGAACGCAGAAGATAAGTACTACGATGTGCTTAGAGAGATTCCTGAGGTTCGTAAAGACCTCGGCGAGCCGCCTCTTGTTACTCCTTCATCTCAGATCGTTGGTACACAGGCTGTATTCAACGTACTTATGGGAGAACGCTACAAGATGGCTACGAAGGAGACGAAAGCTGTACTTCGCGGTGAATACGGCCAGACGGTAAAACCGATGAATCAGGCTGTAATCGATAAGGTTATTCCAGGTGAAGAAAGAATTACCTGCCGTCCTGCCGATTTAATCGAGAACGAGCTGGATAAATTGGAATCGGAAATGAAAGAATGGAAACAGCAGGATGAAGACGTATTATCCTATGCGCTTTTCCCTCAGGTTGCTGTTGACTTCTTCAAATACCGTCAAGCTCAGCAGGAAAAGGTCGATATGACTCAGGCTGACACGAAAAATGCAGCTTATCCTGTATAATATTTAAAAGTAATAAAGGGATTGCCGTTTTACGGCAGTCCCTTTTATTAGCATATAATACGTTTTTGTTCACTTGATTGACAGAGAAAGCAATCCATAGTAAGATAATAACGGTTGTTATTAACTAATGGGGGATGCGTTATGGCAAGAAAAGAGACGATTATACAAAGCGATATTTTGCAGGCAGCATTTGAAATGGTCAAAGAAGAAGGCTATGAGAACGTGACTGCGAGGAAACTGGCGGCGAGGGCAGGATGCTCCACACAGCCGATTTTTCGCTTTTACCGCAATATGGAAGAACTTATGGAAGATCTTTTTGTCATGGCGGTGGATTATTTCGAGACCTACTACGAAAGCTTTCCGAAATATAATGATATTCCTTTTGTGGATTTGGGACTTACCTATATACGTTTTGCTGAAGAGAATAAGAATATTTTCCGCCTGCTCTTTTTGTCTGAACAAAGGCATGGAAGAAGCCTTTATGATTTATTGAACGGGAAAAAGGGTGCGGTAGTGAGAGAAATCAATTATGCTAAAGAATACGGCTGTATGTCCTCAGAGGAAATGTTCACCAAGATGTGGATATTTATTCATGGGGCGGCTTGTATGGCATTGACAGGGGATTATGATTTGCCGGAAAGCGAGACTGTAAATCTGCTGGAGGATTCTTTCCGATCCTTTTTGAAATAAGTATAAATAATGATATGGGAAGTCAGAACGTAAAGGGAAAAAATAGATGGAGAAGCAAATAGGCGGCAAAAATGATAGTAGCATGAGCATCATATCGAGAATAGAGGAAGGTTATGGAAAGATGAGCAAGAGCCATAAGGCTATTGCGGCTTTTATTACCGACCATTATGAGCAGGCGGTATTTATGACTGCGGCTAAGCTTGGAGAGACGGTAGGTGTCAGCGAATCTACCGTAGTACGGTTCGCTTCGGGCATCGGCTACGACGGATACCCGGAATTCCAGAAGGAGCTGGAAGACTGGGTTAAGGACAAGTTGAATACTGTACAGAAAATAGGCGCGAAATATGGAAAGAGCACTCAGTCGGAGATACTGACTTCCGTGCTGCACGCTGACATAGAAAAAATTCAAGATACCATAGAGCATTTGGACGGCGTTTTCTTCGAAATGGCGGTGGATACCATTTTAGAGGCCGAAACGATATATGTTCTTGGAATGAGAAGCTGTGAGCCATTGGCCAGCTTCCTTCATTTTTATTTGAATATGATAAGGGGAAACGTAGTCCTTCTGAGCAGTACCAGTATCAGCGAGATTTTTGAGCAGATGATCCGGATCGGCGAGAGGGATGCGATTGTGGGAATCAGCTTTCCCAGATATTCCATGAGGACTTTGAAGGCGATGGAATTCGCTAACGACAGAAATGCTAAGGTAATCGCCATTACCGACAGCGTGCATTCCCCTATGAACTTATATTCTTCCTGTAATCTGTTCGCCAGAAGCGACATGGTTTCCATCGTGGATTCTCTGGTAGCACCCTTAAGCGTTATTAACGCGCTGGTGGTAGCTCTCTGTCTGAAACGTCCGAAAGATGTGAAGAACAATTTGGAGCAGCTGGAGCAGGCGTGGAATAATTATCAGGTATATCTGAATGATGAGATAAATTTTATTGATGAGGAGCCTATGTTAAATAATCCTCTTATGAAGGAATAAATTTATGACCGGAGAAAAAACTATGAGCAGGATAATCGTAATCGGGGGAGGAGCCGCCGGGATGATGGCGGCCGTCGCCGCTGCGGAAAACGGAGGGCAGGTACTTCTTTTTGAAAAAAATGAGAAGCTCGGAAAAAAAGTATATATAACGGGAAAGGGCAGATGTAACCTGACCAATGCCTGTGACATGGAAAGTTTATTCGGTAACGTGGTGACTAACGGGAAATTCTTATACAGTGCTTTTTATAGTTTCGACAATCAGGCCGTCATCCGTTTCTTCGAGGAGGCGGGGTGTAAGACGAAGATAGAAAGGGGCGAGAGGGTATTTCCTGTCTCAGACCATTCTTCGGATGTAATTGCTGCATTGCACAGACAGATGAAGGGATTAGGTGTGGATATAAGGCTGAATACCTCTGTAAAGACGTTAGTGACCGAGGAAGACGGGGGGATCGGAGTGGTAACGCAGGACGGCGGGACGGAACTTGCGGAGGCGGTTATCGTAGCGACGGGAGGGCTGTCTTATCCGGTCACGGGTTCCACGGGAGACGGCTACCGGATGGCTGAGGAAAAAGGACATTCCGCAAAACCCTGTTATCCTTCCTTGGTGCCCCTTATAGTAAAGGAGGATTGGTGCAAAGAGCTTCAGGGACTTTCGTTAAAGAATGTAACTGTAGCCTTATGCCAGAATGGGAAAAAGGTATTCTATGAGGGCTTCGGAGAAATGCTCTTTACTCATTTCGGAGTGAGCGGACCGCTGATTCTTAGTGCCAGCAGTTATTATACGGGGAGAAAGAGCAAAGAAAACGTTTCTTTATATCTGGATTTAAAGCCGGCGCTTAGCGAAGAGCAGTTGGATAAGCGGGTGCTTAGAGACTTTGAGGAGAATAAGAATAAGCAATTTAAGAATTCCCTTGGCTCATTATTTCCGGCGAAGTTGATTCCGGTTATCATACGCTTATCGGGAATCGACGGAGAAAAGAAGATTCATGAAGTAACGAAGGAAGAAAGATTTCGTTTCGTTCATTTAATAAAACATATAGAAATGACTATAACGGGAACAAGGGAGTTCCAGGAGGCGATTATCACAAAGGGAGGAATCTCGGTGAAAGAAGTAAACCCCTCTACGATGGAATCCAAGCTGGTAAAGGGTCTGTATTTTGCCGGAGAGGTTCTGGATGTGGATGCACTGACGGGTGGCTTCAATTTACAGATTGCTTGGTCTACGGGGTATCTGGCAGGGAGCAGCGCGGCAAAGATCTGAATAGGATAGGAGATGATTACGATGGGCTACAGCATAGCGATAGATGGTCCTGCGGGAGCGGGGAAAAGTACGATAGCGAAGATGGTGGCTAAAAGGAAAGGCTTTATTTATATCGATACGGGTGCGATGTATCGGGCTATGGCGCTTTATCTTCTGAGGAGAGGAATCGGAGAGGGAGAACAGGAGAAGATAAGCGAAAAATGCAAGGAAGCGGATATTACCATCCGGCATGAAAACGGAGAGCAGGTCATCCTTTTAAACGGGGAAAACGTAAGCCCTCTGATTCGCACGGAGGAAGTGGGAAATATGGCTTCTGCAAGCAGCGTCAATAAAGACGTGAGGGAAAAGCTGGTGGAGCTCCAGCGAAGACTCGCGGATAGTGCGGATGTGGTAATGGACGGAAGGGATATCGGTACTATCGTCCTGCCGGGAGCCGACGTAAAGGTGTATCTGACGGCGGATAGTTCGGTTCGTGCCAAGAGGCGCTTCGACGAGCTGACAGCAAAGGGAGAGCACTGCGATTTGGCAAAGATAGAAAGGGATATTGTGGAGAGGGATAAACGGGATATGAGCAGGGAGATTTCCCCCCTGCGCCAGGCCGAGGATGCGGTGCTTGTGGATTCTTCTTCTATGACGACAGAAGAAGTGGCGAAAGCTATTTTAGAGCTGTGTGAACCTTTTTCACTTCATGGGAAAGACCTTATTACGTTGCAGTAGTAAAATTTCGGTTTCCTATGATATGGAATGAAAGCACTCCGTGCAGAATGCGCAGCACACTTTTGTTCGATGCGGAAAGGAAAGGGTAAAAAGATGGAAGTGATTATGGCTAAGAGCGCCGGCTTCTGCTTCGGAGTGAAGCGGGCGGTGGAAAGCGTTTATGAGCAAATAGAAACGGGCAAGAAGATATATACTTTCGGGCCTATCATTCA
>JAEWPN010000003.1 GCA_023399455.1 Bacillota bacterium
GTTGCTTTGCGAGTCCGGCAAGAGCCATCTCATGAACTATATTATCAACTGTCTCTTGATCCAGGGACAAGAAATCATTTAGCGCACCGATTGCGTTTTTCACTAATTGATCGACATGCTCCTTGGGGGTGGGTTGCTGTAATTTATTAGACATAGATATCCTCCTTTTTGATTGTTAAAAAATTAACAAAACGGTTATGTGATGAATATAACAGAAAAAAAGGTATTTGTAAATAGATTTGTTAAAAAAATAACAATTAAAAATCTATGAGTTTCCTTTTGTTTTATATAATAACTTTTCTGATATAAAAATATTTATATTAGATGTAAAAATAATTATCCCTGCTTCCTAATGTTATTCAACATTTCTCCGGGAGTAATCCCATAATACTTTTTAAATACCTTATAAAAATGCCCTAGTTCTTTATATCCGGTCATCACGGCGATTTCTTTGATTGCAACATCCGTAAGCAGAAGTTCTTTTGCTTTTTTCATTCTTAGCCCGGTAATATAGCCGGAGAATCCGGCTCCGGTTTCTGATTTCAAAACTTTGCTCAAATATTCCTTGCTGATATAAAAGTTTTCTGCGGTTTTTTCCAGGGATATATTTTCTGTATAGTTTGATTCTATGTATTTACATATTAGTTTTATATCGATTTTGTTCTTTTCTTTTTTCAGGTGTTCCATTTTCATAATAGCCTTGATAAACAGAGCTCTTATAGACTGTATCATTTCATGAAAAGAAAAATTGCTTGAAAAGACATAGGAACTTGCTTTTTCATCCATGATTTTATTGAATGAATATCCGCATTCCGAGATAAACTTTTGCAGCATGTTATGGAAGTCGAAATGTATATAAATAGCAATATTTTTTGATGGACTGTCTCCCTCTGACTGTATAACTAAAGCTTCCAGACTTTCCATTCTCTTCTGTAACAAATCTAAATTATTAGCTTTTAAGGATTCATAGATAGAGGTCCTTAAATCGGTGTAGTCCGTAAACCAGTTGACATGTAAAACTCCTTGCAGGCTTAAGTCCTTTGTACTACTGGAGCTTTGCTCCTGGCTTAATTCTTTGACGCAGCGTTCTAATTGGGCATTGAGTTCCTCTGGTTTAACCGGTTTTAATAAATAATCAGTCGCTTGTAATTGTACTGCATTTCTGACGAACTGGAAATCGTCATAACCGCTGACGAATATTACTTTAGCATGACAGTCTCTTTTACGTAATGTATCAACCAGGGTCAAGCCACTCATATTAGGCATTTTTACGTCAGATATGATAATATCCGGATTAAGGCTTACGACCAGTTCCAGGCCATATTCACCATCGGAGGCTTCCGCAATGATTTCAATTCCTAACTCGTCCCATTTGCCAATATAACGAAGGACATCCCGGGTCCAACTCTCATCGTCGATTAATATTGTTGTATATTTTCCGTTTCGCATAATTCTTTCTTTCCCAGCAGCTTTGTTTTTATTGTTATCGTAGTGCCCTCATTTTGATTACTTTGAATGCTCAAACCATATTCAGGACCGGACATGATGCGGATTCTTGAATGAACATTACTTAATCCGATGTGAGAGGAAGAACTTAATGTTTCCTTATTGCTTGAAGCTAATGAAGAACGGATCGTATCGAGCTGTGCGGGATCCATACCGAGACCGTTATCGGAAACAGTAATAATTAAGCTGTTTGATGTGGTATCTTCATAAGCGTTAAGCTGTATCGTCCAATCCTCGTTCTTTTTATTGAGTCCATGCTCGAGACAATTTTCAACAAGCGGCTGCAGAATTAGTTTCGGTATATATGACTGCATTGCCCGTGGAGCGATTTCTGTTTCAAATTGAAGCCGATGGTCAAATCTGTTATTTTGTATTGAAATGTAACTTTTTAAATAAGTGATCTCTTGTTCAAGCGTAACGGATTCCTGCTCGAAACTGATTGCATAGCGCAGTATGTCACTTAATGCTGTTACAACAGAATATATATGCTCGCTCTTTCCTGACAGGGACATTCCTCCGATGACCTGCAGCGTATTATATAAAAAATGCGGATTGATTTGTGCCTGCAAAGCTCTGAGCTGTGCGTTTCTTTTTTCTATTTCACGTTGGTATTCCCGGGTGACCAGTTCCTGATTACGAGTCATCATATTTTCGAAGCTTTCCTGGAGCAGACCAATTTCATCATTTCGGTTTATCGGAACATCCGCAGCAAAATTATGAATATCTGTTGTCTGCATTTTTTTGCTCAATGTAATGATAGGCTTACTGATGATTTCGGAAAATAAGACGGATAATAACGTCGCTGCAAGCAGAGAAAATATCATAATGATAAATGCGATTGTAACAGTGTCTTTTAATTGATTCCTGATTAATTGATCAGGTACTATATAAAGCAGGTTTAATTTTCCCTTATTAATTGATTCGTAAAAATAAAAATGATTATTTTCAGCAAAAATACCGGAGGGCTCTTCTTTTATCCGCTGCATTATATCGATATAATTATTCTGAATGGATACATTTTGGTAATTACCGAGTTTCGCGAGAATCAAATCCTCATCATTAAAAAGAATGGCACTTTCACCTTCTTCGATATTTTTCTGTATAGTGTCTGCAAATGAGTGTTTATTCAAACGAATGACTAATACTGCTATTTTTTTACCTGTAGTGAATTCATTAATTTGGTGCATTACAACGAAATCGGAACCGTCTCTTCTGACGACGATATTGGATTGTAGAGCAGTATCTCTTGAATTCCAGACGGTATCCATTTTATCCCATGTACCATTTTGAAAACTTTTTCGAGTTGCGATGTATCCGTCCCCGGTCAGATAATTATATATTTCAACGGAAAGTATATTGGCATCGGTATTCAGCGCATCTTCAAAATTATTTCGGATATCAGGCAGAATACTGTCAATTGAATTGTTGCCGATCACCCAGGAAATAAGACCTTGTTTGATTTTCTTGTTGATTTCAAAGGAATAGAACAAATCGGCATATCCGCCTAATTCCGTAGTTAGTTTATCATTCATCCAATTCATGCCCAGGATTCTTGTTTGTATTAATTGATTTTGCATATTCTTTTGAGATATATTTAAAGTAAAATAGGCCAGCAGTAAAATAGGAATCATTGATATTAATAGCATCGAGCCTAAGATTCTTTTTTGAATGGATATTTTCATCATAGTTGCCTTTTTCGAATTTGAGCTGTTGTCAGGAAGTACATAACTGTTATCTGTGTTTATATAGTGATTATTATATCCAAGCAAATGAGAGATGTAAATAGATTTGCATTTTATGGCAGGGTTTGATGTTAAAATGCACAATATTAAAAATGTACAATAAGAGAGAACCGTTTATGACAATGAAATTTATCCAAATAAATAATATAATTGCATTGTAACTTAGGCAAAGTGTTTAAAGTGAGAAGTTATTTTAGAAGGAGGATTATTATAGTGAAAAAGAAATTAGTATCAATGATGTTGTTACTGGCCATGACGCTAACGGCATGTGGTAATGGCGGGGAAAATACTTCGGCTGGCAGTAAAGCAGGCGAGGCGGAAGAAACGGCCTCTGTAGAAGATGTTTCTTCAGAAACTGCTCCTGCTAAGGAGGTTGAGCTTAATATCATGATGAGCTTTCCTCAGTATATGGATCAATGGGAAGATTACTGCGACCGGTTTGAGGCGAAGATGCTGGCAGAAGAAAATGTCAAAGTTACTATAAATCTTGAAATGCCCAGCGCGGACCAATATGATAGTATTCTTCAGGCGAGATTGACCGGCGATGATACACCGGACTTATTTACAATTCAGGCCAATAATATTCAAACATACGCAAATGCAGGATATTTAACCGATTTGACGAATGAAGAGAGCATTGCAAAAGTATATGATAATGTAAAAGAGACCGTTACAGTCGATGGGAAAGTAATGGGAGTTCCGATCGAAAGTACGGCATGGAGTGTTTTGTATAATAAGCAGATGTTTGAAGATGCCGGAGTTACGCCGCCTGAAACGTTGGATGAGCTGAAAGCAGTCTGTGTGGCATTGCAGGAAAAAGGTTATACCCCTTTTATGTTAGCGTTCCAGGAACAGTGGGTTCCGCAGCTTATGACAGCGGTTACACTGGGCGGGAAAACGACAGGAGAGCTTCCTGACTGGCTGGAGCGTATGTACAAAGATGAAGCTTCTTACGAGGAGGTTAGAGAAATCTTTGATGTTATTAATTTGATCATGGAAAATGGGACCAAGCGTGCTATGGAAGAAGGGGCGGAAGTCGGAGCTGCAGATTTTGCCAATGGAGCGGCGGCAATGTTCGTTCAGGGAACCTGGTCGGCCAATACGATAATGACAACGAATCCCGATATGCAGCTGGGGGTATTTGCATTACCTGTCAACAATAATCCGGAGTGTACCAGAATTAATCTCGCTACATCTACGGTATTAGGGGTATATGCCAACGGTC
>JAEWPN010000023.1 GCA_023399455.1 Bacillota bacterium
TGGATTGTAAAGCGATGAAATATAAAGAATTATATGATTTCGGAGCCTTGGCACTTATGGAAGCGGGAATTGCCGAGGCTTCTTTGGATGCCAGGCTTTTGCTTGAATTTGTCTGCCATACGAATAGAAATGATTTGTTGGTACATGGGGATAAAGAGGTACTTAAGAAAGAACAGGATATTTATGTAAACTATATTGAGCGCCGAAAGGCACATGAACCGTTGCAGCACATTACAGGGGAGCAGGAATTTATGGGACTTGTCTTTGAGGTGAGCGGGAATGTCCTCGTTCCCAGGCAGGATACGGAGGTACTGGTCGAGGAAACGATGCGTTACCTTCATGACGGTATGAGCATATTAGATATGTGCACCGGTTCCGGCTGTATTCTTTTAAGTCTTTTGAAATATTCCAACGGATGTAAGGGAGTAGGTGCGGATATTTCGCAGGAAGCGGTTGCGGTAGCGAAGAGAAATGCGGAGAATCTGCAGATATCTGAGGTGAGTTTCGTGGAAAGCGATTTGTTTGAAAGCGTGGAAGGCAGGTACGATATTATCGTATCCAATCCCCCGTATATTTCCACCGGGGAAATTTCAGGTCTGATGGAGGAAGTTAAGGCCCATGAACCGCTTTTGGCCTTGGACGGCGGTGAAGACGGTCTCTTCTTTTATAGAAAAATCATTGAAAAGGCGCCGGAGCATCTAAACGGCGGCGGTTATCTCTTTTTTGAGATCGGGTATGATCAGGCGGAAGCGGTAACGGATGAAATGAAGAAAGCGGGCTATAAGGAGATTTCGGTAGTAAAGGATTATGCCGGCCTGGATAGGATCGTGTATGGATACATGAGCTGAAAGCGATAGAAAATTGTAAAGTGCCCGCGAAAGCGGTAGAAAGGTGTAAAAATGTTTGACAGGTTAGAAGATTTACTCATTCGGTTTGAAGAAATAATGGGAGAACTGGGCGAGCCGACCGTAACGAATAATCAGGAACGTTTTCGTGCGCTTATGAAAGAGCAGAGCGATTTAACACCCTTGGTGGAGGCATATAGAGAGTATAAGAAGTCCAAGCAGGATATCGATGACAGCTTGACGATGCTGGAGGAGGAATCCGACGAAGACATGCGTGAAATGTTAAAAGAGGAGCTGAATGCTTCAAAGAAACGCGTGGAGGAGCTGGAAGAAAAGCTGAAGATTCTTCTTCTGCCCAAGGACCCTAACGATGATAAGAACGTTATCGTGGAAATAAGAGCGGGAGCCGGCGGAGACGAAGCGGCCCTGTTTGCTGCGCAGATGTACCGTTTATATGTTCATTATGCGGAAAGTCAGCGCTGGAAAGTAGAAACGATGAACGTGGATGAAATAGGAATCGGCGGTATGAAGGAAGTGAATTTCATGATTACCGGAAACGGCGCTTATTCCAAGCTGAAATACGAAAGCGGTGTACACCGTGTACAGCGCGTTCCCGAGACGGAATCAGGCGGACGTATTCATACTTCTACGATAACGGTGGCAGTAATGCCTGAGGTAGAGGAGGTGGATGTAGTAATCGAAGATAAGGATATCCGTATCGATGTTATGCGTGCCTCAGGAAACGGAGGACAGTGCGTCAACACTACGGACTCTGCCGTTCGTTTGACCCATTATCCTACTGGAATCGTCGTATACAGCCAGACGGAGAAGTCGCAGCTTCAGAACAAGGCGAAGGCTTTCGCTTTGCTGCGAGCAAAATTATATGATATCGAGCAGCAGAAGCAGCATGATGCGGAGGCCGAGCTCAGAAGAAGCCAGATCGGTACCGGAGACCGTTCGGAGAAAATCAGGACCTATAACTTCCCGCAGGGAAGGGTAACGGATCACAGGATTAAGCTGACTCTGTATAAGATCGACGATATTATGAATGGAGATATCGACGAGTTGCTGGATAGCTTAATTGCGGCGGATCAGGCGGCGAAGTTGGCGAAGATGAATGGGAATCAGATATAATTTTGTGAAAAACAGACAAGAAAATAATTAAAGTATTGGATATTTTTGCAGGTTGACATTTGCTCAAAAAAAGTTATACTAAAGATAGTGAAGCGTTTCACTAAAAGCATAAGAAAGTAACAATGTTTACTTTCTTTTGTTTTTACATTTCGGTTAAACGTTTCACAAAAGTATTAGAAGGTACCAGTGTGAAAAATTTATTTTTCACAGCAAAATTCATTTTGCATGCAAATTTTGTGCTTAAGATGTGCAGGCACATCCGCTCAAATTCGCAGACATCGAAAATATGGAGGATTAGTATGAAAAAAGCATTAGCAGCAGCACTTGTTTCCACAATGATATTGGGGCTGACAGCCTGTGGCAGTGCGCAGGAAGCAGCAAAGGAAGAAACTGCCGGACAGAACCCAGTAAGCACCGGGCAAGAAGAATCACCCGAAGCCGGTGAAAAGGCAGGTGGGGAAGAGGTAACGATTACGTATTGCAATTTCAATGCTTCCGGTGGAAATGAGGAAACATTGAACAAGATGTATGAAAAATTCCACGAGGAATACCCTGACATTACTGTAAACATTGAGACGGTCGCATATAGTGATTATTTTACGGCTATGCAGACAAGGGTGGCCGGCGGAACGGCACCGGATTGCTATGAACTGAATATTGAGAATTTCGCATCTTATGCAGCCAAAGGAGTGCTGGCAGATATCTCCGGAGCGGAAACTTCGAATTTCAATGAGACCGCATTGAGTGCATTTAATGTAGACGGTAAGCAATATGGTCTTCCGGGGAATTTTTCGAACGTAGTATTGATTTACAACAAAGACCTGTTTGATAAGGCCGGTGCAGAATATCCGACAGACGACTGGACATGGGAAGACGCACAAAAGGCGGCGGAGAAGATCCGGGCGCTTTCCGATGATACATATGGTATCTATGCACCGCTTACTTACAATGAATTCTATAAAGTTGCTTCTCAGTACGGAGGCGGTCTGTTAAACGATGATAAGACGGAATTTACTATTAATTCTCCGGAAAATATCGAGGCTGCGCAAATGATGATCGACCGTGTCCTCGTATCCAATGTAGCGCCTACAGAGGAGCAGATGGGCGGAATGGGAGATTGGGATTTATTCGAAAGCGGACGTCTTGGGATGATCCCGACCGGAATATGGGCATTCAATACCTTTAAAGATGCCTGTGATTTCAACTGGGATATTTGTGTGGAACCTGGCGGAACAGAGAAAGCGACTCATTTCTTTAGTAACGCTTTAGTTGTAAATGCAGATAGTGAGCAGGCGGCGGCAGCTACCACATGGATTACATGGCTTGCATCCAGTGATGAAGCGGCACAGATAAGAATCGATGCAGGCTGGGACCTTCCGGCAATCAAAAATGAGACGGTACTAAATTCTTATCTTGAAGTAACTCCTCCTGATAACAAGCAGGCAGTATTTACTTCACTGGATTATCTGGTAGTACCTCCAATTATTGAGGATTATAGTTTGATGTCCGATATTATTACGGAGGAGCTTTCGAAGGCAGCCAGTGGGAAAACCACGGTTGAGGATGCATTGAATCAAGCACAGGAAGAATGTGAGACTTTAATTACACTGAACTAATGTAGGAATGGGACGATAAGCATGTCAAAGCAGAAAAGGAAAATAGAAAAAGAGAAAATAGTGCAGGCGCTGCCATTTATGCTTCCAAGCTTTGCAGGAATGTTGATATTCAGCCTTTTTCCGGTACTGATAGCTATATTCTTAAGCTTTACGGACTGGAATGGTCTGGAGCAGCTTACACTGAAGACAATTACAGAACATTTTGTAGGGATACAAAACTATAAGGTAATATTAGGCGGTAAGGAGTTCTGGACAGTCCTTGGACATACGCTTTACTACATTGTCTTGTATATTCCGCTTGTATTCGCAGCTTCCCTTGGAGTCGCAGTATTACTGAACAAAAAGAGGAAGGGAACTATGGTATTCCGTGTACTTTATTATATTCCGGTACTGACTTCGTGGGTGGCGGCAAGTCTTATATGGAAATGGGTATTAAGTCCGAGGTATGGGGTACTCAATCAGCTTTTGGCGCTGATAGGGATCAGTGGGCCGGGATGGCTGACTAGTGAAGTGTGGGCAATGCCCGGTATTGTGCTGGCATCTGTCTGGAAGGATATGGGGTTTTTTGGATTGTTTCTTTTATCCGGCCTACAGGCAATTGATCCGACATATTATGAAGCAGCAAAGGTCGATGGCGCAGGCAGAGGAGTATCTTTTTTCAAAATAACGCTGCCTTTATTGACTCCATCCATCTTCTTTTGCCTGATCATGTCGCTGATCAATGCATTCCAGATGTTTCCTCAGGTTCAGATCATGACGGAAGGCGGGCCGAGTGGTGCGACGGAAGTTATGGTGGAGCGGATTTACACCTATGGATTTAGCTATTTTAAAATGGGCTATGCGTCGGCATATTCATGGTTATTGTTTGTGATTATTTTCGTGTTGACAATGATACAGATGAAATTACAGAATGGATGGGTGCATTATGAATCATAAGGCAAAAGAAATATTGGGCAGTGCGGGATATTATTTCATATCAATTGCAATTTCCCTGATCGTGATGCTTCCGTTTTTCTGGATGCTTTCAACCTCGTTAAAAAGCAAGGGAGCGTTGATGGCGCTCCCTGTACAGTGGATTCCGCAGGAGCCGACGCTGGATGCGTATAGCCAGGTGTTCCAGCGCTTTCCTTTTCTTAAGGCTGTGGGAAACAGTATGCTTATCACAGTATGCTATACGGTGATTACGATTCTTTCGTCATCTATGGCAGCATTTGCATTTACGAAGATCCGCTTTCCGCTGGCAGATGGAATTTTCAAAGTATATCTTGCTTCTATGATGATTCCGACACAAGTCACATTGATACCCTTGTTTATCATTATGAATCATATGGGATTGATCAATTCTTATGGGAGCGTGATTTTTCCATCCCTTTTTAAGGCATTTGGTATATTTCTTCTAGTGCAGAATATGCGCTCCGTGCCGAACGATTACATTGAGGCCGCACAGATCGATGGGGCGAGCATGTGGTACATTTATTGGAAGATAATGCTTCCGTTGTCGCTTCCGGCAATTGCAACATTGGCGATTACAACGTTCATGGATAGTTGGAACGATTATCTATGGCCTTTGGTAATGTTGTCGGACCGCAATAAAATGACCATAACATTGGCACTCAATAATTTAAACGGGCAGTATGCTACGGAGTATAACGTATTAATGGCAGGCAGCCTGATTTCAATGATACCAATTATCATTGTATATATCGGTGCTAATTCAAAAATGAAATCCGGCATAATGGTCGGTGGAATAAAGGGGTAAGGAGACGAAAATGATGGAAAATAAAATCATTGGACTCGATCAGGAAATAATAAAGAACTTTCGAGTGAATAGAAAAGGCAGTAAAGTTATCATGGAATATGACTGTAATGCCGGAGCGGTGTATGGATTAGGTGAGCGTTACTGCAGCGTAAACCATATTGGAAAGAAATTAAAGAGTCTTGTTATTGAGAAATTTTGTGAACAGGGAGAATACGCATATCTGCCGATACCTTTTTATCATACAAGCGAGGGGCACGGGGTATTTGTGGATACCGCATATGAGGTGGATTTTGACTTTACGGAAGGATGCTTTCGTATAGAACTTGCGTCAGATGCAGAGTGGACGCTATACTTTTTCTATGGGACGCCCAAGGAGATTATTTCCCAGTTCGTAGAAAAGACAGGAGAGATTGTGCTTCCGCCCAAATGGGCATTCGGTGTATGGGCGTCGGCTAACCGCTGGAAATGCCAAAAGGATATTGAAGAGCAGTTAGAGTATGCCCGCAAGTATGATTATCCGATCAGCGTAATTGTGATTGAAGCATGGAGTGACGAGGCAACTTTTTACTTATGGAATGGGTCAAAATACAAACCGGTGGACGGGGCAGAGTATCTTACACAGGAGGATATTAGGTTTACCGAGCCTTGGCCGTCGCCGGACCAAATGATTCGGGCAATTCACGAAAAAGGGATGAAATTGGTTCTCTGGCAGATACCGGCGCTCAAAGAACTCGATCCCGGACAGGAAAGTGAGCAGCATGATAATGACTGTACCTATGCGGTGGAGGAGAAGCTGGTTGGTACTAATCCGGATGGCAGTCCGTATAAGATTCCGAAACAGTGGTTTATTGGTTCGATGCTTCCTGATTTTTCCAACCCAGAGACAAGAAAGTGGTGGTTTTCCAAGAGAAAATATTTGCTGAATATGGGAGTGGATGGATTCAAAACGGATGGCGGAGAATTTATTCATGATGTGGAAACAAACTTTTATCAGAATGTCAGCGGAAAAGAAGTGAAGAATCTTTATCCTGCTCAGTATGAAAAAGCATATGCGGAATTTATCGGTAAAGATCGTATTTTGTTCAGCCGTGCCGGATATGTAGGAGCACAGACAACGCCTATGCACTGGGCAGGTGACCAGATGTCTAAGTTCTCCGAACTGCAGGCTGTCCTACGTGCGGGACTTTCGCTTTCTCTTTGCGGCGTGCCTTTTTGGAGCTTTGACATTGGAGGATTTGCAGGACCGATGCCCACTAAAGAGCTATATCTGCGGGCAACGGCACTCGGAGCCTTTGTACCCGCGATGCAGTGGCATAGTGAACCTGCAAGCGGGCAATTTGCTGAAGTCATGAAAGGAACAGTAGCAGTGAACGACAGAAGTCCGTGGAATATGGCGGCTTTTTATGGAGACGATGAGGAGATTTTACAAACCTCTTGTTATTTTGCAAACCTGCATATGAATTTTTTACCTTATTTTTATGCAGAAGCAGAAAAATGTGCGAAAAACCGGGAGCCCTTCTTAAAGCATCTGTATCTGGAATATCCCGGGGATAAAAACGTACTGGATATTGATGATGCCTACATGATAGGAGATCTTTTGGTGGCTCCGGTTGTAGAGGAAGGTGCTGCAGGAAGAAGTGTATATTTACCGGAGGGAATATGGTATGATTTCTGGG
Source organism: Bacillota bacterium (assembly GCA_023399455.1). Classification (GTDB taxonomy): domain Bacteria; phylum Bacillota; class Clostridia; order Lachnospirales; family Lachnospiraceae; genus Kineothrix; species Kineothrix sedimenti. The sequence continues at coordinate 7,031 of JAEWPN010000023.1, forward strand.
ACGGCAGCAGAATGGAAGGAGGAAGAGAGATTTATCAGGAAGTTCCGTTTGGGAAAATAATGCTTTTCGTCCGCGGGAACGCTGCGATCACTTTGAATCTCGGCCCAAATGAGGAAATTGGACAGAAGGTAGGAAATGACGTGAAAAATAATACAAATCTGTGTATAATTAAATTCGGAGACAGTGAGAATCTTCACAGGAAATAAGTAGATGGGGCAGTGGCTGGGATGAGAAAAATAACGATTAAAGATGTTGCGACAGAAACAGGATTGTCTATCGCAACAGTATCTTACGCGATGAGCGGAAAAAAAGTACTTCCGCCGGAAACAGTACAACAGGTAAAAGATGCTATCAAGAAGCTGGGATATGTGAAAAACATATCTGCAAGCAGTCTTGCGAGCAATAAAAGCAGTCTGATAGGAGTCGTTATTCCACAAACAGAGCCGGGCAGTATGATGGTATTCCAGAATCCATTCTATAGTGAAATACTGTCCAGTATTGAATATAATGCCAGAATAAGGGGATATCACGTAATTGTGTCCGGGACGAACGCGGATGAGACATATTTTCATTTGGCACAGCAGAGAAATCTCGATGGCATTATTGTTATTGGTGCGTATTCCGAGGATTTCTACGAAGGTTTGAATGAAAGCAATATACCGGTGGTATTGGTAGATTCCTATATGGACAACCATGCCTATAAGGAAGTGAAGCTGGATGATATTTATGGCGGATACGCGGCAACCAAATATCTGCTGGAGCATGGGCACAAAAAAATTGCTTTTTTGTCGGGCAAATTAAAAACAGGGGGTGTCAGCGCAAAGCGGTATGAAGGTTATAGAAGCGCTTTGGAAGAAGGCGGAGTGCCTGTCAATCCCTCTTATCTTTTTCATGCGAACGTCGATTTTGAAAAGGCCAGAAAAATGGCAAGAAGAATTGTGACTGAGACAGATTGCACAGCGATCTTCTGTACGGCGGATGTGATTGCCATGGGCGCTATTAAGGAACTGAATATAATGCAGATTAAGATTCCTCAGCAGATATCTATCATTGGCTTTGATAATCTTGATATTGCAAACTATTGTACGCCTGGTCTTACAACAATCGGACAGGATATATTTGAGAAGGGAAAAAAAGCGGTGGAAATGCTGTGCTATACAATGGATGAAAAAGTAAAGGAGCCTGAAGAGTATGTGGTTCCCATCCAAATTGTAGAGCGTGAATCCGTTGCTTATATATAAGGTTATGGAACGAAAATGGTGGAAAGAATGTGTTATTTATCAACTGTATCCAAGAAGCTTTATGGACAGTAATCACGATGGAATCGGTGACTTAAACGGGATAATAGGAAAGCTTGATTATTTGAAGGAGCTGGGGGTCGGTGCTGTCTGGCTCAATCCTGTTTATGAATCTCCAAATGATGATATGGGTTATGATATCAGCGACTATCGGCAGATAATGAGAGAATTTGGTACAATGGAAGATTTCGATGTGCTTCTTAGGGAGGCACACGGCCGCGGTATCCGCATCATTATGGATTTGGTGGTGAACCATTCGTCCGATGAGCATTCATGGTTTGCCAAGTCACGTAAAGATAAGGACAATCCATATCGTGATTATTATATTTGGCGCAAAGGGGAAAACGGCAAAGAACCAAATAATTGGGGATCTTTTTTTACACCCTCCGCATGGAAATATGATGAAATCACAGATGAATATTATCTGCACCTGTTCTCAGAAAAACAGCCTGATTTAAACTGGGAGAACAGAAAGCTTCGGGAAGAGATCTATGACATGATTAATTGGTGGCTCGATAAGGGAGTGGATGGTTTCCGCATGGATGTCATTAATCTGATAGCCAAGAAACCGGGGCTTCCCGATGGAACAGGAGAAAAGACGATTTCCGGATACACCTTCTGTCCTGAGAATTTTGCGAATCAGCCGGAGCTCCATGATTACCTTAAGGAAATGCGCGCCGCTTGTTTTGACGGCAGAGATAGCATGTGTGTGGGAGAGACGCCCTTTGTAACGCCGGAAATCGGCAGGCAGCTAATGAACAAAGAGAACCGTGAACTAGACATGATCTTCCAGTTTGAGCTTATGGATATAGATAGCGGGAGAAGTGGAAAGTGGGAGATTGTTCCATATACTCTTGCAGATTTTAAACGTGTTATCAGCCGTTGGCAGGAAGCGACAAAGGAAGGCTGGGGAAGTTTGTTTTGGTCGAATCACGACCAGCCGAGGCCGCTTTCTAGATTCGTGTCACCGGATACGGAAGAGGAGAGAGTACGGGCGGCTAAGATGCTTGCCGCAGCAATGCACTTGTTAAGAGGAACCTCTTTTATTTATCAAGGGGAAGAAATAGGAATGACCAATGCGCCCTTCACCTCGATTATGGAACTGCGGGATATTGAGAGCATCAGGTATTATGAAGAAGCCGAAAAAGCAGGGGTAAAGGAAAAAGCATGGGATGCCATACTGAAAAAAGGAAGAGATAATGCCAGAACCCCTATGCAGTGGGAGGATAGCGTAAATGCAGGATTCTCGGATGCTGCTCCATGGCTGGCGGTTAATGAAAATTATCATAAGATTAACGTGGAAAAGGCACTGGCGGATACCGATTCAATCTGGTACTTCTATCAGAAGCTGATAGCTTTCAAATCCGGAAATGATACGGCTATTTACGGGGATTATAAGGAGCTTTACTCTGAAACGGAAGCCGTGTTTGCATACCGTAGAGAACTGGAGGAAGAAGCCTTTGACGTCATCTGCAATTTCACAAAAAAAGAAGTAGCATTTGACTGGAAGCAGTATAGTGGGAAGGAAATTTATTTCCATAATTATGACAATAGAAGTGAGTCCGTTCTGCGCCCTTATGAGGTTCGTGTAATCAGGATAAAGTGACTTATTTCTTTGCGCAGTCTGCTATAATGATTAGGGTGTCAAAAGGTCCTTTTGCGAACGTCTCCAGGCAATATGCTCAAAACAAAAAGACTCCTGCGCCGAATTCCAATATATAAGAAGTTCTAATTCTCAGTCTATTCGCGCCAAACATACCAGAAAAAAAATATCCAGAGAAAGAACTTCTAAATATTTACATAGGCGCAGTCGTTTTTTTTGTTTTGGTCATATTGACCAGAATGTATTTATAAAGGACCCTTTGACACCCTAATCCTATAATGTAATTGCGTGGAGTCTTTATAGAAGATAGCCTTGACAAAGTCCGTTATTCAATGATATAATATTCAACGTTGAGTAAGTGAGGTGAAATAAAATTGACACGGTTACTTGTACTTGGAATATTAGATGTTCAGCCAATGTCCGGCTACGATATTCAACAGACATTGCAGATGACGGATGCAGAACGGTGGGGCGGTGTTTTGATTGGCTCTATCTACCACGCGCTGAAAAAAATGGAGCAGGAAGGATATGTCATAGTTACCAGTATAGAACAGACAGGACACCGACAAAAAGCGGTTTACTCAATTACAGACACTGGAAGAGCTTATCTCCAAACGTTAATTAAAGACTCGCTAAAGGTTTCTTCTGTACTATATCCCTCCACATTATATTCCGGCTTATCATTTTATGAGAAGTTATCAGTTGATGAATGCCGCAAGGCACTTGAACAACAGCGCATTGCTCTAAAAGATGAATATAATGCTGTGAAATCCGGATTTGAAGCCAAAGACACTGCGATGCAACATAAAATCCCTCCAATGGTTAATCTTATCATGGATAATATGTTTTCCATAATAAAGCAGCAACAGGATTTTGTTGATAATGCTTTGGCACTTTTGGAGAAAGAGCACTAAAAAATCTCCCTCTATCGTGAGGGAGAAAAAATAAACCGAATACTCAACATTGAATAAACAATATTAATTATAAGGAGAATTTGAGAATGATTTTAATGGAGGCTAAAGGCATACACAAGCAATTTCATAACCGCGAAGTTGTGAAAGGAATTGATGTAGAAATTCGGCAAAGTGAAATTCTCGCTTTGATAGGAACGAACGGAGCCGGGAAATCAACCACTATGGGAATGCTCTTAGGAATATTACCACCAGATGCAGGAGCAATTACACGATGGAGAGAAGATTATAAAGCACATATTGGAGTTCAATTGCAGTCTACTCCCTTTTTTGAAGGCTACACCACGGAAGAGAATTTACAACTGTTTGCGGCGCTTTACAATTTACGAATGGGTAAAGAGCAAATTCAGAAGAAACTGGAGGAATGCAACTTACAGGAAGCAAGAAAAACTCTTGCATCACGTTTATCTGGCGGACAGCAAAAAAGACTTGCGATTGCCGTTACCACTCTGCATAATCCGGATTTGATTATACTTGACGAACCGGCAGCAGGACTTGACCCCCGTGCCCGGCACGAAGTAAGAACTATGATAAAGCGATTAGCACAAAATAAGGTAACAGTGCTCTTTTCATCACATGATATGGAAGAAGTATCCCGTATTGCCGACCGTATTATTTTAATGCACGAGGGACTTATTGTTGCCCAAGGGGAACCGGAGAGTCTTTTACAGCAATATCATACCGAAAATCTTGAAAGTTTGTATCTTGAATTGACCGACAACACACAAGCGGAAGCGAATAGGTGAAGAAAAAGAGCTTTCAACTATTGATTTTTAGTCCGCCGAAGCGGACATGGAGGTATAAGGTTGAATAAAAATGCGTATTCAACTATTGATTTGAGTGCGCGACGCAACGCGCAGATGGGTATAAAAATGAAAACAATATTCAGTCTTACATTTAAATCTGCAAGCCGGGATCCTTTTTTAATACTATGGTCTATTGTACTGCCAATCGGTGGTGCAATTGGATTAGGGATTTTTATAAAATCTTCGGATTATCCGCAGCATATATTAACTGGGATGATGGCTATCAGTATCTTGTTCTACTCATTTATGACCACTTCTTTTGCTATCTTGATACAACGTCGGAGAGGTGTATATAATCTGCTTCGGGTAACACCTATGCCCCTCTGGAAATATATATGCAGCATATCAGGAGCCTGGACGTTGATTTCGTTTCTATGTGCTATGCTCGTATTACTGTCAGGAGTTTTTGTACTTAAGATAAATATTTCGTTGATGTCCTTCCTTGCATTAATACCTATCATTATTATTGCAACTGCTGGTTATATTTTCTTTAGTTTCTTTATAGCAAGTTTGAGCCGGACAGATAATAACGTAAGCATTTTAACCAATATTATCACTATGCCCCTAATGTTTTGCAGCAGCGCATTTTATTCCCTGAATAACGCTCCGGAGTTCATTAAAACTGTCAGCCGTTTTAATCCTTTTCAATGGTTTGTAAGCGGCTTGCGCAATGCGCTGGACTTGTCATGGCCTAGTTACTTAATAGATTTAGGACTTGTATTATTGGTGGCAATCGTTGCTTTGATATTGGCGTTGAAAACATTTCGATATTCTGAATAAATCATATAAATTACAAACCTATGTTAACGAACGAAGTTTTTTCCATTTCCGAATTTTACTGCGGAAAGACTTAAACGGTGCAACAGTGTTAATGTGCGTCCATTTCCATATAGGCCAGTTAGATGGGGTAGATGCGGCCCACTTTCTGCCGCCGGGGCGAAAAAGTTCCTCTTCGCTGAAGCCGCTGAGCCATTGGATCAGTTCATCAACGGTAGAAACAAATAATCCGGTTAACTGAGACAGCGATTCGTCTTGATACTGGTCATAAAAACTTTGGTATAACCCTCCTAATTGATTCCATTTATATCCGGGGGACGGTGTGACGACTTCTTTTCCAGCCAGCTCATTACTGTCCCAGCTGAGGAGCAGTTTCATCCAGCCAAGCTGATAGGCAATTATTTCCTGCGGTGTGCGGTCGACTTCTTCAAGACGTACCGCCTTGTCGGATTCGGGTATTCCATCAAATTCGGATATAAACATATTGGCTGTCTTTTTAATTTCAGTTATTAAAGCATCTTTGTCAGTATATTCCTGCATAATTTTATATTCCTCCAAATTTACTGTTTATTTTTATTATAATACACAGAATATGACAACATTATGTCGTATTATAACAGGTTCACTCATTCTTGTTACTGTTCACTCCGTTCCCGGTAACCATCCTTTTATCTCTATAATGATTTGTTACAGTAAACGGTTGTACATAATTGTAAAGATATGGTACAATGTCTGCACTATAATTCTTTTTCTTAGGCAGACAAAAATACAATTCCAGGGTGGATGTAGGAGGAAGTCATGAAATTAGGAGAGGTAGGATTTTTAACAAATGATGTGATCCGACTGGCAGACTTTTACAAATTTTTGCTGGGAACTGATAACGGAAGTGGTGATGGCGTGCACCAGACTATCATTGCGGAAGAAACGATGCTGACTATCTATAACGATGGGACTGTCAAAAACAACCAGAATCAGAATATTTGTATTGCATTTACAGTAGATAACGTGGATGAGGAATACGAAAGATTGCTGGAAAAAGGTATGAAAATAATAGATAAGCCGATCACCCGTCCTTGGGGAGCAAGAAATATGAGTTTATTGGATCCTGATGGAAATACGGTGTATTTAAGAAGTTTCCCTGAGAATGTGAAAGAAGGATAAGGTTTAAAGGAGCATGGTTGTATAATGAGGATATTGTTAACCGGCGCTAACGGCTTTCTGGCTTCAAGGCTGTGTATAGCATTAAAAAAACATGAGGTTAGGGGACTGACTCGCGGGCAGATGGATTTTACAGATGGTAATGAAGTCGGGAATATAGTAAGTGAGTTTCGTCCGGATATTATGATTCACTGCGGAGCGGTGTCTGATATAGGTGCTTGCGAAAAGGAGCCTGAGCTGTCATATAAGGTAAATGTGCTGGGAACGGAGAACATAGCTAAGGTATGCGGAAGATTCGGTGTAAAATTGATATTCTGCAGCTCGGATCAGGTTTATTTGGGACATGCAGGGACTAGCCCGCATTCAGAAGAAGAAAATCTGTGTCCGCCTCATGTTTATGGTAAGCAGAAGCTTCAGGCGGAGAGGAAATGCCTGGAGTTTAATAAAGACAGCGTAATCTTGCGGCTCAGCTGGATGTATGATAAGGAAATGAGGATAGGAACAGAGCATGGTAGTTTGGTAACAAATGTCCTGCAAGCGGTACAGGAAGGGAAGGAAATCAGATATCCGGTGTTTGATTTCAGAAGCATTACCAATGTTTGGGAGGTTGCCGCTAATATGGAAAAGGCATTTAGTCTTTCTCCCGGGGTATATAATTTTGGAAGCGAAAATGATCTTTGTACCTGCGACGTGGTAAGGTACATGTTAAAGCTGAAAAATATTTCAGGGGTAAGCGTAGTGGAAGACAGGGAGTCGTTTGCGGACAAACACAGAAACCTACGGATGGATTTAAGCAAGATAAGAGAGTCGGGAATCAATTTTCTGAGTACGGCAGAGGGCTTGAAGGAAGCTTTGTCACATAATGTAAGCGGACTATAGCCATCACTTTATATAAAAAATAATTTATATATTAGAACACCGTAATAAATGGCAGGCGGTCATTGCTTCTTTTCGGTGTTTTATTATTTATATTCAATGCAGAAGTCTTGTAATACCCCATTTCTTGATATAAAATCAGAATAAGGGATAGCGTTAAGTATAAGAAAGCAATTTGGTAAATAGTCAAGAAGTATTTTGATTTGTTTTTCGTACAGAAGGGTAACTTTAATAGACCTACGGCTTTCATAACAAAAACGTAGATTTAGAATGAGATATGAATTACCTACTCTT